>NZ_AP024546.1:1635310-1962372 GCF_018406645.1 Lysobacter helvus
CGACGCGATCATCAACCAGAAGCATTCCGGCGTGAAGTGCATCTACGTCGCGATCGGCCAGAAGAACTCCACCATCGCCAACATCGTGCGCAAGCTCGAAGAGTTCGGCGCGATGGCGTACACCACCGTCGTCGCCGCCTCGGCGTCCGAATCGGCCGCGATGCAGTACATCGCGCCGTACTCGGGCTGCACGATGGGCGAATACTTCCGCGACCGCGGTGAAGACGCGCTGATCGTGTACGACGACCTGTCGAAGCAGGCCGTGGCCTACCGCCAGATCTCGCTGCTGCTGCGCCGCCCGCCGGGCCGCGAAGCGTACCCGGGCGACGTGTTCTACCTGCACTCCCGCCTGCTCGAGCGCGCCGCGCGCGTGTCCGAGGAGTACGTGGAAAAGTTCACCAACGGCGCCGTCAAGGGCAAGACCGGTTCGCTCACCGCGCTGCCGATCATCGAAACCCAGGCCGGCGACGTGTCCGCGTTCGTGCCGACCAACGTGATCTCGATCACCGACGGCCAGATCTTCCTCGAGACCGACCTGTTCAACGCCGGCATCCGCCCGGCCGTGAACGCCGGCATCTCGGTGTCGCGCGTGGGTGGCGCGGCGCAGACCAAGATCATGAAGAAGCTCTCGGGCGGCATCCGCATCGCGCTCGCCCAGTACCGCGAGCTGGCTGCGTTCGCGCAGTTCGCCTCCGACCTGGACGACGCCACGCGCAAGCAGCTCGAGCGCGGCCAGCGCGTGACCGAACTGATGAAGCAGAAGCAGTACGCGCCGATGTCGGTGGCCGAGCAGTCGCTGTCGATCTACGCGGTCGACAAGGGCTACATGGACGACGTGGCGATCCACAAGATCGGTGCGTTCGAAGCCGCGCTGCACGCGCACTTCGCCAACACCCTCGGCGACACGCTGTCGCAGATCAACGCCTCGGGCGACTGGAACGACACGCTGGAAGCGTCGTTCAAGAAGGGCATCGAAGACTTCAAGTCGACGGGCACCTGGTAAGCGGTCGCACGTAGACGCAGGAGAGAGAGATGGCAGGCGGTCGCGAAATCAAAACCAAGATCAAGAGCGTGCAGAACACCCGCAAGGTGACGCGCGCGCTCGAAATGGTCTCGGCGTCCAAGATCCGCAAGGCGCAGGAACGCATGAAGGCCTCGCGCCCGTATGCGCGCGCGATGAAGCAGGTGATCGGCCATCTCGCCCAGGCGAACTCCGAGTACCGCCATCCGTACCTGGTGCAGCGCCCGAACGTGAAGCGCGTGGGCTACATCGTCGTCTCGTCCGACCGCGGCCTGGCCGGCGGCCTGAACAACAACCTGTTCCGCAAGTTGCTGGGCGAGTTCCGCCAGTGGCAGGACCAGGGCGTCGAGGTCGACGTGGTCACGATCGGCCAGAAGGCGTCGGTGTTCTTCCGTCGCCTCAAGGTCGGCATGCTGGCCTCGGTCACGCACCTGGGCGACCAGCCGCACGTCGAGCAGCTGGTGGGCGTCATCAAGGTGATGCTGGACCACTACACCGACGGTTCGGTCGACAAGGTGTTCCTGGCGTACAACGACTTCGTCAACACGATGACGCAGAAGGCGACGTTCGATGCGTTGCTGCCGCTGCAGGCGTCGGAGACGCAGGTCGCCAAGCACGACTGGGACTACCTGTACGAACCCGACGCCGAGACCGTGCTGGAGCACGTGCTCACGCGTTACATCGAATCGCTGGTGTACCAGGCGGTGCTCGAAAACGTGGCCTCCGAACATGCCGCGCGCATGGTCGCGATGAAGGCCGCGTCCGACAACGCCACCAAGCTGATCGGCACGCTGAACCTCGTCTACAACAAGGCGCGCCAGGCAGCGATCACGCAAGAGATTTCCGAAATCGTGGGCGGCGCCGCCGCGGTCTGATCCGCGCGCGCTTCCCGAGAGACATTACGAGTTACTACTGAGGCTTAGGCTATGAACCAGGGCAAGATCGTTCAGATCATCGGCGCGGTCGTCGACGTCGAATTCCCCCGCGAAAGCGTGCCGCGCGTGTACGACGCGCTGAAGGTGCAGAACACCGCGATCACGCTGGAAGTCCAGCAGCAGCTCGGCGACGGCATCGTGCGCACCATCGCGCTCGGTTCGACCGACGGCCTGAAGCGCAACCTGATCGCCGACAACACCGGCCGCGCCATCTCGGTGCCGGTCGGCGCCGGCACGCTGGGCCGCATCATGGACGTGCTCGGTTCGCCGATCGACGAAGCCGGCCCCGTGCAGGCGTCGGACCATTGGGAAATCCACCGCGCCGCCCCGTCGTATGAAGACCAGGCCGCGGCCAACGAGCTGCTGGAAACGGGCATCAAGGTCATCGACCTGATGTGCCCCTTCGCCAAGGGCGGCAAGGTCGGCCTGTTCGGCGGCGCCGGCGTCGGCAAGACCGTCAACATGATGGAACTGATCAACAACATCGCCAAGGCGCACGCGGGCCTGTCCGTGTTCGCCGGCGTGGGCGAGCGTACCCGCGAGGGCAACGACTTCTACCACGAGATGAAGGACTCCAACGTCCTCGACAAGGTGGCGATGGTGTACGGCCAGATGAACGAGCCGCCGGGCAACCGCCTGCGCGTCGCGCTCACCGGCCTGACGATGGCCGAGTACTTCCGCGACGAGAAGGACGCGTCGGGCAAGGGCAAGGACGTGCTGCTGTTCGTCGACAACATCTACCGCTACACGCTGGCCGGTACGGAAGTGTCGGCGCTGCTCGGCCGCATGCCGTCGGCGGTGGGCTACCAGCCCACGCTCGCCGAGGAAATGGGCGTGCTGCAGGAACGCATCACCTCCACCAAGACCGGTTCGATCACGTCCATCCAGGCCGTGTACGTCCCCGCGGACGACCTGACCGACCCGTCGCCGGCCACCACGTTCGCGCATCTCGACGCCACCGTCGTGCTGTCGCGCAACATCGCCTCGCTGGGCATCTACCCGGCGGTCGATCCGCTCGACTCCACCTCGCGCCAGCTCGATCCCAACGTGATCGGCAACGAACACTACGACACCGCGCGCCGCGTGCAGTCCACGCTCCAGAAGTACAAGGAGCTCAAGGACATCATCGCGATCCTCGGCATGGACGAACTGTCCGAAGAAGACAAGCAGGCCGTGTCGCGCGCCCGCAAGATCGAGCGCTTCTTCTCGCAGCCCTTCCACGTCGCCGAAGTGTTCACCGGTTCGCCGGGCAAGTACGTCCCGCTGAAGGACACGATCCGCGGCTTCAAGGCGATCGTGGACGGCGAGATGGACCACCTGCCGGAACAGGCGTTCTACATGGTCGGTGGCATCGAAGAAGCCGTCGAGAAGGCGAAGAAGATCGCCGCGTAAGCGACGGTCTTCCCTGTAACGAACGAAGGAACACCCGATGGCATCCACGATCCGCTGCGACATCGTCAGCGCCGAAGCCGAGATCTTCCACGGCGAAGCCGAACTGATCGTCGCCACCGGCGAGCTGGGCGAGCTCGGCATCGCGCCGAAGCACGCCCCGCTGATCACGCGCCTGAAGCCGGGCAAGGTCGTCGTGACCCTGCCGGGCGGCGAGAAGCTGGACTTCGCGATCTCCGGCGGCATCCTCGAGGTGCAGCCGCAGGTGGTGACGGTCCTGGCCGACACCGCGATCCGCGCGACGGACATCGACGAAGCCGCCGTGCGCACCGCGAAGGAAGAAGCCGAACGCATCCTCGCCCGCCGCGGCGAACCGATGGAACTCGCCGAGGCGCAGCAGCGCCTGGTGGAAGCCACGGTGCAGATGCAGGCGCTGGAGCGGTTGCGCAAGACGCTCAAGCACTGATCGCACGCTGCATGCGACATCGAACGACGCCGGCCTCGCGCCGGCGTTTTTCGTTTGCGCGGTTACTTCTTGTAGACCCAGTGCCGCGAGAGCAGGAACCCCACCACTCCCAGCACGCCCTCGACCGCCGGCTTTGCCAGCTGCGCCCACTTCAAGCCCAGGTGGTCGTCGATCACGCCCATGGAGAGCGTGCTGACCGTCGTCGTGCCGATCCACATCACGATGAAGCGCACCAGCTGCGTGCGGCCGACCTCGGTCTCGTCGCCGGCGAAGGTGAGCTTGCCATTGAGCCAGTAGCCGAGCATCGCGCCGGCCACGCGGCCGAGGATGTTGGCCAGTTCCACCGCCATGCCCCAGTTGCTCAGGAGCACCATCACGCCCCAGTCGACGAGCCATTGGAGCCCGCCGATCAACAGGTAGTGGCGTGCGTGTCGACCCAGGGTCATCGGGCACCGCGTGATGGGAAGGCGACGCATCCTAGCAGCGCGCGCCGCTAGAATCCGGCAACGCGACCGCCATGCCCCAAGGACCTGCACGCCCGATGAGCGCTCCCCTGCACGTTGTCATCCTCGCTGCCGGCGAAGGCAAGCGCATGAAATCGAGCCTGCCCAAGGTGCTGCAGAAGATCGGCGGCAAGCCGATGCTCGCGCAGGTGATCGCCACCGCGCGCAGCCTGTCGCCCGCCGGCGTGCACGTGGTGTACGGGCATCGCGGCGACCAGGTGCTCAAGGTCTTCGCCGACCAGCCGGACCTCGTGTGGGCCGAACAGGCGCAGCAACTCGGCACCGCGCACGCGGTGCAGCAGGCGATGGCCAACGTGCCCGATGGTGCGCACGTCCTCGTGCTGTACGCCGACGTGCCGCTGATCACCGCGCAGACCTTGCGTCGCCTGCTCGAAGCGCCGGGGCGCCTGTCCGTGCTCGCCGCCGAACTCCCCGATCCCGCCGGCTACGGCCGCATCCTGCGCGACGCCGAAGGCCGCGTCGCCTCGATCATCGAACACAAGGACGCCGACGACGACCAGCGTGCGATCCGCCTGGTCAACACCGGCGTCATCGCCGCCGAATCCACCGCGCTCAAGCGCTGGCTGGCGCGCGTGTCCAACGACAACGCGCAGGGCGAGTACTACCTCACCGATGTGTTCCGCGAAGCCGCGCAGGAATTCAGCGCCGCGGAAATCGTGATTGCCACCGACCCGCTGGAAACCGAAGGCGCCAACGATCCCTGGCAGCTCGCCCAGCTCGAACGCGCGTTCCAGTTGCGCCAGGTGCGCGCGCTGTGCGTGGAAGGCGCGCGGTTCGCCGACCCGGCGCGCGTGGACATCCGCGGCGAGGTGTACGTGGGCCAGGATGTCGAGATCGATGTCGACGTGGTGTTCGAAGGCCGCGTGATGCTGGGCGACGGCGTGCGCATCGGCCCGTTCTGCCGCATCAAGGACGTCGTGCTGGCCTCGGGCACCGAAGTGCGCGCGCATTGCGACCTCGACGGCGCGCGCACGGAAGGCGCGGTCACCATCGGCCCGTTCGCGCGCCTGCGCCCCGGCACCGTGCTGGCCGACGGCGTGCACGTGGGCAACTTCGTCGAGACCAAGAACGCGAAGCTCGGCGTCGGCAGCAAGGCCAATCATCTGACCTACCTCGGCGATGCGGTCGTCGGCAGCGCGGTGAACATCGGCGCCGGCACGATCACCTGCAACTACGACGGCGTGAACAAGTCGACGACCACGATCGAGGACGGCGCCTTCATCGGATCCAACAGCGCGCTCGTCGCGCCGGTGACGATCGGCAAGGACGCGACGATCGGTGCGGGCTCCGTGATCACCAAGCGCGCCCCCGACGGCAAGCTGACGATCGCGCGCGGCAAGCAGGAAACGATCGAGGCGTGGCAGCGGCCGGTGAAGAAGCCGAAGGACTGACGCGTCAGACCGCGTCGGGCAACACCATCGCCACGCACAGGCCGCCGCCGTCGCGATTCAACAGCGCGATGCGGCCGCCATGCGCTTCCGCGATCTCGCGTGCAAGCGCGAGGCCCAGCCCGGTACCGTGGCGCTTCGTCGAATAGAACGGCAACAACGCATTCGCGAGCACCGCTTCGTTCATGCCGGTGCCGCGATCGAGCACTTCGATGCGCCACGAGCCCGGAAGGTGCTTCAGCCCCAGCACCACTTCACGCGGGGACGATCCTGATTCGTGCGCGTTCTTGAGCAGGTTGAGCAGGCACTGCTCCAGCTGCGCCGCATCGAAGCGGCCGATGCCCGCTTCGGCCGGGCCGTCGTACACGAATTCCACCTGCGAACGCAGCTGCGCGACGAAGCGCTTCCAGTCCACGGCTTCCAGGCGCGGCGCCGGCAACTTGGCGAACCGTGCGTAGTCGCGGATGAAGCCTTCGAGATGCCGTGCGCGATCCTCGATCGTGGCCAGTGCATTCGGCAGCCGTTCCAGCTGGCCGCGCTTGAGCAGTTCCGCGCCGGAATGCGCGAGCGAGGCGATCGGCGCCAGCGAGTTGTTCAACTCGTGGCTGATGACGCGGATGACCTTCTTCCACGTCTGCACTTCCTGGCGCCGCAATTCCGCGGTGAGCTGGCGCAGCAGGATGAGTTCGTGCTTGCGGCCGTTCAACCGGAACGCGCGGCGCGCGAGGTGGTAGATCTCTTCGCTGTCGTCCTCGCCGACGGTGAACATGCCGTCACCGCCGCGCTGCAAGGCTTCGCGCAAGGCCTCCGGCGAGCGCGCCAGCAGGTCTTCGAACGACTGGCCTTCGAGCTTGCGTCCTTCGCCCAGCAACTTCCGCGCGGCGAGGTTGGCGTGGACGATGCGGCGATGCGGGTCGACCAGCATCATGGCCACCGGCGTGTGCTGCACCATCGTGTCGAGCAGCAGCTCGCGCTGCACGAGCGCCAGGCGCTGGTCGCGCAACGCATCGCCGAGGTGGTTGTGCGCGGCGACCAGCTCCTCCAGGTCCACCGAGCCCTTCCACGACAGGCCGAACCCGAAGTCGCCGTCGCGATAACTGGCGACGGTGCCGCTCAGCGCGCGGAACAACGCATGCATCGGCCCGAACGCGCGCCGCACGTGGTACCAGAGCACCGGCAGCAACACGAGCGCAGCCAGCGCGATCGCCTGCCACGGATTGTCGAGCACCGTGAGGAACCACAACGCCAGCGATGCGGCCGCGACCATGTACGCGGCGGCGAGCACCGTCACCGTGGTCGCCAACGGCAGGCGCCGCGCCCAGCCCCGGTGTTCACGCAGGTGCGTGACCGGTTTGCTGGCCGCGGGGCGCGCGTCGTCAGTCACGCTTGATCCCGAGGCGGTCGAGCCTGCGGTACAGCGCCTGCCGCGACATGCCGAGTTCTGCGGCCGCCTGCGCGAGCACGCCGTTCGCGCGATCCAGCGCCGATTCGATCGCGGCGCGGTCGGGTTCGTCGGCGGCGGCGACATTGTTGGTCGAATCCGCCGGCACCGGCAGGCCGAGTTCGTTCGCGGTGATCTCGTCGCCGCGCGCCAGCAACGCCGCGCGTTGCAGCGTGTTGCGCAATTCGCGCACGTTGCCCGGCCACGCATGCGCGAGCAACGCACGCTCCGCACCGTCGCCCAGGCGCTTGCCCTGCGGCAGGAAATGGCGCGCGAGCGGCAGGATGTCGTCGGGCCGCTGCGCGAGCGGGAGCAGTTTCAGTTCGATCGCATTGAGGCGGTAGAACAGGTCTTCGCGGAATTGCCCGGCGGCGATGCACGCCGGCAGGTCCGCGTTGGTCGCGCTGACCACGCGCACTTTGACTTCGCGCTCGCGGTTGCTGCCCAAGCGCTGGAAGCGGCCGGTCTCCAGCACGCGCAGCAACTTCACTTGCCCTGCGAGCGGCAGCGTGCCGATCTCGTCGAGGAACAGCGTGCCGCCGTCGGCGGCTTCGAACTTGCCTTCGCGCGCCTTGTTCGCACCGGTATAGGCGCCGGCTTCGGCACCGAACAATTCCGCTTCGATCAGCTCGCCCGGCAACGCGCCGCAGTTCACCGCGACGAAGGGGCCGTTCCGCACGGCGGAGTTGGCGTGGATGATCTCGGCGTACTTTTCCTTGCCGGTGCCGTTCGGTCCGCTGACCAGCACGGGAAGATCGGAACGCGCGACCTGGCACGCCAGCGTCAGCAACGCTTCGCTTGCCGCGTCGGCGAACACGAGACCGCGCAGGTCGTACTCGCGCAGCAACGCATCGCGACGCCGGCGTTCGCCACGCTTGTGGCGTTGCAGTTCGTCGCGCGTCTGCGCGAGTTCCAGCAGGTTGTTGACCGTGGCCAGCAGCTTGCGGTCGTCCCACGGCTTGGCCAGGTAATCGGCGGCGCCGGCCTTCACCAGGTCGACCGCGGATTCCAGGTGCGTCCACGCGGTGAGCAGGATGACCGGCAAGTCCGGATGGCGCTCGCGGATCGCGCTGAACAACGCCACGCCTTCCTCGCCCGACGTCGTGTCGGCGTGGAAGTTCATGTCCTGCACGACGAGGTCGATGGCTTCGCGCGCGAGCAGCGCCAGGCCGTCGTCCGGCGTGGTGACCGACCGCGTGTCCAGGTCGTGCAGCGAGAACAGCGTTTCGAGCGCCGTGGCGACCGCGGGGTTGTCGTCGATGACGAGGATCGTGGGCATGTGCGAAGCGTACAGGCTGGGCGATCGTGAAAGGACTGCGCCGCCCGGAGGCGGCGCAGGAGACACCCCGTGGGGGAGGTGTGTCAGACGGAACGCGTGGCCACGGCCGGCGGCACCGCGGCGGCGCGCCGCGCGGGACCGAACACCGACACCTGGCCCAGCAGCCACAGCACCACCGCGCCGATCGGCAGGTACAGGATCGGCAGGCGCGGCAGTTCGTACTTGCCCATCAGCATCTGGTTGATGCCGAAGGCCAGGACCATGCCGAGCACGATGCCGAGCGTGGCGAGCAGGAAGTTCTCGGTCTGGAAGTAGCGCAGGATCTGGCCCTTCGTCGCGCCCAGCGCGCGCCGCACGCCGATCTGCCGCGTGCGCTGCTGCACCCAGAAGCTGGCCAGGCCCACGATGCCGAGCGCGGTGACGATCAGCAGCGCCACGATCACCGCCGACAGCATCCACGCCATCGAACGATCGCCGCGGAAGAAATCGGAACGCATCTCTTCCATCGTCTGCTTCTCGGTGACCAGGCGGTTGTTGGCGTTGCCGAGCAACGTCTTTTCCGCCGCGGCGAGCGTGGCCTGGCGCTGGCCCGGATCGTCCACGCGGAGCACGTAGTTGCCGCCGACCGTGTAGGGCACGCGCACCGGCAACAGCTGCGCGTATTCGAACTCGCCGAAACCGCCGTTGTTGTTGGGGCGCACCATGTGCTCGATGATCCCGACCACGCGCGTGGGTTCGTCGCCCCAGCTGTAGTACTGCTTGCCGATCGGGTTTTCGCCGGGCCACAGCTTGTCGGCCGTCGCGCGCGTCAGGATCGCCACGTGCGGCTGGACCTTGCTGTTCGGCTTGTCCATGTCCTCCCACGTCACGACGTCTTCGGGCGTGAAGTTGCGGCCGGCGACGATCTTCAGGCCCATCGTGCCGACGAACTGCACGTCGCCCATGTAGACGGTGGCGTTGAGGTTCTGGTGCGTCTGTTCCTTCGTCAGGTTGACGCTGCTGTTCCAGGAACTGTTGTTGAAGGGCACCTGGTTGGTCACCGTGGCGTCCTTGACGCCGGGCAGCGCGCGCAGGGCCGCCAGGTCGCTCTGCGTGAGCGCGCCGGCGTTGTCGTTCGTGCCGATGCCACCGGCCTGCACGCGCACGATGTGCGTCTCGTCGAAGCCGCTGGTGCGGTTGATCGCCTCCAGGCGTTGGCTGATCAGGAACAACGCGTTGCAGATGATCGCGCAGCTCAGGGCGATCTCCAGCACGATGAGGGAGGCCGCGGTCTTGTGCCGGCGGAGCGTGGAAAGGATGGGGCGGAGTTCCATGGCGGGCTCCCTTACTGCGACTTGAGTTGGACGGCGGGCGTCACCTGGCACGCATGCCAGGCGGGCACGAGCCCGGCGAGCACGCTGGCGATGACGGCCAGCGCGAACGTAGCGAGGAACATGGTCGGATCCAGGTGCGCGAGGTCCGCGTAACCGACCGGCTGCTGGCGCACGGCCCACAGGCCGAGCATCGCAAGGCCCAGGCCCAGCACGCCGCCGGCAAGACCGACCGTGCCGGCTTCCACCAGGCACTGCGCGAAGATCGCGCGGCGCGAGGCACCGAGCGCGCGACGCACGCCGATTTCACCGGAGCGACGCAGGAACTTGGCGAGCAGCAGGCCGACCGTGTTGAGCAGGCACACCGCAAGGAAGCCGAAGGCGAGCCACACCTGCAGGCGCACGTCGCTCGGGACGACATTCCTGAAGTCCAGCCACTCCATCACGTTGCGCAGGCGCACGTTGGTCGGACGCGCGTAGCGGCCCGCGGCGTGCTGGTTGTCGGAATAGTTGGTGAGGTAGCGCTTGTACGCCTCGGCCTTTTCCGGCGTGTCCAGCTGCACCCAGTACTGCATCCAGGTGCACGGTGCGTTGACGCCGGTTTCGCCTTCCGGATCGTCCTCGCCATCCTTGTGGTCGTCCCAGCAGTCCATCGAACCGTTGCGGCCCATCTTGAGGTCGCGCGACGTGGTGAAGGGCAGGTAGATCTGTTCGGCTTCGCCGTAGCGATCGGAGTTGAGGTCGTAGAACTTCGGCTTCGGGCGGAAGTCCTCCATCACGCCGACGACGCGGAAGTCGGTGCCGTCCATGCGCAGGGTCTTGCCAACCGCCTGCACGGTGCCGTACAGCTTTTCGGCGAGCTTGCGCGTGATCACCGCCACGCGGTCGTGCGCGTCGTCCTGCGCCTTGTTCCAGCCGCTGCCGGCGAGGAAGGGCGGCTCGAACATCGGGAAGAAGTCCGCCGAGGTGTAGCGCGCATCGAGCGCGAAGGGTTCCAGGCCCGCGCGCTCGGGTTGCACGGCCACGCCGCCGCCGGTCATCAGCGCCTGGCGATCGCCCTTGGCTTCGCGCAGCAGCTGTTCGGCGTCGTAGCGCGTCACCTGGTCGTCGGGTTCCTCGCCCGGGGTGTAGCCGTCCATGCTTTGCGGATCCAGCTGCGGGATGAAGAGCTTCGCGCTCTTCTGCGGGATCGGATCGCCCGACAGCACGTGGAAGACGGTGAGCGTGGTCATGCTGGCGCCGATGCCCAGCGCGATCGCCAGCACCATCAGCGCGGTGAGCACGCGATTGCGCCGGAAACTGCGCAACGCGAGGTCGAAGTAGTAGGCGAACATGGCGTTGCCTCCTCAGGATTCGGCGAGCGAGGCCGCGGCCACGCGGATCAGGCTCGGTTCGACCGACAGGTCGGTGGCCATGCCGTCGACGATGTGCACGTTGCGCTGCGCGCGCGCGGCCAGTTCCGGATCGTGCGTGACCATCACGATCGTGGTGCCGGCGGCGTTGATTTCCTCGAGCAGCTCGAGCACGCCGCGCGCCATCTGCGAATCCAGGTTGCCCGTGGGTTCGTCGGCGAGCAGCAGGCGCGGCGTGCCGGCGAGCGCACGCGCGATGGCCGCGCGCTGCTGCTGGCCGCCCGAGAGTTCGGCGGGGAAGTGCTTCATGCGCGACCCCAGGCCCACGCGGCCCAGCGCATCTTCGATGCGCTTCTTGCGCTCGGCGGCGTTCATGCCGCGGTAGCGCAGCGGGACGTCGACGTTGTCGAACAGGTTGAGGTCGGGGATGAGGTTGAAGCTCTGGAAGATGAAGCCGATCTTCTGGTTGCGCAGCTTGGAGCGCGCGTCGTCCGACAGGCCGCTCACGTCTTCGCCATCCAGGTGGTATTCGCCGCCGGTGAAGGATTCCAGCAGGCCGGCGATGTTGAGGAACGTCGTCTTGCCCGAGCCCGAGGGGCCGGTGACGGCGACGAACTCGCCTTCGCGCACATGCAGGTCGAGCGAACGCAGCGCGTGGGTTTCGACGAGTTCGGTGCGGTAGACCTTGGTGACCTGGCGCATGTCGAGCATGACGGTGTTCCTTCTGACGGATTCGGATTTGGTGGAAGCGGGGATCGGGATGCTTGGGGGAGGAAAAACGTTGCGTCGTTAGTGGATGGAGATGCGTTCCGCGTCGCCGAACTGGTCGCTGCCGGAGACCACGATGCGGTCGCCTTCCTTGACGCCGTCGAGCAGTTCCACCGCGCTCAGGCTGCTGGTGCCGACGCGCACCGGACGCTTGATGGCGGTGTCGCCGTCCATGACCCATGCGCTGCGGCCGCCGCCTTCGTCGACGAACGGACCGCGTTCGACCTGCAGCACGTTCTTGCGCGTGTCCATCACGATGCGCGCGGACAGGCGCTGGTTCTGGCGCAGGCCCGGCGGCTGCTTGCCGGCGAAGCGCAGGCGCGCAGTGACTTCGCCATTCACGACTTCCGGCGACACGGCGGCTACCTGCGCGGCGAACGGATCGCCGCCCGCGTTGCGGATCTGCGCGGGCATGCCGATGCCGAGGTCGCGCGCGAAGCTTTCCGGCACCTTGATCTCGACTTCGAACTCGGACAGGTCGACGACGCTCAGCACCGGCGCGTTCTGCGCGACGTTGGCGCGCTGCGCCACCTGCACCTGGCCCACCTGGCCATCGAACGGCGCACGCAGCGTGAGGCGCGCGACCTGGCGCTGCAGTTCCACCACGACCGCGCGCTGGCGATCGGCGAGCAGCTTCTTGTTGCGCGTATCCAGGCCCGCGCCCTGGCCCGTCAGCGAGAGATCGCTCTTCGCATGCGACAGGCCGATGTCGGCCTTCTTCAGCGAGTCCTGCGCGCGCGCCACGTCGACCTGCGCGACGGCGCCGCCTTCGTAGGCCTTCTGGTTGCGCTCGAGGTCGCGCACCGCGGCCTGGCGATCGATGTTGGCCTGGTCGAGCAGCTTGCGGGCGTTGGCGCGCGCGAGTTCCGCATCCAGGCCGGCGCGGCTGGCTTCGGCTTCCAGGCTGGCGAGCGTGGCTTCTTCCTGCGCGAGCTGGCTCCGCAATTCGGGGCTGTCGATCTCGGCGAGCGGCTGGTCCTTGGTGACCTTGTCGCCGGCAACGACTTTCAGCGTGACCGTGCCGCCCGCGATCGCGTACAGCACCGGGCTGTTGGCGGCGATGACGCGACCGTCGGCGGAGATGTCGCGCACGAGGTCGCCGCGCGTGACTTCCGCGATGCGCACGCGTGACGAATCGACCGAGCGGTTGCCGGCGCTCCAGCCGGTGGCGACCCAGCCGATCATCAGCAGCAGGCCGACGCCGGCGGCGCCGCCGATGAGCCACGACTTCTTCAGCGGCGGCAGGCGGCGGCCGGTGGACGACGACGCGGGGGGCGGGGAGAGGGGACGATCCTGTCCGGAGGTGTCGCGGATGCTCATGGGGCGGGTCGGGCTCGCAAAGGGCACTACCCACAAGGAAGCACGGTTCGTGCCAGCTGCAAGGCCTTGATTTGCAAGGGCACGTCCGCATCTGTCCGGGTGTCCACGCGGACACGACGGCGGACGGCGGACAGTGCCTGCAGAGCTTGGCGCGTCGCGGGCCCCGTAAACTACGAACGACTTCCAGGAGTGTCCCCCTACATGTGCGGCATCGTTGGTGCGATCGCGAATCGCGATGTGGTCCCGGTCCTGATCGAAGGGCTCAAGCGGCTGGAATACCGCGGCTATGACTCGGCCGGCATCGCCGTGGTCGACGCCAACTCGCACGACGTGCGTCGCGTGCGCCGCACCGGGCGCGTGTCGGAAATGGAAGCGGCCGCGCAGGCCGAACACTTCGCCTCGCGCCTGGGCATCGGCCACACGCGCTGGGCCACGCACGGCGGCGTCACCGAAGGCAACGCGCACCCGCACGTGAGCCACAACGAACTGGCGCTGGTGCACAACGGCATCATCGAGAACCACGAGCAGCAGCGCGATCGCCTGCGCGCGCTCGGGTACGAGTTCGAATCGCAGACCGATACCGAAGTCATCGCGCACCTGATCCACTACTACCGCGCGCAGGGCGAAAACCTGCTGGGCGCGCTGCAGAAGGCCGTGCGCGAACTGCACGGCGCGTACGCGATCGCGGTGATCGACAAGCGCGATCCCGACCGCATGGTCGCCGCGCGCATGGGCTGCCCGCTGCTGGTGGGCCTGGGCGACGGCGAGAACTTCGTCGCGTCCGACGTCTCGGCCATCGTGACGTCCACGCGCCGGGTAATCTTCCTGGAAGAAGGCGACACCGCCGAACTCACGCGCGACAGCGTGCGCGTGTTCGACGCCGACGGCCAGCCGATCGAGCGCGAAGTGCACGTCTCCGACGTGTCGCTGGCCTCGCTGGAACTCGGCCCGTACCGCCACTTCATGCAGAAGGAAATCCACGAGCAGCCCCGCGCCGTGGCCGACACCATCGAAGCGGTGATCGACAACAACGGTTTCTCGGCCTCGCTGTTCGGCGACGGCGCCGATGCGTTGATGCGCGACGTGGAAGCCGTGCAGATCCTCGCGTGCGGCACGAGCTACTACGCCGGGCTGGTGGCGCGTTACTGGATCGAATCGATCGTCGGCATCCCGTGCGCGGTCGACATCGCCAGCGAGTATCGCTATCGCCAGGTCGTCGCCAACCCGAAGCAGCTGGTCGTCACCATCTCGCAGTCGGGCGAAACGCTCGACACGATGGAAGCGCTGAAGTACGCCAAGTCGCTGGGCCACGAACGCACGCTGTCGATCTGCAACGTGCCCGAGAGCGCCATCCCGCGCGCCAGCAAGCTGGTGTACTACACGCGCGCCGGTGCGGAAATCGGCGTGGCCTCGACCAAGGCCTTCACCACGCAGCTCGTCGCGTTGTTCACGCTGACCTGCACGCTCGCCAAGCTGCGCGGCGCGATGGATGCCGAACTGGAGCAGGGGCATCTCGAATGTCTGCGCCAGTTGCCGGGCAGCGTGCAGCACGCGCTGAACCTGGAACCGCAGATCGTGGCGTGGGCCGAGAAATTCGCGGGCAAGCAGCACGCGCTGTTCCTCGGCCGCGGCATGCACTATCCGATCGCGCTCGAGGGTGCGCTCAAGCTCAAGGAAATCTCGTACATCCACGCCGAGGCGTATCCGGCGGGCGAACTCAAGCACGGCCCGCTCGCGCTGGTGGACAGCGACATGCCGGTGGTGGTGATCGCGCCGAACGACAAGCTGCTGGAAAAGGTGAAGTCGAACATCCAGGAGGTGCGCGCGCGCGGCGGCGAGATGTTCGTGTTCGCCGACGCCGACAGCCAGTTCGGCGAATCCGAAGCGGTGCACGTGATCCGCACCCCGCGCCACGTCGGCGTGCTCTCGCCGATCGTGCATGCGATCCCGGTGCAGTTGCTGGCGTACCACGCGGCGCTCGCGCGCGGCACGGACGTGGACAAGCCGCGCAACCTCGCCAAGTCGGTGACGGTGGAATGACGCGAGCGCGTTTGCTCACGCGGTGAAAAAGGGGAAATGGGCGCCGGAAGGGTCGTCCAGTTCGGCGGCGAGGATCGCAGTCCCGATCTCGCCCTTGTACAGGCTGTGAGCCGTCAACTTTGCCGATCCGGACGCTGCGATGGCACGGTTTGCAAGATCGCGCGCCGCATCGCGCCATTCCGCGGACGGCTCGCTGCGGTGCATGTCCAGCAACGCGTAGGCTTGGCCGGTCGTCCCGCAGCACAACTGCCCGACGGCATGCGGATCGGAAGCGGCATGGCGCGCCGCGCCGCGCGCCAGCGCCTTGTAGTCCTCATCGCCGAATGCGCGCCATGCGGCGAGCCAGAGGTGCACGTAGCCAGCCGATCCATGACACCAGCCCGTCCAGAAGGCCGAGCGTTCCGCAGATCCGGCGCCCCGCGGCCAGCGCAAAGCGTTTAGCCCCCAGGGCTGCGCGTAGCCCGCCAATGCATCGCACGCCTCGCGCACGCCAGCGAGCGAACATTGATCCTGTGCCGTATCCCAGCGGAGCGTGGCGTAAAGGATTCCCGCCCAACCGTGTGCGATGCCGAAGTAGGAAGGTCCCTTGGAGTCACCGGGAAGCGCGTCGCGCAGGGCGCGCCAGAGCGATCTACGCAATTCGCCACCTCGGCCATCTAGCGTGGTGGGTACGGGCAATGCGTTGCGCACGAGCTGTTCGCGCAAATTCGCGCAGCCTAGAAGGACACTTGCAATCCCCACGGTAGCGTCAAGTCCCTGAGCCGGCTGGTGGGTGGACGCGATGAACGCTTCGATCGCCACGCGGAGTGCATTGCGATCCCGTCGCGCGATCGCCACGTACGCAGCGACGGTGTGCGGACCGCCATGCGCATGTAG
This sequence comes from Lysobacter helvus, assembly GCF_018406645.1. NCBI lineage: Bacteria > Pseudomonadati > Pseudomonadota > Gammaproteobacteria > Lysobacterales > Lysobacteraceae > Lysobacter > Lysobacter helvus. The sequence goes on from NZ_AP024546.1 coordinate 1,651,420, forward strand.
CGGCGATGCAAGGCCCACCGTGCGCTGCGTGAGATCGAGGTCCGCGCTTTCGAAGGCGGTGGGCGTATGCGATTCCCGCACGGCCCGGCACGCCCACGCATCGGCGAGCGCCAACAAGCGCGGATCTTCGCGACGCAACGCAACGCGCAAGTGCATCAGCGCAATCCCGGCGGCGCCAAACGCTACCGAGGCCGTGGCGTCGCGAGGCCACGGTCCTTCCAGCAGCGGACTGTCCCAGTCGTATCGTTTCAGGATGCTGTCGATGAACGCACGCGATTCGTCGTCCCCCGTGACGGCGGCATCGGTCAGGGCCGATTCGCCCGCGCATGTCGCCAAGCCTTCCAGCGCGCATGCGAATGCATGCAGGTCGTCGAAGCGCTCAGCCGGATCCTTGTTCAGTGCTCGCGCGAATATCGCATCGGCGTCTCGTCGAAAATCGACCCCGCCCAAGCCCACCCCGATCGGCGGCGTCGTCGCGATTTCCTCCCAGGCGCGCTGCTGGTCGATCGACAACGCGATCGGGAATTTGTCGAAGAGCAAACGGTACACGAGCACGGCCAAGGCATATTGTTCGCTACGAAATGTGGCGGCCGGTGGCGGCGCACCGGCTAGCTTGGCCTGCGCGTACTCCGGTTCGAAATAGAGCGCATTTCCTCCGCGAGGGACTGTTCCGGCGTGCGCCGACACCACGCGCGCCAGTCCGAAATCGAGAATGGTCGCCATGCCATCAGCATCGACCAGGACGTTGCCCGCATGAATGTCGCCATGGACGATGTCTCGATCGTGCAACGCGGCGCAGGCGCGGAGGATCGCAACGCCTAAGGTGACGCGCGCAGGCAGCGAGGCCTCCTTTGCCCAGTGCAGCGGATCTCGGCCCTCGATCCATTCCAGTCGCAGGAAGTCGCGACCCTCCCAAGTGCCCGCTTCGATCAGTCTCGGCACGCAGCAGCCGTCGGCATGCGCCAGCATTGCGCGCTCGCGGTCGAATGCCGCATTCCGATCTACGCCTGGACGGGCGATCTTCAATGCTGCCGTGCCGCCCCCGTCCGATCCCGTGCAATAAACCTCAACGTCTTCCAGCGACTGCACGCAATGCAACACGTCGAATGCACCGCCGCGCGACAGGGTCGGAGCGAGTGCGTTGGCACCGGACTCTCCGGGGGCAACCAGCACCCCCTCTCGCCTGCACTGCCGAAGCAGGGGATAGGCCTCCATCAGGACTTGCCTCGGATCGAGCGCGTGGCGCAGCGCGAAGTCGACAATGGCATCCGCCACCGTGGTTGGGGTGCCGAACGCATTGAGCAGTTCGGCGCCCGCCGCATCGAGCGTTCGGGATGTCGCGCGGCTCCGGACTCGGCTCTGCACGCTGTGTGCGTCCTCGGCCAGTTGGTCGCGCACGCTGGGGTCGAGCGCGGACACCGGCGTGACCCGGACGTCGGGGTGAAGGACCAGCGCTTCGGCCAACGACTCACGCATGAGCGGGATGGACCCCCGGGTCGAGGGGCGCCCACGTGGTCGTGTCGACGCCCTCGAGCCGCAGGCGCTCCAGCGCGAATTGCAGCGGCGATTCGGCCAGGCGGGCGCCACCGCACAAGGTCACGGCAAGACGATCGGTGATCCATCGACGCCAGCTGGGACCTTGCCAAGGAAGGCGCGCGTCATCCCGGGGTGGGTCTGCTCCCCAGGACAGAACGCCACGCGATTCCAGCGCCGCCGTGAAGGGAACGCCATGCGCAGGCAGCGTTGCAACGATCGGCGACAACGCGGCGCACAACTCCTCGAGCGCCTTTCGATCCGGGAGATAGACCACGCATTTGTCGGGCCTAAGTAGCTGCTCGGTGTCCGACCCGATCTTGAAGCCACACACCGGCAGCGCATCGAACACCTTCATCAATCGTTCGAAGACCTCGACGAAAGCAGACGGCATCGGGCTGACATATGCTTTGCAGCGCGCGGGCGGGGCCCCTCGGCGTGAGAAATAGCGCCAGTATTCGGTCGTCGACGTGGACCACTCCAGCGGCGGCGCGAGTCGCCAGATTCCCGCGCGTTCGGCTGCCTCGCCGAGCGACGAAACGATCTCCGGCGTCTGCGGCAGCCGGAAGTAGTCGTACAGGCGGGAGGACAACACCAGCGGATCGTGCAGGCGCAACGCGGCCGCGTATCGAAGCGCATCCAGCGACAGGCGCCCGATGACGCCTTCGCCGACGAGATTTGCGTCCGGGCGTTCGATGGGACACCACGCGGCACCACCAACGAACCCGCGCTCGGTCTCGATCTCGATGATGTGGTCCAGCACGAGGCGTGCGACTGCGGCGTTGGCGACACCTTCGTCCGGATCGAGCAGGCATCGCGGCAGCGCGCCGGGCGTGCGTAGCGACAGCCACAGCAGTGCGGTGCGCAGGCAGACGGCCTTCATGTCTTCGCCGTCGCGCGCTGGCTTCAGGACACCGAAACACTCAGGATCATTGCGCAACCCTGCGAGGGTGCGCTGCTCGGTCGTCGCCATGCGCTCGAACTGCACGAGTTCGAAGGCGGCGCTCGTGCGGAACGTGGCGTCCAGCAGATTCAACGCTTCTGTTCGCCTGACAGTGCACGGACGCGCTCAAGCCGGGCGATCGCATCCTGCAGCGCCGCTCGCAACGCGGTGATCTCCGCGCTCGTGGTCGGCGCGCGCGCCGCGCCATTCACACCGGTGGCGATGGTGACGTGGCCGAGCAACGCCTGGAGCTCGAAGCGCTCGCGCTCTTCCATTGGATCGAAATCTTCCCTGGTCGACGCGTTTGTGCAACCGGTCGCCCCCGAGCAGCCCGCGACGCACGTACAGCCCGGGCAACCCGAGTCGGCGGCTGTGTCGAAAGGTTTCAGGACGCTGATCAACAGATCGCGGACGCGGAACATGCCGGCGGGCGGAATCACCGTTACCTCAGGCTTGTCGGCCTGCACGGGCTTGAGGGCGTCGACTTCCTTCAGTGTTGCCTGCAGCCGCTCGATGAGGGCATCGGATTCCTGGAGCGAACGCGGCCGCAGGGTGGCGCGTTCACGGTGGCGCGCGCGAACCCGAACGAGCGCCTGCTCGAGGAGAGCTTCGAGTTTCACGAGTTCGGCGGGATCCTCGAACTGCGGCGGGCAGTGTTCGCTGAAGTCGGAGCGTTGGTTGCTGCAGCCTCCGGGACAATCGCTGTACTGGTTCGTACACCCGTTGCAGTGCGTGTCGGGCGAACAATTGCCGCACTCGTTGATGTCGAGCTTCGCGCCGGGGATCAGGCTGACGATGAGATTGTTGACCTTGAACATGGCGCCCTCGCGTGCGAGTGATCTCGCATGCAAAGGAGCACGGCTCGCGGCGCGCGGGCCGGTCAGCGGGTGGCAGTGAACGTCGGTATCGGAACGCTACCCTCGATGCGACTGGACGGCGCCGCAAAGAGGGTTCGGCCCGTCGGGGAGACCGCAAGTGGCGGATTGACGTGAATCTGACTCACGTCGTGAACGGCCGTGGGCGCGGCCTTATTGCCGCGCCCACGGTCTTGTTCAATCAGGCGAATACCGCAAGGTCAACCCGTATTCGCGACCAGCCTGCGCGTAATACGCAGACGTCTCGTAGTCGTGGTCGAACACGTTGCTCGCGCGCGCCTGCAGCGTCCAGGCATCGGCCACGCGCCACTCGGCGCGCAGGTCGAGCGTGGAGAAGCCGGCGACTTCGAGCGTGTTGGCGACGTCGTCGAAGCGACGGCCTTCGCCGATCACCGTGGCCCCGATGCGCCAATCACCGAATGCGCGATCGACGTCCAGGCGCGCGGTCTTCTGCGCACGACGCGGCAGGAGCTTGTCGTAGTTCTCGCTGTCGTTGGTCCGGCTGCGGTTGCGCGGGTCGAGCCAGCTCGCCGCGCCGGTGATGTCCCAGCCGCCCAGCGTCGTGCCGGCCGTGAGTTCGGCGCCGCGAATGCGCGCCTGTTCGAGGTTGTTCGCCATGAACAAGGTGCTGTCGTAGACGATCAGGTCGTCGATGCGCGTCTGGTAGGCATCGAGCTGCCAATGCCATGCGTCGTGGCGCTGCCCCAGGCCGATGTCGAAGCTGTCCGAGGTTTCCGGCGACAGGTCCGGGTTGCCGTAGAACGGGAAGTACAACTCGTTGAAGGTCGGGGCCTTGAATGCGTTGCCGGCGCTGGCGGAGACGCGCAAGCCGTGCGACAGGTCGATGCCCCACGCGAGGCTGCCGGTCGAATGCCCGCCGAACTGTTCGTTGTCGTCGTGGCGCACGCTTGCCTGCACGTCGTTTCGGCCCAGGTCGCCTTGGTATTGCAGGAACACCGCACGGTTGTTGCGCGACCGCACCACGTTGCTGAAGGGATCGAACGCATCCAGGATCACCGCCGCATCGCGCGCCCAGTCGAAGCCTGCGGTGACCAGGTGTCCCTCGGCCACGCGGATGTCACCCTGCAGCGACGCGCCGTCGCGCTTGCTCTCGAAGCTGCCCAGCGGATCGTTGTCGCGCGACTGCACCGAGCGATCGACGTTGCGGCCGGCGGACAAGGTCCACGTGCTGCGCGCCAGTTCGTACTTCGCCTTGCCGCCGACGACCTGCTGCAGCGTCCTGGACAGGTCGGGCAAGCCGAACGCAGGTTCCGCGTCGTATTCGTTGCGGCCTTCGGCGCGCAGCACGTTCGCGTCCAGCGTGAGTGCATCGACCGGCTTGATGCCGGCGCGCAGCGAGACGGAATTGTTTTCGTAGCCGTCGTTGTCCGGATCCGGGTTTTCCATGAAGCAACCCGCGAACACGGGCGAAACCGCCCCCGTGCACGACTGGAAGCCATCGCTGGACTGGTGCGCGTAATCCGCGCCGAACCACGCGCGATCGAAGCCCACGTCCAGGCCCGCGCTCGCTTCGCGCAGGTTGTGGCTGCCGCCGCCGAGCTTGAAGCGCGTGCGCACGCCCGACTGCGGATGGCGCGTGAACACCTGGATGACGCCGCCGATCGCCTCGGAGCCGTACAGGCTCGAACGCGGGCCGCGCACGATTTCGATGCGGTCGATCATTTCGACCGGCAAATCCTGGATCGACGTGAGGCCCGACGTCGACGAGCCCACGCGCACGCCATCGACGAGGAACAGCGTGTGGTCGGATTCGGTGCCGCGCATGAACACCGTCGTGAGCTTGCCCAGGCCGCCCTGGTTGACGAGGTTGACGCCGGCGCGGCCGCGCAGCAGGTCGGCGAGCGAACGCGCCTGCGCGCGCTCGATCTCCGCGCGATCGATCACTTCGACCGGCGCGAGCGAATCATCGACGGTGACCGCGGTGCGCGTGCCGGTGACGACGACGCGGTCGAGCGCATCGGCGTCGCTCGCGTCCTGCGCATGCACGGGGGAAGAGGGAAGGAACACGGCCAACGCGATCGCAGTGGCCAGGGAAGTACGGAACATGGATTCAGCTCTCCGGCGCGCACGCCCGCGCGCCTTGGGTCAGCAAGGAAAGTCGCGGACGGAGGGAGCGAAGCGGATACGCGGGGCCGGGGGACAGCGAAACCAGCGACGGCGTGGCCGCCGCGATGCCCTCCGCATCGCAACCAGTCGACTCCGTGGCCGGTCTCCGGGCTTGCGCGCCGGACCGCCGTGCATCGATCGATGCGGGGCGGTCCCGGCCCGGGCGCCTTCCCGTGCGATGCACAGTGGCGGATGCCTGGGCCTTTGCGTGCCTACCGTTGCGGGGGCAGCGCCGGAATGGGATCGCTGTGCGATCCGTCACCGGCTTCCCGTTTCAACCCTTCGACGACAGCCGTCGGGTCACCACGAAGCGGGCGCAGTGTACTGCAGCGTGGGGCGCGCGGGCGCCGCGGGTCAGTCGGCGTCGCCGACCGGTTCGTCCAGCAGCTCGAACGCGGGCGCCGAATCCATGTGATTGTCGGCGACCTGCGTGGTCGTGACGGGCGAGGCGGCCGGGCGGTTGCGCGGCGGCGGGAGCAGGGCGATGGCGGCTTCGGCGGCCTGCACGAGCTCGCTGCGGCGCGCCTCGGGGACTTCCTGCCAGTGGCAGTCGAGCAACGCGCCTTCGAGCGCGTAGAGCAGGTTGAGGCTCGGCTTGAAGCCCGCGCGCTTGACGCGCATGAAGGCATCCACCGCGCCGACGGCTTCGAGGTCTTCGCGCGAACGCAGGCCGACCTGGCGCAGCCACGCCGCGCTCTTGGGACCGATGTTCCGCAATTTGACCGTGCTCACGCCATCGACTCCAGGAAAAGACGGGCGATTGTTTCCAACCCTGCCTGGTCTTCAACGCTGAAACGCGCGGGAACCGGACTGTCGATGTCGAACACGCCGACCAGCGCGCCGTCCTTCACGAGCGGCACCACCAGTTCCGACATCGAGGCCGAGTCGCAGGCGATGTGGCCCGGGAAGGCGTGCACGTCGTCGATGCGCTGCGTGGTGCGCGTGGTGGCCGCCTTGCCGCACACGCCCTTGTCGAGCGGGATGCGGATGCAGGCGGGCAGGCCCTGGAACGGGCCGACCACGAGCTCGGTGCCGTCGAAGAAATAGAAGCCCACCCAGTTGAGGTCGGGCAGCGCGTTGAAGACCAGCGCGGACAGGTTGGCGGCGTTGGCGATGCGGTCGCGCTCGCCGTACACCAGGGCGGCGGCCTGTTCGGCCAGCTGGGCGTATTGCGCCGGCTTGTCGCCGGACAGCGTGGAGGTCGTGAACATGCGCGGGAGTGTAGCAGCGGGGTCCTTCGGACCTCGTTACCATGCCCCCGCGCGCAGCATGCAAGGGGAGCGTCCATGGACTTGTCGCCACTGCCGGTCGAAGACGGCTTCCGCCTGCGCGGACAGAGCGTCACGCGGCTCGAAACCTTCGTCGATGCGGCCTTCGCGTTCTCGCTGACGCTGCTGGTGATCTTCTACAACGAACTGCCCGACACGGTCGCCGAATTGCGCGAGGCGCTGCGGCGCGTGCCGACGTTCGCCGCGTGCTTCGCGTTGCTGGCGTTGTTCTGGACGGCGCACAACCGGTGGAGCCGGCGGTTCGGGCTCGAGGATGCGAAGTCGACGGTGCTGAGCCTGTCGTTCGTCCTCGTCGTGCTGGTGTACGTGTATCCGTTGCGCATGGTGACGTCGAGCGGCCTGTCGCTGCTCACGCACGGCTTCGTGCCGAGCGAGCTGGGCATCGACCACGCGCACTGGATGCTCGACCTGCAGACGGCCTTCATGGTGTACGGCGCGGGGTTCGCGGCGTTGTCGTGGATCCTGTGGCGGCTCAATGCGCACGCGCTGCGGCGCGCGGATTTCCTCGAGCTGGATGCAGGCGAGCGCTTCCGCACGCAGAGCGAGATCGGCGCGTATGCGTTGATGACCGCGAGCGCGGCGGCGAGCGTGGTACTCAGCATGTTCCTGCTCGTGGCGCCGCCGTGGTTCCTCAACAACCTCACCGTCGGCGGGCCGATGTGGCTGTACTCGATCATGGGCTTCGGGCTCTGGGCGTATCGCGCGCGGCGCGACCGCATGGCGCGCGCATGACACGGCGCGGCCTTTTCGTCACCGGCACCGACACGGGCGTCGGCAAGACGCTGGTGTCGTGCGCGTTGCTGCACGTGGCGCGCGCGCAAGGATTGCGCGCGGTCGGCATGAAGCCCGTCGCGAGCGGATGCGACCTCGTCGACGGTGCATGGCACAACGAAGATGCGCTGGCGTTGCAGGCCGCGAGCGATCCGCGCCCCGACTACGCCGACGTCAATCCGTTCGCGCTGGCGCATCCACTCGCGCCCGAACTCGCCGCGCGCGATGCAGGCGTGGCGGTCACGCTGGCGCCGATCCTCGCCGCGCACGCGCGCCTGCAGGCGCAGGCGGACGTGGTGGTGGTGGAAGGCGTCGGCGGCTGGGCCGCGCCGCTGTCCACGCAACTGCACCAGGCCGATCTCGTGCGCGCGCTGCACCTGCCGGTGGTGCTGGTGGTCGGGCTGCGACTCGGCTGCCTCAACCACGCGTATCTCACGCAGCGGGCGATCGCCGAGGACGGCGGCCGTTTCGCCGGCTGGATCGCGACCGGCATCGATCCCGACATGGCGCGCGCCGACGACAACGTCGCATTGCTGACGGAGCGGCTGCGTGCGCCTTGCCTGGGGCGGCTGCCCTTCGAGGCAGGGCCCGATCCCGCGCGCATGGCCAGGCTGCTGCGCTGGCCGGAGACGTCGACCTGAGCCGTTTGGTTCCTTCGCATCCTTGCGTCGAGGGCGCCAATGCCGCGATGCGACATCGCAGCCGTTTCAATCGCAACCGTTGCGACGACGCGGAAGCAACCTGACTTCCAGCAGGGTGTCCGCTGAACGCGGGCGAGGCTAAACTGCGCGGTACAAAAATTCCAACCGATCCCTCGAGGACCCGCATGCGCACCCCCCATGTCGCACTGCTCACGCTCGCCTGCATCGCCGCGTTCGGCGCAGGCTGCTCCAAGGAAGGCAACAACGCAGGTCCCGGCGGACCCGGTGGTGCCATGCCGCCGCCGGAAGTCGGCGTCGTCACCGTGCAACCGGCCTCGGTGCCACTGGTGAAGGAACTCGTCGGGCGCTTGTCCGCGTATCGCAGCGCCGATGTGCGCGCGCGCGTGCCGGGCGTGCTCCAGCGTCGCGCGTACGAAGAAGGCAGCGACGTGGCGAAGGGCCAGTTGTTGTTCGTGATCGATCCCGCGCCGTTGCAGGCCGCGCTCGGCCAGGCCGAAGCCGCGCTCGCCACCGCGAACGCCAACTACGCCAACGCGCACGCCGCGGCGGAACGCGCACGCACGCTGGCGCCGCAGAAGTTCATCTCGCAGGCGGACCTCGACAACGCGCTCGCCGCGGAACGTTCCGCGTCCGCGGCGCGCCTGTCGGGCAAGGCCGCGGTGGATGCCGCGCGCATCAACCTCGGATATGCCTCCGTGCGCGCGCCGATCAGCGGCCGCGCCGGCAAGCAGCAGGTCACCGAAGGCGCGCTGGTCGGGCAGGGCGACGCCACGCTGCTCACCACCGTCGACCAGATCGACGAGATGTACGTCAACCTCTCCATCGGCGTCGATGAACTCGACCAGGTGCGCAAGGCCAGCGACGGCGGCCAGCGCAGCGTGCAGATCCTGTTGTCGGACGGCAGCGTCTACAAGCAGGCGGGCGCGGTCGATTTCTCCGGTGACGTGGTCGATCCGTCCACCGGCGCGATCGCGATCCGCGCACGCGTGAAGAATCCCGACCACATGCTGCTGCCGGGCACGTTCGTCACCGTGCGCGCCACGATGGGCGAACAGCGCGGCGCGTATCGCGTGCCCGCACTCGCCGTGCAGCGCGACGTGACCGGCCCGTACGTGATGGTCGTGGGCGCCGACGGCAAGGTGGCGCGCAAGAACGTCACGACGGAACGCCAGGACGGCGCGGACTGGGTGGTCAGCGCCGGCGTGGCGCCGGGCGACAAGGTGGTGGTGTCGGGATTGCAGCGCGTGCAACCGGGTGCGCCGGCGAAGGCCGTGCCGTACGTGCCGGAGAAGCCCGCGGGCACTGGTGCCGCCCCCGCCGCCAAGCAGGGCTGAGCCGCCATGTCCCGTTACTTCATCAACCACCCGGTCTTCGCCTGGGTCATCGCGATCATGATCGTGATCTCCGGCGTGCTCGCGATCCGCGGGCTCGGCGTGGAGTCGTATCCGAACATCGCCCCGCCGCAGGTCGGCGTGTTCGCCGCCTATCCCGGCGCGAATGCGGAAACCGTCGAACGCGCGGTCACGCAGATCATCGAGCAGCAGCTCACCGGCATCGACAACCTGGATTACTTCAGCGCGTCGTCGGGCTCCGATGGCAGCGCCTCGCTCAACCTCACCTTCAAGCCCGGCACCGATCCCGACATCGCGCAGATGCAGGTGCAGAACAAGGTGTCGCAGGCCACGCCGCGCCTGCCCGGCGACGTGGTGCAGCAGGGCGTCACGGTGTCGAAGTCCAACAGCGGCTTCCTGCTCGTCATCGCGCTGAAGTCCAGCGATCCGGCGATCGGGAAGGACGAGCTGTCCGACTTGCTCGCCTCCAACGTGCTCGACCAGGTCGCGCGCGTGCCGGGCGTGGGCAGCACGCAGCTGTTCGGCGGCCAGTACTCGATGAACATCTGGCTCAACCCGGACAAGCTGCACGCGTACGGGCTGTCGGCCAGCGACGTGCTGTCCGCGGTGCGCGCGCAGAACGTGCAGTTCTCCGCGGGCCAGGTGGGCGGCGAACCGTCGCCGGAAACGCAGATGTTCACCGCGTCGGTCGCGGCCGAAGGGCGTTTCACCAAGCCCGAGGAGTTCGAGAACATCCTGCTGCGCGCCAACGCCAGCGGTGCCGCGGTGCGCCTGCGCGACGTTGCGCGCGTGGAGATCTCCGGTTCCGCGCACGGCTTCGACCTGCAGTGGAACGGTCAGCCGGCCGCGGGTTTCGCGGTGTCGCTCGGCCCGGGCGAGAACGCGCTGGAAGTGGCGGCGGCGGTCAAGGCGCGCATGGCGCAGTTGCAGCCGAGCTTCCCGAAGGGCGTGGAGTGGTTCGCGCCCTACGACACATCGGACTTCGTGCGCATCTCGGTCGACGAGGTGATCAAGACGCTCGGCGAAGCGATGGTGCTGGTGTTCCTGGTGATGCTGCTGTTCCTGCAGAACCTGCGCGCCACGCTCATCCCGACGCTCGTCATCCCCGTCGCGCTGCTCGGCACGTTCCTGGGCATGTACGTGCTCGGCTTCACCATCAACCAGCTCAGCCTGTTCGGCATGGTGCTGGCGATCGGCATCGTGGTCGATGACGCGATCGTGGTGATCGAGAACGTCGAACGCATCATGACCGAGGAAGGTTTGTCGCCGAAGGAGGCCACGCGCAAGGCGATGCACCAGATCACCGGTGCGGTCATCGCGATCACGCTGGTGCTGGCGGCGGTGTTCATCCCCAGCGCCCTGCAAGCGGGCAGCGCGGGCGCGGTGTACAAGCAGTTCGCGCTCACCATCGCCATGGCGATGTTGTTCTCCGCGTTCCTCGCGCTGGGCTTCACGCCGGCCCTGTGCGCCAGCCTGCTCAAGCCCTCGGCGCACCACGAAGCGCGCAACCCGATCTTCCGCGCCTTCAACAAGTTCTACGGGAAGATGAGCACGATCTACGTCGGGCACATCGGCAGCGCCGTGCGGCATGCGCCGCGCTGGATGGCGGTGTTCGCGGCGTTGGCGATCGGGTGCGGCTTCCTGTTCTGGAAGATGCCGGGCAGCTTCCTGCCGGAAGAAGACCAGGGCTACGCATTCGCCATCGTGCAGCTGCCGCCGGGCGCCACCCTGCGTCGTACCAACGCCGTGTTCGAACAGATCCGCGCGAAGGTCGACAAGATGGAAGGCTTCGACGGGATGATGCAGGTGTCCGGCTTCAGCTTCATCGGCCAGGGCGAGAACGTCGGCATGGCCTTCATCAAGCTCAAGCCGTGGGACCAGCGCAAGATCACCGCGACCGAGTTCATCCAGAACGCCAACGGTGCGTTGTTCCCGATCCGCGATGCGCAGATCTTCGTGGCCAACCTGCCGACGGTGAATGGCCTGGGCCAGTTCGGCGGCTTCGACATGTACCTGCAGGACCGCACCGGCCAGGGACGCGACGCGCTGATGGGTGCGATGGGCACGCTGCTCGGCAAGGCGGGCGAAAACAAGGCGCTGGTGGGCGTGCGACCGAACACGCTGGAGCCTTCGCCGCAGTTGAAGCTCGATGTCGATCGCTTGCAGGCGCAGGCGATGGGCCTGGAAGTCGGTGACATCTACAGCGCCATCCAGTTGATGCTGGCGCCGATCTACGTCAACGACTTCGTGCAGGGCGGGCGCGTCAAGCGCGTGAACATGCAGGCCGATGGTCCGTTCCGAACGGGGCCCGAATCGCTCGCGCATTACTACACGCCCTCCAACACCAAGGATGCGGACGGCCTGCCGACGATGATCCCGTTGTCGAACGTGGTGAAGGCGAAGTGGGAAGTCGCCTCGCCCTCGCTCACGCGCTACAACGGGTTCGCGGCGGTGGAGATCGTGGGTTCGCAGGCGCCGGGGCACAGCTCGGGTGAGGCGATGAACGCGATGCAGGCGATCGTCGAGAAGGACCTGCCCGCGGGCTTCGGATACGACTGGGCGGGGCAGTCGCACCAGGAAATCCTGTCCGGCAGCCAGACCACGATGCTGATGATCCTGTCGATCATCGTCGTGTTCCTGTGCCTGGCCGCGTTGTACGAAAGCTGGTCGGTGCCCGTCGCGGTGCTGCTGGTGGTGCCGGTGGGCGTGCTGGGCGCGGTGTTGTTGTCGATGGCGCGCGGATTGCCCAACGACATCTACTTCAAGATCGGCCTGATCACGGTGATCGGCCTGGCGGCGAAGAACGCGATCCTGATCGTCGAGTTCGCGATCCAGGAACGCAAGGAAGGCAAGCCGCTGGGCCAGGCGGTGGTCGAAGCCGCCAAGCTGCGACTGCGCCCGATCCTCATGACGTCGCTCGCCTTCATCATGGGCGTGCTGCCGCTGGCGATCTCCACCGGCGCCGGCGCGAACGCGCGGCATGCGATCGGCACGGGCGTCATCGGCGGCATGCTGGCCGCCACGTTCCTCGGCCTGCTGTTCATCCCGGTGTTCTACGCGATCGTGCGCAGGATGCTGGGCGACAAGCTGGACGTCGCGCCGAAGATCGTCCACGAAGACGACTGATCGCCTCCGTCATCGCGCACAAAAAAACCCCGGCATCGCTGCCGGGGTTTTTGTTTTGCGGTGCTTGCCGCGGAAGGCTTACTTCGCCTTCGACGCCTGCTGCACGACCGTCTCGACGTTGCTCTTGGCCTGCGCGGTGGCGGCTTCGAACTGCGACTTGGCGATCTGGCCGATGGCTTCGTTGGTCTTCAGCGTGGTGCCGAGGACTTCCTGGCCGGTGGCGAGGTTGCGCTCGGCGGTCTCGCGGACGACCTGCAGGCCCTTCGGCATGACGGTCTTGAACTGGTCGGGGGTGCGGACTTCGGCGACTTCACCGAGGAACGCGAACGTGGCGGTGGCGCCGGCTTCGATCGCGGCCAGCTGCAGGCCGAAGACCTTGGTGGCGTTGTCGAGCGCGAGGCGGTTGATCTGCGCCGCGGTGTCGGCGAACTGGCGCGAGGCGGCGGCGAACTGTTCGTTGAACTGCTGGTACATGGCAGGGAGACTCCACGGGGGTCCACCGGGCGGGATGCCTGATGGTGCGGTGCAGCATAGACCTCGGGATGTTGCAGTGCAACAACCGTTCGTCGCGTCGTTGGGGAAGCAGCAAGGCGCCTGAATTCAAGGGCTTGGCCCTGAAACCGGCCATTCACGCGGCCACAACTCGGCCGGAGGGACGCTGCAAGGCCCACTCCCGGAGCCCCGGCCATGGCTGCCCGCCCCATCTGGAACGGCACTTTGTCGTTCGGCCTGCTGAACATCCCGATCCAGCTGATGACGGGCGAGCGCAGGAACGAACTGCACTTCCGGATGATGGATGCGCGCAACAAGGCGCCGGTGAAGTACGAGCGCGTCAACGCCGAGACCGGCGAAGAAGTGCCCTGGAAGGAAATCGTCAAGGCCTTCGAATACTCGAAGGGCAACTACGTGGTGCTCGAACCCGAGGACCTTGCCGCCGCGGCGAGCGAGAACCGGGAAGTGATCGAGATGGAAGCGTTCGTCGATCGCGAGCAGATCGCGCCGTCGTACCTGGAGAAGCCCTACATCCTCGTGCCCGGCAAGAAAGCCGAGAAGGGCTACGTGCTGCTGCGCGAAGTGCTGAAGAAGACCGGCAAGGTCGGCATCGGCCGCGTGGTGATCCGCACGAAGGAATACCTGACGATGGTGACGCCGCAGGACGACGCGCTGATGATGATCCTGCTGCGCTTTCCGCAGGAGATCGTCGACATCGCCGAATACAACATCCCCGAGGGCGGCGTGGCGAAGTGGAAGATCAGCCCCAAGGAACTGGAGATGGCCACGACGCTGCTCGAGTCGATGGCGGCCGATTTCGATCCGGAGCAGTACAAGGACGAATTCAAGGAACGCCTGTCCGCCGTGATCAAGAAGCGCTTGAAGCAGAAGGGTGCGACGACGACGGTGGAAGAGGAGGAAGGCCCGGCGCACGACGCGACGACGAACGTGGTCGACTTCATGGCGCTGCTGAAAAAGAGCCTGGAGAAGAAGGGCGACGCGCCGGCCAAGGCCACCGCGCGCAAGGCGGCCAAGAAACCCGCGACGAAGAAGGCCGCCACCAAGACGCCGTCGTCGAAGAGCAAGAAGAGCGCCTGACGCGTGGCGCGCAAGGGCGCATCGCTGCCCACGCTCAGCTCGCCCGATCGCGTGGTGTTTCCCGACGTGGGGATCACCAAGCGCGATGTCTTCGCGTACTACGAAGCCGTGGCCGATCGCCTGCTCGAAGACACCGGCGAACGCCTGGTGTCGGTCGTGCGTTGCCCGGACGGCATCGAAGGCGAGCGCTTCTTCCAGAAACACCTGGGGGCGAGCTTCGGCGCCGCCGTGCATCGGGTCGAAATCGCGGAGAACGATGGCAAGCGCGCGGAGTACGCCTGGATCGACGACCTCGCCGGCGTGCTCTCGCTCGCGCAGATGAACGTGATCGAATTCCATCCGTGGGGTTCGCGCGTGGCGTCGCTGGAAAAACCCGACCGCGTGATCTTCGACCTCGACCCGGACCCCGGCGTCACATGGCCGAAGGTGAAGACCGCCGCGAAGGAAATGCGCGACGCGCTCGCCGAACGCGGCCTGCAATCCTTCGCGCGCATGACCGGCGGCAAGGGCGTGCACCTCGTGGTGCCGATCGCGAAGCGCTATTCGTGGGACCAGGCGCGCACGTTCTGCGATCGCTTCGCGCACGACTTCGAAGCGCGCTTCCCCACGCGCTACGTCGCCACCGCCAGCAAGGCGAAGCGCGAAGGGCGCATCTTCATCGACTGGTTGCGCAACGGCCGCGGGGCGACCGCGGTGGCGAGCTGGTCGCTGCGCGCGCGCCCCGGGGCGCCGGTGGCGATGCCGGTGACGTGGGATGAATTCACGACGTTGCGCGCGCCGGACCGCTTCAAGCTGCGCGATGCGCTGAAGCGGATCGACGCGCGCATCTGGGACGACGCTTCGGCGAAGACGCAGCGCCTGCCGAAGCTTGAATGATCGTCAGTGGTGCGTCTTGCGGCCCGAGCCGCTCTTCTTGCCGCCGCCGTCCTGCTTGTTGACGGTGGCCCAGGCGCGGGCCTCGGCTTCCTTGTCCGGCACGCCCTTCTTCTCGTAGCCCTCTTCGATGTGCTGGGCCTGGCGCTTCTGCTTGTCGGTGTAGGCCTCTTTGCTGCCCTGCGGCATGGCGACCTCGCTGCGCTCGTGCGCGTGGTGGGGGAGGCCCGAGGCTAGAAAAGGTGTGGTCGACGCGGCGTCACCGCGCGCGCATTCAGGCGAGCGGCAAACTGCAACGCAGGCAGAACGACGACTGGCTATCGTCGATGACGCGCAGTTCGCCGCCATGGCCTTCGGTGATCGCGCGCGCGATGAGCAGGCGCAGGCCCAGCCCGTTGTCCGGCGGCGGGATCTGCGGCCCGTCCAGCAACGTGGCGCGCACCTCGCCGGCGATCGCCGGCCCGTTGTCCATCACGGTCACGAGTGCGCGATCGCCTTCCCGCGCAATGGTGATGCGCGCGCTATCCGCATCGCGCGCCATCACCTGCTCCAGCATCGTGCGGAACAACTGCGGCAAGCGCGTGCCGTCGGCGCGTACGGTGAGGCCCTTCGCGTCGTCACCGACGTGCATTGGTTCCACCATGCAGCCCTGCACGCCGGCCAGCGCCATGTCGAGCGCGCCGTCGAGGTCGAGCTTTTCGGTCGCGTCGACCAGGCGACCCTGTTCGGCGCGCGACCAGTCGTCGAGTTCCTCGATCATCTTGCCCAGGCGCTGCGCCTGGCGCACGACGATGTCGGCGAGTTCCTTCGTGTTGCTGCCGCCCGGAT
Organism: Lysobacter helvus; assembly: GCF_018406645.1. Taxonomy (NCBI): domain Bacteria; kingdom Pseudomonadati; phylum Pseudomonadota; class Gammaproteobacteria; order Lysobacterales; family Lysobacteraceae; genus Lysobacter; species Lysobacter helvus. Next base: position 1,667,389 of record NZ_AP024546.1, read on the forward strand.
CGCTGCGCATCAGGTAAGCGGCGGTCTGCAAGGACGTCAGCGGACTGCGCAGGTCGTGCGCGAGCCGGTCGAACCACGGCCGCTGCGTCGGCGATTGCATGGCGTCTCCCATCAGCTGAGCCGCACGGCGTCGTCGCAGATGGTGCGCACGATATCGAGGTCCGGCGGCTTGACCAGGTGGTGGTCGAAGCCGGCTTCTGCCGTGCGACGCCGGTCGTCGGGCTGGCCCCAGCCGGTGACGGCCACGAGCACGCGCTCTTCGCCGCCGGGTTGCGCGCGCAGGCGCCGCGCAAGTTCGTAACCGCTGAGGTTGGGCATGCCGATGTCGAGGAACACGAGGTCGGGGTTGAAGCGCTCGACTTCCGCCACGGCTTCCTGCGGATCGTAGAGGCGGCGCACGTCGTGGCCCAGCAGCTCCAGCATCATCGCCAGCGTGTCGGCCGCGTCGCGGTTGTCGTCGAGCACCAGGATGCGGCGCGTGCCGGCGGGCGCGTGGCGGGAAGGAACGACGGGCGCGGGGGAGGGAAGCACGGGGGCGTCGCGGAGCGGCAGGTTGACGCGGAATGTACTCCCCTGCTCGAGGCCGGGGCTTTCCACGGAGATGACGCCGCCGTGCATCTCGACGAGCTGCTTCACCAGCGTCAGCCCGATGCCGAGGCCGCCGCGCGCGCGTTCGATCGACGTATCCACCTGCGCGAACAGTTCGAAGATGTCACCCGTCTGCTGCGCCGTCAGGCCGATGCCGCGGTCGTGCACGCACACGCTCACCATGCGGCCATCGCGATGCGCTTCGATCTCGATCGGCCGGCCGGTGTCGGAATACTTGGCCGCGTTGCTGAGCAGGTTGGAGAACACCTGCGACAGGCGTTCGCCGTCGGCGAGCATCGGCAGGTCGATTTCCGGCAGCGCGACCTGCAAGGGATGCGCGCCCGCTTCGAGCACCGGGGAGGCCGTCTCGATCGCCGCATGCAGGATCTGCTGCAACGTCGTGGGCTCCGGCTTCAGCGTGAGCTTGCCGCGGCTGATGCGCGCGACGTCCAGCAGGTCGTCGATCAGGCGCACGAGCAGGCCAAGCTGGCGCTCCATCATTTCCTGCAGCGGATCGTCGCCGCCGGTGAGCTTGCGGATGCTCACGGCATTGCGCAGCGGGGCCAGCGGATTGCGCAGTTCGTGCGCGAGCGTGGCGAGGAATTCATCCTTGCGCCGGTCCAGCTCGCGCAGCTGCGCTTCGGCGCGCGCGCGTTCGCCGATCTGCGATTGCAGGTCGACGTTGCGCTGGGCGAGTTCGACGTTCGCCAGGCGCAGGGATTCGTTGAGTTGTTCGAGTTCGCGCGCCTTCTCGGTGCGCAATGCTTCGTTGGCCGCGGCCAGGCGTTCGTTGGCCAGCTGCAGTTCGCGACGCTTGCGGAACAGTTCCGCCAGCACGACCACCTTGGAACGCAGGATCTCCGGGATCACCGGCACCATCACGTAATCGACGGCGCCGAGCTTGTAACCGCGCATGCGGTCGAGGTCGGACACGTTGACGGCGGTGACGAAGATGATCGGCGTGCGTTCGAAGCGGGGATGCTGGTGGATCAGGCTGGCGGTTTCGAAGCCGTCCATGCCCGGCATGTTCACGTCGAGCAGGATGAGCGCGAACTCTTCCTGCATCAGTTTCTGCAGCGCTTCCTGGCCGGAACTGGCGTCCACGAGCCGCTCCCCGAGCGGTTCGAGGATGGCGCGGTACGTGAGCAGCCGCCCCGGCTGGTCGTCGACGAGGAGGATGTTGACCGGGGCGGGCGCGGATCCGGCGGGTTGCATGCCGGATCCGGGCACGGGCGTCAGCGGTGCAGCCATTGACGCAGCACTCCGAGCAATTGATCCGTGACGACGGGCTTGGCGAGGTAATCGGACGCACCGGCCTCGAGGCACTTCTCGCGGTCGCCCTTCATCGCCTTGGCGGTGAGGGCCACGATGGGCAGCGCACGTGCATCGGGCATCCCGCGGATCGCGCGCATCGTGTCGTATCCATCCATGCCGGGCATCATGATATCCATGAGGACCAGGTCGATATCGGGATCCTCTGCCACTTTCTCGATGGCTTCGTGGCCCGTGCCGGCCGTGATGACGCTCATGCCGTGGCGCTCGAGCACGCTGGACAGCGCGAAGATGTTGCGCACGTCGTCGTCGACCACCAGCACGCGCTTGTTCTTCAGCGCATCGTCGGTCTCGTGCAGGCGCTGCACCATCTTCTGCTTCAGCGGCGGCAGGTCGGCGATCACGCGGTGCAGGAACAGCGACGTCTCGTCGAGCAGGCGCTCCGGCGATTCGACGCCCTTGATCACCACGCTGCGCGCAGCCTTGCGCAGCTGTGCGTCTTCCTGCGCGGTGAGCTCCTTGCCGGTGAACACCACGATCGGCACTTCGTGCAGGCGCGGCTGGTCCTGGATGCGGTCCAGCAGGTCCAGGCCGGTCATGTCGGGCAGGCGCAGGTCGAGCACCACGCAGTCGAAGTCGGCTTCGAGCAGGCGCTGCATGGCCTGTTCGCCGGTCTGCGCGGTGTCGATCTCGATGTCGTCGTGGCGCAGCAGCTCTTCGATGCTCATGCGTTCGCGATCGTCGTCTTCCACGATCAGCAGCTTCTTGGTGCGCGGCAGCGTGTACTGGCGGATGCGTTCGAGCGCGTGTTCGATCGACTCGGCCGAGCCCGGCTTGGCGAGGTAGGAGAACGCACCGCGTTCGATGCTGTGGTGGCGCTCCTCTTCGATCGTGACGATCTGCACCGGGATGTGGCGCGTGGCCGAATCCTGTTTCAGGCGCGCCAGCACCGTCCAGCCGAGCATGTCGGGCAGGAAGATGTCGAGCGTGATCGCGTTGACCTGGAACTCGCGCACCAGCCGCAGCGCCTCGGCGCCGCGGTTGGCCGCGATCACCTGGAAGCCGCGCGAGCGCGCGAGGTCGCGGAGGATCTCCGCGTAGGTGGGATCGTCCTCGATCACCATCAGCGTGGGCTTCAGCGGATCCAGGCGGTCGCGGTCGTCGGCGATGTCCTGCACGTCGGCGAAGGCGCGCTCGGCGTGCGCGGCGGCCGATTGCAACTGCTTGTTGCCCAGCACCGTGCTGATCGGCTCGCCCGAGCCGACGTAATCCAGCGGCAGGTACAGCGTGAACGTCGAGCCCTTGCCGGGCGCGCTCTGCAGGCGCAGTTCGCCGCCGAGCAGGCCCGCGATTTCGCGCGAGATGGCAAGGCCGAGGCCCGTGCCGCCGTACTTGCGCGACGTGCCGGCGTCGGCCTGCTGGAACGCTTCGAACACGATGCGCTGCTTCTCGGTGGAGATGCCGATGCCGGTATCCGTCACTTCGAACGCGACGACCGTGGGCGAGTTGTCGAGCACCTTGTGGCCTTCGGTCCAGCCATGCGTGGCCACGTGCGCGGAGAGGCGCACGCTGCCGCGCTCGGTGAACTTCAGCGCGTTGGACAGCAGGTTCTTGAGGATCTGCTGCAGGCGCTTGGGATCGGTGTGCATCGCACGGCCGATGTCCGACGGGAAGTCGACGGAGAAATCCAGGCGCCGGCGTTCGGCTTCGTGGCGGAAGCCGCGTTCCATGTTTTCGCGCAGGTGCGAGAAGGTCATCTCCTCGCTGTCCACCGTGACCGTGCCCGACTCGATCTTCGACAGGTCGAGGATGTCGCTGATCAGGTGCAGCAGGTCGGAGCCCGCGGCGTGGATGGTCTTGGCGAATTCGACCTGGCGGTCGCTGAGGTTCTCGTCCGGGTTTTCCGCCAGCTGCTGGCCGAGGATCAGGATCGAGTTGAGCGGCGTGCGCAGCTCGTGCGACATGTTGGCGAGGAACTCGGACTTGTAGCGCGAGGTGAGCGCCAGCTCCGCCGCCTTTTCTTCCAGCGCGCGGCGGGCCTGTTCGATTTCCTGGTTCTTGCGTTCCACCTCGGTCTTCTGCTCGGCGAGCAATTGCGCCTTGAGCGCGATTTCCTCGTTGGTCTGCTGCAGTTCCTTCTGCTGCGACTGGAGTTCGCCGGCGAGCTGCTGCGACTGCGAGAGCAGGCGCTCGGTGCGCATCGTCGCTTCGATCGTGTTGAGCACGATGCCGATCGACCCGGACAGCTGTTCGAGGAAGGCGCGCTGCGACGGGGTGAACTCGGTGAGCGAGGCCAGTTCGATCACGGCCTTGATCTGGTCTTCGAACAGCACCGGCAGCACCACGACGCTGCGCGGCACGGCGCTGATCAATCCCGATTCGATCTGCACGGTGCCGGCGGGCACGTCGTCGAGCACGATCATCTCGGCCTGCGCGGCGCACTGGCCGATCAGACCCTGGCCGAATTCGACCGTGCGGGCTTCGTCATCGGATTCGCCGGAATCGGCGTAGCCGGCGAGCTGGCGCAGGCGGTTGCGGCCGCGGCGCTCGTCGGTCTCCACCACGTACATCACGCCCTGTTGCGCGTACACGAGCGGGGCGAGTTCGCCGAGCAGCATGTGGCCCAGCGTGATCAGGTCGCGCTGGCCCTGCATCATTCCCGAGAACTTGGCGAGGTTGGTCTTCAGCCAGTCCTGCTCGCGGTTGGATTCGGTCGTTGCGCGCAACGTGCCGATCATCGCGTTGATGTTGTCCTTCAGGTCGGCGAGTTCGCCGCGCACGTCCACCTGGATCGATCGCGTCAGGTTGCCCTGCGTCACCGACGTGGCCACTTCCGCGATCGCGCGCACCTGCGTGGTGAGGTTGGCCGCCAGCTGGTTCACGTTGGCCGTGAGGTCCTTCCAGATGCCCGCGGTGCCCGGCACGTTGGCCTGGCCGCCGAGGCGGCCTTCGACGCCCACTTCGCGCGCCACGGTGGTCACCTGGTCGGCGAAGATTTCCAGCGTCTCGGTCATCGAGTTGATGGTGTCGGCGAGTTCGGCGATTTCGCCCTTCGCTTCCACCGTCAGCTTCTGGTGCAGGTCGCCGTTGGCCACCGCGGTCACGACCTTCGCGATGCCGCGCACCTGCGTGGTGAGGTTGGTCGCCATGGAGTTGACGTTGTCGGTCAAGTCCTTCCACGTACCGGCGACGCCCGGCACCTGCGCCTGGCCACCGAGCTTGCCTTCGGTGCCCACTTCGCGGGCCACGCGCGTCACTTCCGCGGCGAAGCCGTTGAGCTGGTCCACCATCACGTTGATCGTGGACTTCAGCTGCAGGATTTCGCCCTGCGCATCCACCGCGATCTTGCGCGACAAGTCGCCCTTCGCCACCGCGGTCGCGACTTCGGCGATGTTGCGCACCTGCGTGGTGAGGTTGGACGCCATCGAGTTGACGTTGTCGGTCAAGTCCTTCCACGTACCGGCGACGCCCGGCACCTGCGCCTGGCCACCGAGCTTGCCTTCGGTGCCCACCTCGCGGGCCACGCGCGTCACTTCCGCCGCGAAGCCGTTGAGCTGGTCGACCATCGTGTTGAAGGTCTCCTTCAGCTGCAGGATCTCGCCGCGCACGTCCACCGCGATCTTGCGCGACAAGTCGCCCTTGGCCACCGCGGTGGTGACTTCGGCGATGTTGCGCACCTGCGCGGTGAGGTTGGACGCCATCGAGTTGACGTTGTCGGTCAAGTCCTTCCACGTACCGGCGATGCCGGGCACGACGGCCTGGCCGCCGAGGCGGCCCTCGGTACCGACTTCGCGCGCCACGCGCGTCACTTCCGCCGCGAAGCCGTTGAGCTGGTCGACCATCGTGTTGATGGTGTTCTTCAGCTCGAGGATTTCGCCGCGCACGTCCACCGTGATCTTGCGCGACAAGTCGCCCTTCGCCACCGCGGTCGTCACTTCGGCGATGTTGCGCACCTGCGACGTCAGGTTGGACGCCATCGCGTTCACCGAGTCGGTCAAGTCCGCCCACGTACCCGCGACGCCCGGCACGACGGCCTGGCCACCGAGGCGGCCTTCCGAACCCACTTCGCGGGCCACGCGCGTCACTTCCGCCGCGAAGCCGTTGAGCTGGTCGACCATCGTGTTGATGGTGTCCTTCAGTTCCAGGATTTCGCCGCGCACGTCCACCGTGATCTTGCGCGACAAGTCGCCCTTCGCCACCGCGGTGGTCACCTCGGCGATGTTGCGCACCTGCGAGGTGAGGTTGGACGCCATGGAATTCACCGAATCGGTGAGGTCCTTCCACGTGCCCGCGACGTCCGGCACCGCGGCCTGGCCACCCAGCTTGCCTTCGGTACCCACTTCGCGCGCCACGCGCACCACTTCGGCCGCGAAGCCGTTGAGCTGGTCGACCATCGTGTTGATGGTGTTCTTCAGTTCCAGGATTTCGCCGCGCACGTCCACCGTGATCTTGCGCGAGAGGTCGCCCTTCGCCACCGCGGTGGTCACTTCGGCGATGTTGCGCACCTGCGATGTCAGGTTGGACGCCATCGCGTTGACCGAGTCGGTCAAGTCCTTCCACGTGCCCGCCACGCCCGGCACGATCGCCTGGCCACCGAGCTTGCCTTCGGTACCCACTTCGCGCGCCACGCGCGTCACTTCCGAGGCGAAGCCGCGCAGCTGGTCCACCATCGTGTTGATGGCTTCCTTCAGCTGCAGGATTTCGCCGCGCACGTCCACGGTGATCTTGCGCGACAAGTCGCCGTTCGCCACGGCGATGGTCACTTCGGAAATGTTGCGCACCTGCGCGGTGAGGTTGGAGGCCATCTGGTTCACCGAGTCGGTGAGGTCCTTCCACACGCCCGACACGCCTTTCACCTTCGCCTGGCCACCGAGGCGGCCGGCCGTACCCACTTCGATCGCCACGCGCGTCACTTCCGAGCTGAACTCGCTCATCTGCTCGAGCATGCGGTTCACGATCTGCGCGGCGCGCAGGAACTCGCCCTGCAGCGGCCGGCCGTCGCTGTCGAGCGGCACGGTCTTGGTGAGGTCGCCCTTCGCCACGGCCGCCATCGCTTCGGTCATCGTTTCGATCGGGCGCGCCATGTCGCGGATCAGCCCGTTGACCGAGGCTTCCATCTCGGCCCATTGCCCCTGCCGGTTGGCGGCGGGCATGCGCTGGCGCGTGCGGCCTTCGCCGCCGACCTTGCGCGCCACGCCGGCCATGTCGTTCGCCAGCCGCCGGTTCTGCGCCACGATGTCGTTGAACGCATCGGCGAGCTTGCCCTCGATGCCTTCCCAGTGGACGGGAAGCTGCACGGAGAAATCGCCGTCGCGCACCTGCGTCATCGCGGCAAGCAACTGCTGCAATGGATCCAGGCCGGTCGGTTCGAGCACCGCGACCTGGCTTTCTGTGACAGGCGTCGAAGAAACGCCGCGGCGTGTGCGCCGGGCGGGCTGGCTTTCGTTGTTCACGGGTGGGTCTCCGTTGCCCATCCCCATGGGCAAATTGCTGGGAACGCTAGCTTCAGGAAAGTTGAATTCATGTGAGGACGGCGCACGCGCACGGTTCGTCGGGCGAGGCGGCCGCCGAGGAAGACGTACTTTCGGGGATGCCGCGTTTGCCACGCGTGAGGCGGAATGCGTTTCCGGGACGCATGCGCACGCGTGTTCTGGCATGCCGATTGCGTGGTTGCAGGTGCGGGATTTCCGCATTGGCAGTGCTTGCAACCAGGACCAGGAGCGCAACGCATGAAGCATCGAGAACCATGGGGCAGGGGTGAACGGGAGCGCGGCGAAGGCCAGCGCGGGGAAGGACTGCGCGGCGCGCAGAATCCGGATACGTGGAATTCCGAACCGCAGTGGCTGCGCAACGAACGCGAACAACGCGCGGGCCCGGATGCGGACCGCCAGGCCCAGCGCGGTGGACCGGCGCGTTACGACGACGCCTACCGCACCGATGAACGCGGCCGCGCGCCGTACGCCGGCGCACGCGATGAGCGCGACGAACGCGAACTGCGGCGACGCGCCGGCACGTGGGAAGAACACAGTCGTGGCTACGAGGCCAGCGGCTGGGACGACGATCTCGACCTCGGTGGCGGCCAGCGCTACCAGCCCTTCCACGTCGGCACCGGCATGGGCCTGGGCACGGGCTCGCCGGGTTACGGGTACGGAAGCCGCGGCGGCTGGGACCTCGGCACGCACCAGCGCGACATCGGGCGTTCGTTCCGCGGCATGGGGCCGCAGGACTACACGCGTCCGGACGAACGCATCCGCGAAGACATCCACGAGCGGCTCACCCAGAGCCACGACATCGATGCACGCAAGATCCAGGTCGACGTGAACGCAGGCAACGTCACGCTGACCGGCACGGTGATCGAGCGCCGCATGCGGTATCTCGCGGAAGACCTCGTCGAAGGCGTGACGGGCGTGGCCAACATCGACAACCAGCTGCAGGTGCAGAACGGGCTGGCGTCCAGGCCGGACGACCCGCACTGAAGGCGTACCGCGGGCGTGGCGATCGCCGCGCCCGCGAGGTCAGCTGTCGTCGTCTTCGTTGGCGGCGCAGTCGCGCTCGCGTGCCAGGCGATTGCGGATGGTGCGCGCGGTGATGCCCAGCGCCGCCGCGGCGCGACGGCGGTTGTTGCCGAAGTGCTGCAGCGTCTTGCGCAGGATGCGGCGCTCCATTTCCTCGAACGTGGTGCCGACCGCGAAAGTGATCGTGTCGGAGGATTCGCCCACCGCGCGCTGCGGCATCGGTTGGGGTGCCGGCATGCGCACTTGTCCGTCCTCGGCGAGGATGTAGGCGCGCTGCACGGCGTTGCGCAACTCGCGCACGTTGCCGGGCCAGGGCGCGTCGCGGATCAGCGTGCGCGATTCGGGCGTGAACGCGAATTGCGTGTTGCCGCGCGCGTTGAGGTCGGCGAGGAAGGCATCGGCGAGCAGGCGTGCGTCGTCGCCGCGTTCGCGCAACGGCGCCACCGGGATCGCGAAGCCGCACAGGCGGTAATAGAGGTCTTCGCGCAGGCGGCCACTGGCGACGGCCTGGAGCGGATCGCGATTGGTGGCGGAGACGATGCGCACTTCGACCGGGAGATCGACGTGCCCGCCGAGCCGGCGATAACAGCCGAAGTCGAGCACGCGCAGCAAGTGCGTCTGCAACGCCGGTGCCATCTCCGAGATTTCGTCGAGGAACAACGTGCCGTGCGCGGCCTGTTCGAGGAAACCGCCGTGGCGCGACACCGCGCCGGTGAAGCTGCCTTTCTCGTGGCCGAACAACTGGCTCGCCAGAAGGTCGCCGGACACCGCGCCGCAATTCACCGCGACGAAGGGGCCCGTGCGTCCGCTCGCCGCATGGATGGCGCGCGCGATGAGTTCCTTGCCGCACCCGCTTTCGCCGTGCACGAGCACGGAGACATCGCTCGGCGCGACTTTCTCGATCATGCGGCGCGTGGCGACGAAGGCATCGGACGCGCCGACCATGTCGTGCCAGGCGCGCGCCGGGGCGGGCGGTTCCGCGCGACGGCGCGTGGCGCAGTCTTCGAAGAGTTCGCGCAGGCGGTCCGGCGCAATCGGCTTGACCAGGTAATCGACGACCGAATTGCGGAACGAATCCACCGCGGTCGCGACACTCGGGCTGCCGGTCACCACCACCGCATCGGTGCGCAGCATGTCGACGTCGCGCAGCAACGACAGGCCGCAGCCGTCGGGGAGGTCGAGGTCGACCAGCGCCATGTCGAAGTCGCGCTGCTTCACGCGGTTCACCGCTTGCGCGAGTTCGCCGGCCACCGTGATCTCGTAGCCCTGCAGGCGCGCGATCTCCGCCGCGGCGTGCACGAAGCCGACGTCGTCGTCGACGATCAGCAGCGACGGCGAGCGAAGCGGCGGCGCGGGGGTGAACTCGGAAGGCATTGGGGGATGGCTCTGCGGTGCGGCCACGCGGGATGTACTCCGCAGTAAGCAAAGCGGTAGTGAAGGCGGTTCATGTTTCCCGCCTGGGAAACCCATTCCGGCGATGGACGGTCGCGGCACGGCAATTGCATCGATAGGTCGGATGCATCCATCAAAGGAGGATTTCGCATGGACAGGAACCACACCGGTCTTCACATCACGCAAGCCGCGCTCGCCGTCGCCCTCGGGCTCGCACTAGGCGGCTGCAACCGCACCACGCCCGAAGACACGGGCGTCGCCGCCACCAGCACCGCGCTGCCGCCCGCCGTGGCGACACCGCCCCCGATGGAAACCACCACCGCGATGCCACCGGCCGTGACGACCACGATGCCGCCGGCCACGACCGCGATCATGCCGCCGGCCACCACCACCGGCATGCCGCCCGCCGCGGGCGCGATGCTCACCGATGCGGACAAGGCCTTCCTGGCCGACGTCGTGCGTTCGAACGAAGAAGAGATCGCAACCACGGAGCTGGCGATGGCGCAGGGCGGCACGAAGGCGAAGGCGGTATCGCAGATGTTGAATGCGGACCACATGGGCTTGCGTACCGAAATCGCCACGCTCGCGCCTGCGATCCCTGCGCCGCCGGGCAAGGCACCCGCGTCGTTGGCCGGCATGAAGGCCGGTGCGTTCGACGGACGCTTGTTCGCCACGTACATCGACCAGCACCAGAAGGCGATCGCCGCGTTCACGGCGGCGAGCAAGAACACCGCGCTCAGCGAACCGGTGCGTTCGCTCGCCACGAACACGCTACCGAAACTGCAGCAGCACCTGCAGGCCGTGAAGGACGCGCAACGCACGTAACAACCGCAGTGGACGACCCCGTTCCAATCCCCCAAGGAGAGACACACATGGCACAGCGCAACCAGGGTGGTGGCACCAGCAATCGCGGCTTCGCTTCGATGGATCCGGCCAGGCAGCGGGCGATCGCGGCCGAAGGCGGGCGTGCGGCGCACGCGCAGGGCGTGGCGCACGAATTCGATTCCGAGGAAGCGCGCGAAGCGGGCCGCAAGGGTGGCCAGGCGCGCAGCCAGCGCAGTGCGGCCAACATGCAGGCCAGCGATCGCGACGTGCAGGGCGCCGACATCGCGCATGGCGATGGCATGGGCGGGATGCGCACGCCGTCGGGTCCGATGTCGCCGGATCGCAGCGGGCCGAACAATTCCTGAGTCGAACGCGGGCGGTGCTTCGTGCGCCGCCCGCGCTGCATCAGGGCGCGGGGATCACTTCCACCAGCCGCGCCAGCGCGCGATCAGCAGCGCCACCAGCACCAGCAACGCCATCAGTCCCGCCGCGGTCCAGAAGCCTTCGCTGCCGGTGTCGAAGATGCCTGCGCGGAAGTTCATGCCCAGCATGCCGGCGATCACCGCCAGGCTGCCGAGCAGCACGGTGACGAACGTGAGCAGGCGCATCGTTTCGTTCGTGCGCTGCGACAGGCGCGTGGAGAGGAGTTCGTAACTGCCGACCACCAGGTCGCGCGCGTTCTCCACCGCATCCACCGCGCGCTCGTAGCGCAGGCTCACCGAGCGGAATTGCTTCTCGACCTTGTCGTCCTGGTCGGGCTGGAAGTCCGGGCGCGAGAACGTGTCGAAGACTTCGCGATGCGCGCTGAGCTGGCGGCGCAGGATCGACACCGCGCGGCGCAGGCGCCGCAGCGAAGGCAGGTGGGTGTAGCGCAGCGTCGGTTCGAGGATCTCGACTTCCAGGCGATCCACGCGTTCTTCGAACGCATCGACCGCGTCGAAATATGTCGTCAGCAACCGGTCGAGCAAGGCGGCGGCGAAGCTGTCGGCGCTGATCTTGCCGACGCGCGAGTCGGGGTCTTCGTTCGCGAACACATCCTCGAGGAACGCGATGCGCCTGCGATGCACGGTGACGACGACGTTCGGCCCGACGGCCAGCAGCCACGCGGCGCCGGAAAAGGTTTCGTGCGTGGCATCCCACGTCGGCGCGATGGCGCGCGCGCCGAACCAGTCGCGCTGCGTGAACCACGCGCCGTTTTGATGGTCCATCAGCGACGCGAGCGGCAGGCCTTCGATGCCGAACTGGCACAGCGCTTCGGCGATCTGCGAGGCGTCGTGCACGCGGATGTCGATCCAGGCCAGTTCGTTCTGCGAGACGCGCGCCAGGTCGAGCTCGCCGGGCTTGATCTCGCGGTCTTCGCCTTCGGCGTCGAACAGCAGGATCCGCGTCTGCGGAGATTCGGGGACGTCGGCGGGGAGCTTTTCGTGCTTCATAGGCCGCTTGTAGCAGTGGGGCGTGTAGGTCCCATCAAGGCCGGCGGGTGGCGGAAAAAGTTTCCGGGTCGGTCGCGTTTTTCCGTGCACGACGGTGTTCACGCGTGCGCAACGGGCGCGGATCGACGCTCTGCCCTCAGCAGGAGCGCACCCCATGGTCGACGACAAAGAAGAAGCCCGCCTCGACGAGGCCATCGCCGAGAGCTTCCCCGCGAGCGATCCGCCTTCGCAGACCAGCCCGATCACGGCGACATCCACCCAGCCCCAGGTGCCGGCCAGCCACGCCGGGCATGCGGGGGACGAATTGCGCGTGTACCGGGTGATCGAACCGCGGCAGGCGTCGACGCCGTTTTCCGGCGCCGGCAGCGATCGCGGCGGGCGCTGGACGTCGCCGCGCACGATGGGCGTCTACGTGTCGCTGTCGCCGGCCGCCGCGCTGCTCGAATACCTCGTGCACCTGGAGGGTGAAACGCCGGGCCAGCTGTTGCTGGCGAGCGCGTCGGTGCCGATCGATACGGTGCTGGCGCAACTGGAGTTGCCGAGCGAGTGGCGGGATCGTCCGTATCGCGACACGGTGCGGCAGATCGGCGATGCGTGGTCGCGTTCGAAGAAGTCGATGGCGCTGCGCGTGCCGAGCGCGGTGTGCGAGGGCGAGTGCAACGTGCTGCTCAACCCGGACCACGCGGACTTCGCGAAGCTGCGGATCGACCAGTTGTGCCCGATGAAGATCGACCCGCGCCTGCGGCTGTGACGCGTCAGCCGCGGTAGCGGCAGCCCGAGGTGCAGGTTTCGTGCACGACCACTTCCGACAATTGCGGCAACGACGGCTTCAGGCGCTGCCAGATCCACTGCGCCAGGCGTTCGCTGGTGGGGTTGTCGAGGCCGTCGATGTCGTTGAGGTAGTGGTGGTCCAGCTGGTCGTACAGCGGGCGGAACGCGGCCTTGATGTCCGCGAAATCCATCACCCAGCCGGTGTGCTCGCCGGGTTCGCCCGACACGTGGAGCTCCACGCGGAAGGAATGCCCGTGCAGGCGCGCGCACTTGTGGCCGGGCGGCACGTTGGGCAACCGGTGCGCGGCTTCCAGGGTGAAGGTCTTGAAGATATCCATGGGCGTCAGGGGCGTGGGCTGGCGATGGCTGGGGCCCCGTGCGATGCTCCCGCGCGTCGATCAACCAGCGAGGACACGGCAATGAGCAAGGGCCTGGACAAGAAGAAAGAGACGAAGAAGAAACCGACGAAGACGATCAAGGAAAAGCGCGCGGAGAAGAACGAAAAGAAGGCCAACAAGGGCTTCGCGCCGACTTGATCGCTGGCGCCCGCGCCCAGGTTGGGGGCGGGCCTTTCGATGTATCGGTAGTGGTGGCTATGGGTGGACTCGAACCACCGACCCCAGCATTATGAGTGCTGTGCTCTAACCGGCTGAGCTACATAGCCACGCGGAGAGCCGCGAATTATTCCCGTCCGGCACCCGCGGCGTCAATGCCGCCGTCCGTGTCCGTCGACATCCCCCTCTGCACGATCGCCACGCTTGTGGCTCCGCTTGCCCCGTGGCAGAGTCGGTCGCAGTGCATTTCTGGAGTCCGCATCGTGATCGATCCGGACGGTTATCGGCCCAATGTCGGGATCGTGCTCATGCACCCCGACGGCAGGGTGTTCTGGGCGCGACGCATCCATCGCGACGGTTGGCAGTTCCCGCAGGGCGGGATGAACACCGACGAGACGCCGCTGGAGGCGATGTATCGCGAGCTGCGCGAAGAGACCGGCCTGCTCCCCGAGCACGTGGCCGTCCTCGGCGTGACCCCCGGCTGGCTTCGTTATCGGTTGCCGCAGCGCGCGGTGCGCCGCAACGACCGGCTGGTCTGCATCGGGCAGAAGCAGGTCTGGTACCTGCTGCAGTTCACGGGCGAGGAAGCCGACCTCAAGCTGGACCTCACCGAGAAGCCGGAATTCGACCTCTGGCGCTGGGTGGACTTCTGGTACCCGGTGGACCACGTGGTGAACTTCAAGCGCAGCGTCTACGCCAGCGCCCTAGGGCACCTGGCGCCGTTCGCGCGCCAGATCGCGGGCGCCGCCGCGGTGCCCCAGCCTGCCAAGGATCCGCGCCTGGAACCCGTCGCCCCCCGCAGCCGCCTGCGGCCGCGCCGGCGGACCCCGACGGTTGAACGGAGCGGGGGCTCCGAACCCGGCGCCAATTGACAATCATTCGCATCTGGGGACAATAGGCCACGTCTTCCGGCTCCAGGTTCGAACCCGCATGTACGTGTGCATCTGCAACGGCGTCACCGACCGCGACATCCGCCAAGCGGCGGAAGCGGGCGTGCGGACGATCACCGAACTCACGATGCGCACCGGCTGCGGCGCCACCTGCGGCACGTGCCTGGACTTCGCGTCCGAACTGCTGGCTTCCGCGCGTCCGCACGACGACGCCCGCGAACTGCCGATCCTGCAAGCGGCCTGATCTTCCGCGGCCTCGGCCGCATCCCTCGTTGCCGACACCGATGCGAACGCATCGCGTTTCGTCGCGCCCGCATCGTCGGCGCTAGCATCCGCGCATTCCCGCACGGAGCACTGGCATGAAGGGCGACCCCAAGGTCATCGAACATCTCAACCGGGCGCTCTTCAACGAGCTCACCGCGATCAACCAGTATTTCCTGCACAGCAAGATGCTGAAGAACTGGGGCCTGAAGGAACTGGCCGAGCACGAGTACAAGGAGTCGATCGACGAGATGAAGCATGCCGATCGCCTCGCCGATCGCATCCTCTTCCTCGAAGGCCTGCCGAACTTCCAGGCGCTCGGCAAGCTGCGCATCGGCGAGAACCCGAAGGAATTGCTGGAAGCCGACCTCGCGCTGGAACTGGAAGCGCTGCCTACCCTGCGCGAAGCCATCGCCTACTGCGAGAGCATCCGCGACTCGGTGAGCCGCCGTCTGTTCACCGACATCCTGGATTCGGAAGAAGAGCACATCGACTGGATCGAGACGCAGCTCGACCTCATCGCGCGCCTGGGCGAGCAGAACTACCTGCTCACCAAGATCGAGGAATGATCCCCGACGCGCGCCGGCTCAGGCTTCGGCCGTCCGGCGCGTCCCGCGCAGCCGCGCCTGCAATGCGGCGCGCGCTTTCTCGAATTCATCCGTCACGATCGCCACCGCCACCGCGGGGCGGTCCAGCGTTTCCATGCGCGCGCCGAGTTCGACGCGCTTTGCCGCGGCGGACAATGCCATCGCGCCGAGGTTGGCACTCGAGGACTTCAGCGAATGCGAGGCTTCGCGCAACGCGCTGAAGTCCGGCGCCAGCGCCGCGCGTTCGAGCTGCGCCAGCAACTGCGGCGCGTCCTCCAGGAACACGTTGACGATGCGCGTGGCGTCGGCGCCGATGACCGCGTAGAGCTCGTCGAGCGCGCTGTCGTCGAGGACCGGATCGGCTTTGCTGGCGGACGGCATCGACATGGCGGGCGCTCCGGCGGCGGGCGAGGGCATCGAAGGCGGCATCGCATCCGGCATCGACGCGGCGGGCGCACTCGTCGCGCGCGTCGGCATGCTGTTCACGAGCATGCTGTCGATCGGATCCACCGGCGCGCTGATCTGCGAGGGACGCATCGCGGGCGTGTCGTGCGTCGGCGCACCGCGCAATGCATCGCCCATCGCGTTCGCACGTTCGAACGCGGCCGCCGACGGCGCGCGCGTCTTCCCGGCGTCCTGCAGCCAGCGGCGCAGGCAATGTTCGAGTTGTCCGCGCGTGACCGGCTTGGCGAGGTAGTCGTCCATGCCTGCGTCGAGGCAGCGCTGGCGATCGCCGGCCATCGCGTTGGCCGTCATCGCGACGATCGGCAAGTGCGGGCCCATCGGATCCGCGCTTTCGATCTCGCGCCAGCGGCGCGCGGCGCTGTAACCATCCAGCACCGGCATCTGGCAATCCATCAGCACCAGGTCGTAGTGGCCATCGCGCATGCGCATGAGCGCGGCTTCGCCGTTGGTCGCGGTATCGCAATCCAGGCCGAGCACGCTGAGCAGGCGTTGCGCGACGAGCAGGTTGACCGGGTTGTCCTCGACCAGCAGCACGCGCGCCTGGAAATGCTTCTGCGACGACGGGGCATCCGAGCGCGCAGCGGTTTCCTGCGTGATCTCCGCGCCGCGCGAGGCGGGACGCGACAGCGCGGCGCGCAATTCGGCGTCGGGCGCCTGGCGCGGCAGCAGCGTTGCGCCGGTGCGCAGTTCCTGCGGCACTTCTTCGTCGCCGGCCAGGTACACCATGCGCACGTCGCCGAAGCTCGCGGTGCGCGCCACGTTGCGATGCAATGCGATCGCGGTGGTGCGCATGCTCGACAGGTCCGCCAGCACCACGCCGTAGGTCCACGGCGGGCCTTGCGTCGCGGCGGCGCGCAGGCGGTCCAGCGCTTCCTGCGTCGTCTCCACCGTGGTCACGCGCAGGCCCCAGTTCGGCAACAGCATGCTCAGGCGGCTGCGCAGGCGCGCATCGGTGGACAGCAACAACAGGCGCTGCCCGCTGAGGTCCGCTTCGCGCGTGGGCATGTCGCCCAGGACTTTCAGCAGCGGCACTTCGAAATGGAACGTGGCGCCGTGGCCGGATTCGGATTGCACGCCGATGCGGCCGCCCATCAGGTCGACGATGCGCTGGCAGATCGCAAGGCCCAGGCCCGTGCCGCCGTACAGGCGCGTGGTGGACGCGTCGGCCTGCGTGAATGCATGGAACAACCGCCCCTGTGCATCGGCCGGGATGCCGATCCCGGTGTCGCGCACTTCGAAGCGCAACTGGTGCTGCGCAGTGGATTCGCCCACGCGGCGCACGGTGATGGAAATCGAACCGCGCTCGGTGAACTTCACCGCATTGCTGATCAGGTTGGTCAGCACCTGGCGCAGGCGGACCGGATCGCCGCGCACCGGCAGGCGCACGCCGGGATCCAGGTGCAGGTGCAAGCGCAGGCCCTTCGCTTCGGCGGGGCGTTCCATCAGCTGCATGACCGCTTCGAGCAGGTCGCGCAGGTTGAAGTTGGTGGTTTCCAGTTCGAGCTTGTTCGCTTCGAGCTTGGAGTAGTCGAGGATGTCGTCGACGATGCGCAGCAACTGCTGCGACGAGGTATACGCGGTGCGCACCAGTTCGTGCTGGTCGGGCAGCAGGCGCGCGTGCAGCAGCAGGTCGAGCATCGGCACGATGCCGTTGAGCGGCGTGCGGATTTCGTGGCTCATCGTGGCGAGGAATTCGCCCTTCGCCAGGACCGCCGACTCCGCGGCCTGCTTGGCCTTGGTGAGCTGGAGCTCGAGTTCGTGGTGGCGCTGGATCTCGCGCTGCAGCGCGTTGACCTCGACCTGCCCGCGCTGCGCGCGCTGCGCGATCAATTCCATCTGCGCTTCGCGGCGGTGCATCACCCACACCACGACGACCAGCGCCACGAGCGCGGTGATCACGAACAGCAACGCGGCGTTCTGCCAGGGCCCCTGGATGCCGGAGGCGTCCATGCCGAGCGAGAACGCGGCGCCGGCGGCCGCACCGAGGGCGAGCCAGCGGACGGTCAGCCAGCGACTGGGCGTTTCACGATCTGGCATCAGAGCACCGCGTTCTTGAAGTCGAAATCGAGTTCGCTCGCCGCTTGCTGCACGAGGTTCCCCTGGATGAAGTCGATGCCGCTCATCCACAGCGTCGCCGCCGCCTGCGGATCCTCGACGCTGTGCCCGATCACCTGCAGGCCCTGGCGATGCGCGCGGTCGATGGAGGTGCGCATCGCATCGCGCATCGCGCCCGCTTCCTGGCCCAGCGCGTAGCGCGAGGACAGGCGCAGGTAGCCGAGCGGCAACTGCGAGAGCAGCGAATCGGCGTCGGGGCTGTGTTCGTACTGGCTCAGGCAGAACTGCACGCCGGCCGGCACCATCGCTTCGCAGAACTGGCGCAGCGTGACCGAATGGATCAAGGCATCGCCCAGGCGCACGTCGATGACGAGCGAGGGGCCTTCGAGCCCGCGCACGGCGATCGCCGAGGCCAGCCAGTCCGCGTAGGCATCCCGCGCCAGCGTGCGCGGCGATTGCGGCACGAACAGGCGCACCGGGCGTCCTTGGGCGCGGCGTTGCTGCAGCACGTCGAGCGCGCGCTCGAGCACCCAGCGGTCGATGTCGTGGATGGTGCCGGAGGCTTCGGCGGCCGGCACGATTTCCGCGGCGTTGTGCAGCGTGCCGTCCGGGGCATGCATGCGCAGCAACGTCTGGTATTGCGCTTCGTCGCCGCCGGCGACCGCGACGATCGGCTGGTAGATGAGTTCGAAACGATCGTCGGCGAGCGCATCGCGCAGGAAATCCGACAGATCGCTGGTGGCCGCGATGTCCGGCGGATCGAACGCGGCGATGCCGATCGGCGTCGAACGCGCCTGGCGCGCGGCGAGTTCCGCCGCTTCCAGCGCGGTGCCCGCATCGGTGAAGCCGTGGCGCATGGCGGCGTAACCCACCGTCGCACGCAGGCGCAGCGGGTGGCCGTCGACGTCGAAGGTGTGTTGCGCGATGCCGTCGCGCCACACGCGGGCCTGCGATTCCAGGCGCGTGTCGTCCACGTCCGGCGTGAACACGAGGAATGCGTTGTCGTTGAGGCGCGTCGCGAGGCTGGCGCCGGCGAGGTCGCCGATGCGGCGGCCTGCGTCCGTCATCAGGCGTTCGAGGTTGGCGTAACCGTAGCGGTCGCGCAGCGTGGCGGAACCTTCGATCTCGATGAAGTACACGCCACCGCCCAGCGGCGAAGGCAGGCTGGCGCCGAGGCGCTGCAGCAGGTGGGAACGCGCCATCAGGCCGGTCGCCGGGTGGCGGCTGGCTTCGGTCATGCGCGACTTGCCGAGCGCGCGCGCGCGCTTGACGCGGCTTTCGATCGCGGCCACCAGGTGGCGCGGGCGGATGGGCTTCTGCAGGAAGTCGTCCGCGCCGCATTCCAGCACTTCGTACTGCTTTTCCGGATCGGTGTCGCCGGTGAGGAACACGATCGGCGTGTGCAGGAAGATTTCGTGTTCGCGGATGAGCGCGGTGAGTTCGGTGCCGCTCAGGCCCGGCATGTGCAGGTCCATCAGCACGAGGTCCGGGCGCGTGCGCATCATCGTTTCGATGACGTCGCGCGGTTCGGAGGCCACCAGCGCTTCGATGCCGGCGCCGTTGAGCACGCCTTCGGCGAACAGCGCCTGGGCGCGGTCGTCTTCCACGATCAGCACGCGGTAGGGCGGTTCGTCGCCGGTGCCGAGCGGAGGCAACGCCACGGCAGGCGACGAGGATTCCATGGTCGACGGCGCGGCAGCGGGCACGTCGGGGGCATCGGCGGGCGGTGCATCCCCGCTCCAGCGGCGCCAGTAATTGGCCGGCGGCGTTTCGCTGCGCGCGGGATGCGCATCGTCGTGCTTGGCGCCGTGCGCGGTCATCTTCAGCAACAGGCCTTCGACGGTGGCGATCAGCGACGCGGTGGCGCTGGCATCCGGGAAGTGTTGCGCGTTGCGCGCGGCCGTCATCGGCCCGCGCAGTTGTGACAGCGTGCTCGCCCACTGCGGATCCACCTGCGTGGCGAGGCCCTGCAGGCGGTCGATCTCGTGCGCGATCTGTTCGAAGCTGGTCGCGTCCCAGCCCTGGCCACGACGATTGCGCAGGTTCAGTGCGAGTCCGTCGATGCCATTGCGGAACGTCGTGCCCGGATCGTTGGGCGCGCTGGTGCGTTTGGATCTGGTGGCGGGCATTCGTTCCCCCGGCGTAAGGCCGCCATTATTGCGTTCTCCCCATCAACGTTTCGCACGTAATACGGCCGCTTGGGCGGCCAGATGCGGATTAACGTGACGCGGGCCTCAATGGCGAAGTTCGGTCGCCGGCGCCGGCGGGCGCGGCGCGAACAGCGCGCGTCGCACGCGCCGCCACACCCACCACACCGCCATCGCCAGCAGGGCGCTCACGGCCACGACGATTGCGAGCGCGAGGAAAGGATGCGCGAACGCGAGCGCAAGTCCGCCCACGACCGCGACGTCTTCGGTCACCGAGGCGGTCCAGTTGCTGACCGGTTCGGGCGAGGTGTTCAGCAGGGCGCGGGTGCCGGCCTTCAGCAGGTGGCTGGACAACGCCACGCCGGCGCCGGTAGCCAGCATGCCGGCGCCCAGGTCGCCGTTGGGGGACAGCGTCGCCGCGGCGAGGAACGCCCCGACGGGGACGCGCAGCAGCGTGTGCAGGAAATCCCAGCCCGAGTCCACGCCCGGGATCTTGTCCGCGAAGAATTCGACGGTCGCGAGCAGCCCGGACACGCCGAGCACCCACGGCGAGGTGGCCACGTCCAGCGCCGGGGGCAGGTCCAGCCAGCCCATCACGCCGGCCAGGCCGAGGCCGAAGACCGTCAGGTACACCCGGATCCCCGCCATCCACGCCAGCAGGATTCCGATAGCGAAAAGGTGGGCCTGCGACATGGGGCAATTCCTCCGTTCCGCGCGCTGTGATGGCTTTACACTCGCCGCCCGACTATACGCGCCGCCCCGCGACCGTCCCGTGGAGTTCGCCGCCGACCATGGCCACGCCCCCGCCCAGATTCGAGATCGTCCCCCGCGCCGCCAGCCGTGTTCCCGGTTGGGCGATGGCCGTGGGTGGCCTCGTGCTGGGGCTGGCGCTCGGCGCCGGGCTGGCCTGGTGGCTGCACGCCCCGGCGGCGGGTTCGCCCGAAGCGAAGATGGCCGACGCCGAGCGTCGCCTCGCCGCCCAGCAGCAGGTCATCGGCGAACTCCAGCAGCGGGTCGCCACGCTGGGCCGGTCCGACCAGATCAGCCGCGATGCCAACCGCGACGTCCAGGACACGCTGGCCGAGAAGGACGAACAGATCGCCAGCCTGCGCGCCGACGTGGCCTTCTACGAACGCTTCGTGGGCGGGGGCGGCGAACGCCGCGGCCTGTCGGTGCATTCGGCCGAATTCGCGAAGGAAGCCGGCGGCAGCTGGCGCTACCAGGTCGTCCTCACCCAGAGCCTCAACCGCGGCGCGGTGAGCCAGGGCGACATGCGCTTCGACGTGGAAGGCATGCGGGACGGGAAGCTTGCGACGGTGAAGTGGGACGCGTTGCAAACAAAGCCGGGCGCGCCGGCGCAACACTACGACTTCCGTTATTTCCAGCGTTTGGGCGGCAGCATCGTGCTCCCGCCCGGCTTCACCCCGCAGCGCGTCAAGGTCGCGCTGCGCGGCAATGGCGCCAACGTCGACCAGGCGTTCGCGTGGACATTGATGTCGACCCCCGGGGAATCCTGATGTTCAAGCAACAGAGCAAGCCTTCTTCGCGCGACGGCCAGGCCGTCGACACCCTCATCGGCGCGCAGGTCACCTTCCGCGGCGATATCGAATTCAGCGGCGGCCTGTACGTCGAGGGCCGCATCATCGGCAGCGTCACGGCCACGCCGGGTGGGCGCGCCGTGCTGATGCTGGCCGAATCGGGCGTCATCGAAGGCGAAGTCCACGCCCCGGTCGTGATGATCGACGGGCGCCTGGAAGGCGACGTCCACGCCACCGATCGCGTCGAACTGGCCGCCAAGGCCCGCGTGCAGGGCAATGTCCATTACCGCGTGGTGGAAATGCACGCCGGTGCCCAGGTGACGGGTCGCCTCGTTCACATGGAATCCCCGGCCGGCGACAACGTCCTCGACGCAATGCCTGCCCTCGCCGCAGCAAACGCCGCTTGATCGGGGCGGGCCCCGCCCGCATCTTGTCGCGCATGACCACGCTCCTCCCGACCTACCAGACCCTCGATACCCCCGTGCAGTTCTCGCCCTCGGCCGCGGCCAAGGTGCGTGAACTGATCGCGGGGGAGGGCAATGCCGACCTCAAGCTGCGCGTCTACATCCAGGGCGGCGGGTGCTCGGGCTTCCAGTACGGCTTCGAATTCGACGAGACGCGGGGCGAAGACGACGTGGCCGTGGAAACCGACGGCGTCACGTTGCTCGTCGATCCGCTGAGCCTCCAGTACCTGATGGGCGCCGAGGTCGACTACAGCGAATCCCTGCAGGGCGCGCAGTTCGTCATCCGCAACCCCAACGCGAAGACCACCTGCGGGTGCGGCAGCAGCTTCACCGTCTGACCGAAGTTTCATCGACTGACCGATAATCGCCGCCGGCTTCCCCGTCGACGGCGGTCCATGTCTCCGAATTCGCCCTTCGCCTTCGTCGACGACGCGCTCGATCGCGCCGACGCCCTCCGCGACGATCCCGACGCGCTCGCGCAACGGTGGCCCGGCGCACGCGTGTTGCTGCTCGATGACGACGCACGCGCCGTCGCCGACGATCGCGGCGCGCTGCTCGCGCCCGAAGGCGCCACGCTCGGTGGCGGCCCCGGCACCGCAACCTTCCTTGGATTGCGCAACGACGGCACCGCGTGGTTTTCGCAACGCCTCGCCACGACCGCGTTCGACGCCCCCGGACGCCTCGACCTGCGCAGCGCCGCGGCGCAATGGCCCGCCTTCGACAGCACCGTGTTCGCGCAGGCACGCGCGATGCAGCACTGGCACGACCGCCACAAGTTCTGCGGCGCATGCGGTGGCGAGATCGCGTTCGTGCGCGCCGGCTGGCTTGGCCGCTGCGCGCGCTGCGGCAGCGAACATTACCCGCGCACCGACCAGGCCATCATCGTCGCGGTGAGCGACGGGCAACGGTTGTTGCTCGGTCGCCAGCGCGCCTGGCCCGCGCGACGGTGGTCGGTGATCGCCGGCTTCGTCGAACCGGGCGAATCGCTCGAGCAGACGGTCGCGCGCGAAGTGATGGAAGAAACCGGCGTGCGCGTGCGCGCGAGCCGTTACGTGGCCTCGCAACCGTGGGCCTTTCCCGGATCGCTGATGCTGGGCTTCCTCGCCGATGGCGAGCCCGACGTCCCGCAGGCGGGCGACGAACTCGAGGACGTGCGCTGGTTCGACGCCGCGACCATCCGGGCCGGCCTTGCGCGCGACTGGATGGTGCCGCCCGGTGAAGACGAAGAAGGCATCGGCCTGTCCCCACCCATTTCCATTGCGCGCTGGTTGATCGAGACCTGGTTGGCCACCGTCACATCCTGATTGCCGGGCGGATGATTCCGTAGAATGCAGGCGACGCCCGGGAAGGCGCCGCGGAGTGCCCGATGTCCGTCACCTTGATTGCCGTAGTCATCGCCCTCGTCGTGGGCCACACGATGCCCGCGCTCGTCGCGTTGCGGCGCTACGACTGGTTCATCCGCTGGCTCGAATGGCTGGGCGCGCAGCTCGGCGAGAACACCGGCTGGCGCGGTGGCCTTGGCCTGGTGTTCGCGATCGCGCCGCCGCTGGTGCTGGTCGCGCTCCTGCAGGCGGCGCTGCACCACGAACCGCTGGGCTTGCTGTCGTTCCTGTTCTCGCTGGCGATCCTGTTCTACGCGTGGGGTCCGCGCGATCTCGACCATGACGTCGAAGCCGTCGTCGAAGCCGCCGATCCCGACGCGCGCCGCGCCGCCGCCGGCCGCCTGTTCCCGGAACGCGACGCGCCGTCGATGGATGGCGGCTCCCTCGTCGAGGCCGTGTTCCGCTGCGCGCTATGGCGCTGGTTCGGCGTGTTGTTCTGGTTCCTGCTGCTCGGCCCGTTCGGCGCGTTGCTGTATCGCCTCGTCTCGCTGTGCGCGCAGGGCGAAGCCCGCAAGCGCATGCCCGAAGGGGCATCGCAGACCGCGCGCGCGACGCTTGCGATCCTCGACTGGCCCGTGGCGCAACTGATGACGCTCTCGCTCGCGCTGGTCGGCAACTTCGACAGCGTGTTTTCCGCGTGGAAGGAATCCGGCGGCGCAGGCTGGACGGGCGACACGCGGTTCCTCGCCGCCGCCGCGCGCGCGAGCGTGCGCAGCGAACTGGCGGACGAAGCCCTCGACGACGTGGATGCCGAATACACCGCCGATGGCGGCAGCACCGTCGCGCGCGTGATCCCCGGCCTGCCGGAACTGCGCGATGCGATGAGCCTGGTGTGGCGCATCCTGCTGTTGTGGCTGGCGGTGCTGGCGTTGTTCGTGATCGCGGGTTGGGTGGCGTGAGTCTGCGCACCCGCGGCTTGCGTCAGCGCTTCTTCTCGTAATCCGAGAGCAACTCGATCAATTCGCGCACCAGCTTGCGCTTGCGCACATGCAACGCGAAGAACGCATCCATCGCGTGCTGGTCCTGCGCGGCGATGCGAAAGACGCCTTGCGGTTCTCGCACGCGCGTTGATTTGTCTGCGCCGTACTGCAGAACGTTGGGATCAATGCGCAGCAAACTCGCCAAAGCCAACAGATTCCGGTGCCTCGGCATGCTTTTTCCATGCAACCAGCTGGAGATGGCCTGCGGTGTCGGCGAGTCCCCACCGAAGCGCGGAAGCAGCCTGGCAAGCTCCGAAGGGCTCTCTGCATAGCCTGCTTGCTTGAGGCATGCACGCAGTCGCTCACCGAACAACGTCTGTTCACTTTTCATGGCCGGAAGGTAGGCGGGGGCCTGCGAACGCCATGCAAATATTCTTTTATGCTCGTCGCCTGAACCACTTTCAGCGGAGGCGGGACGACATGCCAGCCGAGTTCCTCGAACAGCTCCCCAAGCTCATCCAACCCGGCCGCCGCGTTGCGCAGCGGTTGTTCGATGCCCGCAAGGGCAGGAATCGCGAACGCGCCGTGCTGAAAGAGTTGATCCGGCCCGTTGAATCTTCCGTTTCAACGCCCGAGGGCGAATGTTCTCGAATGTTGTGCGGAGATCCCGCCAGCGCCCTCGCGGCGCTCCTCGCGGAACAGGCGAGCGACGCGCCGGTGGACATCGTTGCCGCGGTGATCGACGTCCCGCCCGTCGACGTCGGCGACACCGGCCAGGACGATGCCGCCCGGCGCCTGTCCGCGAGCATCCCCGTGTTCGAACTCATCCGCAAACTGATGGGCGACACGCAACCGTTGTTCGCGCGCTTCATCGATGGCGAATCCCCGACGATGCGCCTCGTGTTCGAAGCGTTCTGGAGCGCGATCCCGCTGGCGGCCGACGCGGTCGCACCGAAACTCTCCGCCACGTCCCCGCGCAGCGCGGTCGTCTTCTGTTCCGACGACGCCGATTGGCTCGCCAATGCCGTGGGCGCGTGCGAAGGCCGCTGGATTGCATGCATCGCGTCCGCTGCGCAGGCCGCGCGTTTCCGCCGCCTGTTGATCGCGCGCAACGCGCCCGCGTTCTCGCACGAAGCGGTGGGCGCCGCGCCGATCGAATGGGCGCGCCGCCACGTCGGCGCGGGGCATCTCGTCGCCATGCATGCCGCACTGTGGGCGTTCGGTGCCACGCCGGACGTCGCCGCGCCCGAAGACAGATCGACGCGCGGACGCGCGCGCGCCCCCGATCACGCCATCGGTTTCATGGACCACGCGCGTGGCCGCACGCTGGTGTGGGTCGACAGCCCGGATCGCTGCACCACCGAAGCGAGCCTGTGCCGCGTGTTGTCCCGGCACGCCCGCACGGAAGGCTGCGACCGCATCGTGCTGCTGGCGTGGCACGTCGCCCCGACGCTGCCGCAAGCGATCGCATCGCGCCATGCACCGGCGATCTCCCTGCACACCATCCGCGTACTCCCGCGCGTGAACGGCGGACTGGTGCGCATCGACCCCGCGGGATTCAAGCACGTGGCGGCCATGCCGGAGGCCACCGTGACCCGGCATCCCGCCGGTGCGAAGGACCACGAGTGGCTCGACGTCGAATGGGCGCGCGGCGACGAGGCGCCGCTGGATTGGTCGATCGATCCCGACTTCACCGACGACATCTTCCGCGGTGCCTGGCACGCCGCACGCGAGGGCGCGGCCCTCCCGGTGCGCAGCGTGCGCCTGCGCGTGCCCTGGCGGAACGGCGCGCGCCGCGTGTGCCTGCGAATCACGGACGCTTCGGGTCGCATCGCGGACATCGTGCACGTCGTGCGCCACGCCCCGGACGTCCACGTGCATGCCCCTCGGGCCCGCCGCCCGGAGCCGCCGCGACACGAAGCGCTCTGCTAGTCTGCCGCCGCATCCGAAGGGGAGCGGCATGGCGCACAACCAGTTCGAACTGTTGCGGCAACGGCGCTTCCTGCCGTTCTTCCTCACGCAATCGCTCGGCGCGTTCAACGACAACGTGTACCGCCAGGCCATCATCGGCCTGCTCGGGTGGCTGGCCGTCGCCGATGCGCAGCGCACGCTCTACACCAACCTCGCGCCCGCGATCTTCATCCTGCCGTACTTCCTGTTCTCCGCGCCCGCCGGGCAGATCGCGGAGAAGCTGGAGAAGTCGAAGCTGATCCGCATCACCACGATGATGGAGATCGTGATCATGTCGATCGCCGCCATCGGCTTCATGTTGCAGGACATGGTCGTGTTGCTGGTCGCGCTGTTCTGCACCGGCGTGCAGTCCACGCTGTTCGGGCCCGTGAAGTATTCGATCCTGCCCTCGGTGCTCAAGCCGGAGGAACTCACGGGCGGCAACGGCCTGGTCGAAATGGGCACGTCGGTGTTCATCCTCGCCGGCATGTTGCTGGGCGGGTTGCTGTTCAAGCTGGGGGGCGCGCACGGGCCGCTCATCGCGGGCGGCACGATCATCGCACTCGCGATCCTCGGCAACCTGGTGAGCCGCGCGATCCCGCCGGTGCCCGCCGCGGCGCCGGACCTGAAGATCCGCTGGAACCCCATCCCCGAGTCGATCCACATCCTGCGCATGCTGCGCAAGCAACCCGCGGTGCGGAATTCGGTGCTGGGCGTGTCGTGGTTCTGGTTCGTCGGCACGGTGCTGACCGCGCAATTCCCCACCTATGCGCAGGTGCAGCTGGGCGGCGATGAAACCGCGTACCTGCAGTTGCTTGCGGTGTTCTCGGTGGCGACGGGCGTGGGCTCGCTGCTGTGCGAAAAACTGTCTGCGCGCACGGTGGAAATCGGCCTCGTGCCGCTGGGTGCGTTCGGGATGAGCGTGTTCCTGTTCGTGCTGTCCTTCGCGCCGGTCGGCTCGCGCACGCACGTGCTGGTGGCGCTGTCGGGCATCGGCGTGTTCGCGGGCTTCTTCGTGGTGCCGCTGTTCGCGCTGATCCAGAGCCGCACGCCGAAGGCCGAACTGTCGCGCGTGATCGCCGGCATGAACATCCAGAACGCGGCCTTCATCGTGGGCGCCGCGATCGCGGGCATCGCCACGCAGCGCTGGCTCGGCTGGACGATCCCGCAGGTGTTCCTCGCGCTGGCGATCGTCCACACGCTGGTCGCGCTGTGGATCTTCACGATCGTCCCCGAATTCCTGATGCGCTTCCTGAGCTGGGTGTTCGTGCGCACGCTGTACCGGTTGCGCGTGCAAGGCGTGGAGGAATTCGTGCCGGACGAAGGCCCCGCGCTGATCGTGTGCAACCACGTCAGCTACATGGACGCGCTGATCCTGGCCGCCAGCATCCCGCGCCCGGTGCGCTTCGTCATGTACTACAAGATCTTCGACATCCCGGTGATGCGCTGGATCTTCCGCACCGCGAAGGCGATCCCGATCGCGGGCGCGCGCGAGAATCCGGAGCTGATGCAACGCGCGTTCGACGAGATCGATGCAGCCCTGGCCGAAGGCGAGCTCGTCGGCATCTTCCCCGAAGGCGCGCTGACGAAGGACGGCGACATCGCCCCGTTCAAGTCGGGCATCGAGCGCGTGCTGGTGCGCCGCAGCGTGCCGGTGGTGCCGATGGCGCTGCGTGGCATGTGGTCGAGCATGTGGAGCCGTCGCGACGGCAAGCTCAAGCGCATGCGCGTGCCGCGGCGCTTCCGCGCGCACGTCGAAGTGGTGGCGGCCGCGCCGGTGGACGGACACGTGGTGACGGCGGAACTGATGGAAGCGAAGGTGCGGGAATTGCGCGGCGACGCCGCGTAAGCAATCGCGCTAGCGTCGGAAGAAGAACGCGCACGCGATCCTGGCCGCGTAGAACAGCACGCCGCCGACAAGAAACAGTTGCCACCAATGCTGCACGGCGAAGTTCCAGAAGCCGGTGCCGTGGAGGGACGGCACGAACACCGCGCCCAGGCAGGCGATCCCGGGGAGCAGGAAGACACTCGCCAGCGCGCCACACGCGTTTCGTCGATGCATGGCGCGTCCGGTGACAGGGCGAGGGCCCCATGGTGCCGCATGCGATGCGGCCCGCGAACCGGGACAAATTCGCAGCCGCGCGCGTGCCGGCTTCGCGCGGCGCCCGCCGTCGTTTCGCGCGCGCCGCGCTTCCCGACCGACGTCGCATCCACCCCCGTGCGCCATCCGGAAGCTGCCGACGGCGGCCGCGCCCCCGTGCGCCGTCCTACCCAACCACTTGCATAAAAAATACAACCACATGCATACTCCCGCCACCCTGAAGCGCTTGTTCTGGATGGGTTCCGCGCTCGAGGACCTCCGTGCATTTACGCCCCTGGCGCGGGCGGAAGCCGGGATCGACCTCGGGCTGGTGCAGCACGGCGTCGAGCCGCGCGACTGGAAGCCGATGCCGGTCGTGGGGCGCGGTGTCCGCGAGATCCGCGTCCGCACCGCCGGCGGCACGTGGCGCGTGTTCTACGTCGTCGAAAACGAGACCGCGGTCTACGTGCTGCACGCCTTCCGGAAGACAACGCAGAAGACCTCGCAGGCCGACATCACCCGCGGTCGCGCCCGTTACCGTTCGATCCAATGACGCAGGAGACTCCCATGCGCAAACCCGCCACCGACCACGCGATCGATGACGCCACCATCCGCCCCTCCAGCGGCAACGTCTTCATCGACCTCGGCTTCGTCGAAGCCGAAGCGCAGGTGCTCGCCCTGCGCGTCGAGCTCATGGCCGCGCTCGAAAAACACATCAAGGCCAACCGCATGACGCAGGTCGCGGCGTCGAAGATCCTCGGCGTCAGCCAGGGGCGCGTGTCGGACCTGTCGCGCGGGAAGGTCGAGAAGTTCAGCCTCGACACGCTGGTGCTGTTCGCCGCGAAGCTGGGCAAGCCCGCGCGGCTGGAGTTCGCCTGGTAGGCGCCGTCAGCGCGCCGGGCCGGCGTGTTCGCGCTCGCGCTCGATCGCGCGCCAGCCGATGTCGTGGCGGTGGAACTCCCCGCGCCACGAAATCCCCGCGATCTCTGCGTACGCGCGCTTCTGCGCCGCCTCCACCGTCTCGCCCAGCGCGCACACGCACAACACGCGGCCGCCGCTGGTGACCACGTGGTCGCCCTCCACGCGCGTGCCGGCATGGAACACCTTCGTGCCGCGCACATCGGGCACATCCCACCCGCCGATGATGTCGCCCAGCGTCGGCGTGCCCGGGTAGTGCTCCGCCGCCATCACCACGCCGAGGGACGGGCGCTGGTCCCACTCCACGTGCGCGCGGTCCAGCGTGCCGTCGATCGCGGCTTCCACCAGGACCACCAGGTCGGAACGCAACCGCATCATCACCGGCTGCGTTTCCGGATCGCCGAAGCGCACGTTGAATTCGATCACCTTCGGCGCGCCCGCCTTGTCGATCATCAGCCCCGCGTAGAGGAAGCCGGTGAACGGCACGCCGTCGGCGATCATGCCGCGCACGGTGGGCTCGACCACCTCGCGCATCACGCGCGCATGCACTTCTGGCGTCACGACGGGCGCGGGCGAATACGCACCCATGCCGCCGGTGTTGGGCCCGGTGTCGCCGTCGTGCGCGCGCTTGTGGTCCTGCGACGTCGCCATCGGCAGCGCATGCGTGCCGTCGACCATCGAGATGAAGCTCGCCTCTTCGCCGTCGAGGAACTCCTCGATCACCACGCGCGCGCCCGCCGCGCCGAACGCGTTGCCGGCGAGCATGTCGGTGATCGCGGCTTCGGCCTCGGGCAGCGTCATCGCCACGATCACGCCCTTGCCCGCGGCGAGGCCATCGGCCTTGACGACGATCGGTGCGCCCTGCGCGCGCACGTACGCGAGCGCTTCGTCCACGTCCGTGTGCACGGCGTAGTGCGCCGTCGGGATCCCGTGGCGCGCGAGGAATTCCTTCGCGAACGCCTTGCTGCCTTCCAGTTGCGCCGCCGCGGCCGTGGGGCCGAACACGCGCAACCCCGCGGCGCGAAAACGATCCACGACGCCCGCGACCAGCGGCTGCTCCGGCCCCACCACCGTCAACGCGATGCCTTCGCGCTCCACCAGCGCGAGCAGGCCGTCGATGTCCGTCGCGCTCACGCCCGCGTTGCGGCACTTGGTTTCGCTGGCCGTGCCCGCGTTGCCCGGGGCGACGATGACGGCCTCGACGCGCTTGGACTGCGCGAGCTTCCAGGCCAGCGCATGTTCGCGACCGCCGGAACCGAGGACCAGGACCTTCATGCGCGACTCCTTGCGAATGGAACGAACGTCAGTGGCGGAAATGGCGGATGCCGGTGAACACCATCGCGATGCCGTGTTCGTCGGCCGCCGCGATCGTCTCGTTGTCGCGCATCGAACCGCCCGGCTGGATCACCGCGCGGATCCCCGCGGCCGCCGCGGCATCGATGCCGTCGCGGAACGGGAAGAACGCATCGCTCGCCATCGCCGAGCCCGGCACCGCGATGCCCGCTTCCTCGGCCTTCAGCGCCGCGATCTTCGCCGACACCACGCGGCTCATCTGGCCCGCGCCGATGCCCACGGTGCGGCCGTCGCGCGCATAGACGATGGCGTTGGACTTCACGTACTTCGCCACGCGCCAGGCGAACAGCATGTCGGCGAGTTCGGCCGGCGTCGGCGCGCGCTGCGTGACCACCTTGAGTTCGTCGCGCGTCACTTCGCGGATGTCGCTCGTCTGCATCAGCAGGCCCGAGCCCACGCGCTTGACGTCGAAATTGTTGCGGCCTTCGCCGTGCGGGATGCGCAGCACGCGCACGTTGGCCTTCTTCTTCGCGTAATCGAGCGCACCGGACTCGTAGTCCGGCGCGATCAGCACTTCGACGAACTGCCGGTCCAGGATCGTCTTCGCCGTGGCCGCATCCAGCGTGCGGTTGAACGCGATGATGCCGCCGAAGGCCGACGTCGGATCCGTCGAATACGCCGCTTCGTAGGCCGCCGCGTTGTCCGCGGCCTCGGCTACGCCGCAGGGATTGGCGTGCTTGACGATCACGCACGCGGTGCCTTCGAACTGGCGCACGCATTCCCACGCCGCATCGGCGTCGGCGAGGTTGTTGAACGACAGTTCCTTGCCCTGCAGCTGCGTGAACGTGGCGAGCGTGCCGGGCACCGGGTACAGATCGCGGTAGAACGCGCCGTGCTGGTGCGGGTTCTCGCCGTAGCGCAGGTCCATCACCTTCACGAAGTTGCTGTTCTGCTGCGCGGGGAACAAGCCACGCGCGCCGTCGTCGCCGATGGACGACAGGTAATCGCTGATGCACGCGTCGTACTGCGCGACGCGATTGAACGCCGCCACCGACAACGCGAAGCGCGTGCGCGCCGACAGCGTGCCGGCGTTGCCCTGCAATTCGTCGAGCAGCGCGGCGTACTGCGCCGGATCGGTGGCCACCGCGACGCGCGCGAAATTCTTCGCCGCCGACCGCAGCATGGCCGGACCGCCGATGTCGATGTTCTCGACGATCTCGTCCATCGTGCTCGCAGGATCGGCGGACACCTTCTCGAACGGATACAGGTTGAGCACCAGCAGGTCGATCGCGCCGATGCCGTGCTGCGCCATCACTGCGTCATCCGTGCCGCTGCGGCCCAGCAGGCCGCCGTGCACCATCGGATGCAGCGTCTTGACGCGGCCGTCCATCATTTCGGGGAAACCCGTGAGGTCGCTGACGTCCTTCGCCGGCAAACCCGCGTCGCGCAAGGCTTTGGCGGTGCCGCCGGTGGACACCAGCTCGACGCCCAGCGCCGACAGCGCGCGCGCGAAATCCACGAGGCCGGTCTTGTCGGAAACGGACAGCAAGGCCCGGCGCACGGGCAGTCGGTCGGCGGTCATGCGGGCATCGCAGCGGGGGGAGGCCGCGAATTATAGCGGGGCGGACGGAACCGGCCGGTGGCGCGGTGCCGCCGGGCAGGGATCAACCGAGCCCGTAGTCCCGCAGCTTCTTGCGCAGCGTGGCGCGATGGATACCGAGCATCGTGGCGGCGCGGCTCTGGTTGCCGTCGCAATACTTCAGCACTTCGGCGAACAGCGGGATCTCGAGTTCGCGCAGCGCGATGTTGTACAGCTCCTGCGTTTCGCAACCGTCGAGGTCGCGCAGGTAGCGACGCACCGAATTCGCGACGTGGTCGCGCAACGGCGGACGCTGGCCGGTACGGGGGCTGTCTTGTCGATCGGCGGCGGCGTTCAGAACAGCATCCCCTGGCACGTGTGGCGCACCGCCCTGGCGGACGGGACGGCGAGTCTAGCGCGCCGATCCCCGCCGTGCACGGCTTGCAATGCGCCGCTCAGCGGAATTCGAAACCGAATGACACCACGCCGGGCGCGGGCTCGACCACCGACAGGGAAATGGCCGCGGTCTGGCCGGGGGCGAGGGTGTTTTGCGTAGGCGGCGCGCCCAGGTATTCGCGCGCGGTGAATGCCCGCGCGCCCACCACGCGCCCGTCCACGTCGGACAACGTCAGCACCAGGCGCGGCCATGCCTGCGCCCAGCGCGCATCGTTGCGGAAACTCGCAGCGATCTGCAGCGTGCCCGGCGCGATGGGATGCGGGCGCACGTCGCGCGCGAGCATCGTGAACGCAGCAGGATCGCGCCACGGCGGCAACGTGCAACGCAAAGCGCGACACGCAAGGTCGACGGTGGGACGCCAGCGCGCATCGCGCGCGAGCACGTCGCGTTGTGCCAGCAGCAGTTGCAATGCGAGCAGCAGCGCGAGCGCGGCGAGGATCGCGATGCGCGGCCAGCTGGCCGGAAGCGCGGTGTGCGCGGCGCGGGCTTCATCGCGCAGGAAACTGGGAGCCTGCGCAGCGGAACGGCGGCGCGGCACGGCGGTCGTGGGGGCTTTTGCGGGTTTCGGTGCAACGGGTGCGTCGACGCGGTGGGAAACGTCGGGGCGTTCGGGGGAGATGGGTGCAGGTTCGATTCCTGCGAATTGGATCGGAGCAGGTTCGATTGGCGCAGCCTTGATCGGCGCAGCTTCGTTCGGTGCAGATTCGATCGCTGCAGCTTCGATTGGCGCAGCTTCGATCCGCGCAACCTCGACTGGTGCAGTTTCGATCGCCTCGACCGGCGGTGCTTCGTCGATCTCCCGTTCGATCGTGGCAACGTCGGCGACGACGTCCTCGATCGGTGCGTCTTCCACGATGTCGACTTCCGCCGGCGCCAGGTCCATCGGCACGAGTTCGAGGTGCGGTGTTTCGAGCGGGGCGACTTCGCTCGGCGCCAGGGCGACGGGCGTTTCGACCGCCGGCGCCTCCACCGGCGGCGACGCGGGCGCCGGCGCTTCGCTCTCGACCGCTGCGGCGGCGACCTCCGCGTCGGCCTTCGCCTTCGCGCGTGCCCGCAATGACGGGATGGGTTTCACCGATGCCTTCGTGCGCGTGGGCGCCGGCGGCGTTTCCGCTGCGGGGGACGGCGGCGTGGCTTCGACGGGTTTGGGCACGGCCGGCTTCGACCGCAGTCCGCCCACCGCACCACGCATCCATTCGACCAATCCCGGCCTTTGCGGCTTGCGCACGGGCGGCGCCGGTGCGGGCGCTTCCGGTGCCGGGGTGTCCGTCGTCGACTTGCGCGTCGTGCGACGCGGCTTCGCGGGCTCGGCGTCGCTGCGCGGTTTCGCGCGCGGGCGACGATCGGGTTTCGCGGACATCGCCGCGATCATCGCGTCGGCGCTGAAGGATTCGCTGTCCGTCGCAGCCAGTGCCTCCTGCGCGGCTTCCTGCGGCGCCGCGATGTCCTGCGGCGTTGCCTCGACCGGCGCCGGATCAGGTGCGGGCGCCGGGCTTGCATCCGGTCCCGGGGGCGCGGCCGCTTCCTCCGCGACATCGCCCATCGCGCCGCCACATTTCGGGCACGCCGCGGGCGGCGCGCCGGTGCGCGGGTCCAGGGCGACCAGGAACTGGCAATGGGGACACAGGACGAACATGGCGGCTATTCAACCACGCCGCCGCGGTCCGGCAATCAGGCGCTGCGCACGCCGTCGATGCGAATCCAGTCACCTTCCTGCTGCACGGCCAGGGCGTCGAACCATGTGCCGTAGCGATCCAGCAGCGCGTCTTCCTGCCCCGCGAGGATGCCCGACAGCGCGATCCGGCCGCCGGGCGCGACGCGCGCGGCCAGCGTGTCGGCCAGCGCATCGAGCGCGGACGCGAGGATGTTGGCGACGACGATCGGGTATTGCGAGACGGGTTCGTCCGCCGGCAGGAACACGGACAGCCGCTCCCCTACGCCGTTGCGCTCCGCGTTGTCGTGCGTGGCCAGCAGCGCCTGCGGATCGTTGTCCACGCCCACCGCGCGCTGCGCACCGAGCTTCAGCGCGGCGAGCGCGAGGATCCCGGAGCCGCACCCGAAATCGAGCACCGCGCGCCCCTGCAGTTCACCGGCTTCGGCGAGCGCATCGAGCCATTGCAGGCACAACGACGTGGTCGGATGCGTGCCGGAACCGAAGGCCAGGCCGGGATCGAGCCGCACGATCGCGGCATCGTGCACGTCCGCGCCGTCGGGCAGGTCGCGATTCCAAGGCACGATCCACGTGCGCGCGCCGAACGAGAGCGGCACGTACTGGTCCATCCACGCGCGTTCCCAATCCTGGTCTTCGACGTTGCGGAAGTGCGCCTGCGTCCAGTCCAGGCCGGGGTCGAAGGATTCGAGCGCGGCCAGCAGCACCAGCGCGTCGGTTTCGTGCGCGAACAACGCCGACAACGCGATCTCGCCCCACAACGGCGTTTCGCCGACGCCGGGTTCGAGGATCGCGTGTTCGTTGGGCGTGTCCACGTCCGCATCGAGCAACGTGACGGCGAGCGCGCCGACGTCTTCGAGCGCATTTTCGTAGCGCGGCTGGTCCGCTTCGCGGCAGCGCAGCGTGAGTTCGAGGTAAGGCATGCGCCGGAGTTTAAACCGGCGCGCTTCGGATCACGTCACGCCTCAATGGCCGAGCAAGCCGCGCAGCAGGCGCTTGGTCTTGCTTTCTTCCGGCTTGGCAGGCTGGTCGGCCTGCTGATCGGCTTGCGCCGCATCCACCGACATCCCGAGCATCGCCGTGGTCGTGGACTTGTTGCGCACGCGGACGTTCCATTCCGGATTCCACGCCGCCTTCGGGTCGGCGGGCTTCGGCGGATACGTGATGTTGGATTCGGGGCCGAACGCGATCATCTGCATCACGCCGCCGCCGGCCTGGCCACCCGTGGCCGCGAAGATGCCCTTCGGCATCGCGCACTGGCTCACGCTCGGCGCCAGCAACACTTTTTCCTTGATCCACTTGTCGACGGTGGTGGGCGGCAGGTAATCGAAGATGCCCATGCCCGCGTCGGCCACTTCCGAACTGCTCCAGAACACCATCGCATCGCCCTGCATGCCCATCGCGTGCAGGAAGTAGCCGGTGGCGCGATCGACGGGACGCCAGTTCCAGGTCTGCCCGGTTTCCAGCGAACCGGTGCTGCTGAGTGCGATCTGCGGCATGAAGTCCTGCTTCTGCGTCAGGTCGAACTGCAGCGACTCGGGCACCTTCGCGCCCGCGATCTTGTGGTTGCCGACGAGCGACGCACCCTTCGGCACGAGCTTGTGCATCTTGTCGTTCGGCCACAGCGCGAACTTCGGATCGACGTTGACGGTGCGATCCGGCGCGTAGCGGCCCTGCATCGCGCTGCCCCATTGCGACGCGTTGCCGGTGACCTTGCCGTCCTTCATCTCGAACTTGATCTCGCGCGGCTGGCCCGGGCGGATCGCGGTGCCGCAGCCCCAGTAGATGAGGATGCGCGCCTTCGCATTGCCGTCGGCCATGCCGGGCTTGTACTTGCCGCTCGGTTCGCTCGGCACGATGGCTTTCGGCGGCACGAGCGGCAACACCTTGCCGAGCTGCAGGCCGGCGGGAATCTGGTCTTCGGCTTCGACGCCGGGATTGAGCTGGTTGAGCAGCGCGACATCCAGGTACTGCCCCGGCATGCCGCCGAAGCGCGTGTTGCCGTAATGGTTCTGCGCGGCGTCGCCGCCGAACATGCGCATCGCCATGCCGCCCATGCCGCTGCTCATGTCGGGCATGCCCGCCATCGAATGCGTCGACACATCCATCCACAGCTGCGTCTTCGGCGACTTCGCCTGCTGGCTGGCCACGGGCAGCGCGAGCGCGAGCAGGGCTGCGACGACGAGCACCGCGATCACCGCACGCTTGGCGTTGCGGAAGCGGGCCACGTTGCGGGTCTGGGCGCGGAAGAGCGGGCGGTGCGACATGACGACCTCGACGAAATCAGCGGGAACGAAAACACCCGCAGATCGGCGGGTGCAGTCCAAGGAACGCGGGCTCCGCGGGCAACCGGCCACGTCGCGCGGGCGCCGGTGTCGGACTTCGTTCAGGCTTCGGTGCGTTCCTGCGCCTGGCGCGCGAGGATCCAGTCCCTGCGGCGCCGCAGCACGCGCACGCCCTGGTGGAGGTAGTTGAGGTTGAAGAGCACTGTGAGCCCGATCAGCACCAGGTGCCAGCGCTGGCCCAGCATCGCGCCGGGATAGTGGCGCACCAGCCACCACGACACGCCCTGGAACGCGACCGCCAGCGGCATCAGCACGAAGATGTTCTCGCGCTGGTCGCGCACGATGTCGGCGTGCAGCAAGCGCTCTTCGTCGGTGGTGAAGTCGCCCGCCTGGCGTTGCACCACGCGCAGGTCCCACGCGTACAGGCCCCACACCGCCAGCGCGTAGCACGCGTTGAGCGCGAACCACGCCTGCGGATCGGCGACTTCGGTCAGCGCCGCGGCTTCGATCAGCGTGGCGCCGAAATACCCGAACGTGTGCCCGAACTCGAGCGGCCACCCGATGAAGCTCAACGTATGGATGAGCGAGCGCGACCAGAAGATCAGGATCACCAGCAGCCCGGTGAAGATGTAGGGCCAGGTTTCCCATTGCAGCTTGAGCATCGGCTGCACGGCCGCGGTGGCCAGCATCGCCAGGGCGAGGCCCTGGATGATGGAGATCAGTGTGAGCTCGATGCCGACGACGGTCTTGTCGAGCTCGGTTTTCGCTTCGCGGCGGAGGCGTGTGGCGGTGGGTTCCGACATTGACGCCTCCGCTGCGGATTACACGATCGAGAGCGACTTCTCTTTGCGTTCGGCGAGCCGCTTTTCCAGGTAGTGGATGTTCTGCCCACCCTGCTGGAACCCGCCGTCGGCGAGGATCCGCTGCTGCAACGGGATGTTCGTCTTGATGCCGTCCACGACCATTTCGCTCAGCGCCACGCGCATGCGCGCGATCGCGGTCGCGCGATCGGGGCCGTGCACGATCAACTTGCCGATCATCGAGTCGTAGTTGGCGGGGACGCGATAGCTCTCGTAGATGTGGCTGTCCACGCGCACGCCCGGGCCGCCCGGTGCATGGAAATGCTGGATCAGGCCGGGGCAGGGCATGAACGTGTCCGGGTCTTCCGCGTTGATGCGGCACTCGATCGCATGGCCTTCCAGCACGATGTCGCTCTGCTTGAGCGACAGCTTGTGGCCGGCGGCGATCATCAACTGCTCGCGCACCAGGTCGATGCCGGTGACCATCTCGGTGACCGGATGCTCCACCTGGATGCGGGTGTTCATTTCGATGAAATAGAACCGCCCGTTTTCGTACAGGAACTCGAACGTGCCCGCGCCGCGATAGCCGATGCGGATGCACGCTTCGACGCACACCTTGCCGATCTCCGCGCGCTGCTCCGGCGTGATGCCCGGGGCCGGCGCTTCTTCCACGACCTTCTGGTGGCGGCGCTGCATGGAGCAATCGCGCTCGCCGAGGTGGATCGCGTTGCCCTGGCCGTCGGCCAGCACCTGGATCTCCACGTGGCGCGGGTTCTCCAGGAATTTCTCCATGTAGACCATGTCGTTGGAGAACGCGGCCTTCGCCTCGGTCTTCGTGGTCTGGATGGCGTTATGCAGGTGCGCTTCGGTGTGCACCACGCGCATGCCGCGACCGCCGCCGCCACCGGCGGCCTTCACGATCACCGGATAGCCGATCTCGCGCGCGATCTTGACGTTGGTGGCCGCGTCGTCGCCGAGCGGTCCACCGCTGCCGGGCACGCACGGCACGCCGGCGGCCTTCATCGCGCGGATCGCTTCGACCTTGTCGCCCATCAGGCGGATCGTGTCGGCCTTCGGGCCGATGAAGATGAAGCCGGATTGCTCCACGCGTTCGGCGAAGTCCGCGTTCTCGCTGAGGAAGCCGTAGCCCGGGTGGATCGCCTGCGCGTCGGTGACTTCGGCCGCGGCGATGATCGAGGCCATGTTCAAGTAACTGTCGGTGGACGGCGCGGGGCCGATGCACACCGATTCGTCGGCCATGGCGACGTGCTTGAGGTTGCGGTCGACGGTGGAATGCACCGCGACCGTGCGGATGCCGAGCGCGTGGCACGCGCGCAGGATGCGCAGCGCGATTTCCCCGCGATTGGCGATGACGACTTTATCGAGCATCTGCGCCGCCTCAGCCGATCACGAACAAGGGTTCGTCGAATTCGATCGGCTGGCCGCTCTCGCACAGCACCTTGAGCACGGTGCCGGACACGTCGGCTTCGATCGGATTGAACATCTTCATCGCCTCGATGATGCCCAGCGTCTCGCCGGCCTTCACCGCCTGGCCGACGCTGACGAACGCCGGCTTGTCCGGCGAGGGCGAGGCATAGAACGTCCCGACCATCGGTGCGCGGACGATGTGGCCTTCCGGCAGGTCGGACATCGGCTTGGGCTGGCCGCCGCTGGCGGCGTCGGTCGGGCCCGCCATGGGCATGACCGGCGACGGGCGTTGTTCGACCTGCATCGGGGCCATCTGCTGGACCTGCATCGCGCCGCGCGGCACGCGGGCCAGGCGAACGGATTCCTCGCCTTCCTTGATTTCGATCTCGGCGAGGTTCGACTCTTCCAGCAGATCGATCAGCTTCTTGATTTTGCGCAGGTCCATGGCGGGCCTCTGGTCGGAGCCTCCGGCAACGGAGGCGGTGGGAACGGAATGGGTGGGATCAGGCGCCGAGGCGCTGGAGGGCGGCGTCGAGCGCGAGCGAATAGCTCGCGGCGCCGAAGCCCGCGACCACGCCGACGGCGAGGTCGCTGAAATAACTGGTGCGGCGGAACGGTTCCCGCGCATGCGGGTTGGACAGGTGCACTTCGATGAAGGGCAACGCGACCGCGGCCAGCGCATCGCGCAGCGCGACCGAGGTGTGGGTGAAGCCCGCGGGGTTCACCAGGAGGAAGTCGGTGCCATCGGTGCGCGCGGCCTGCACGCGGTCGATCAGCGCGGCTTCGGCGTTGGATTGCAGGGAGGTCAGGTCGTGGCCGGCCTCGCGGGCGCGGCGCCCGAGTTCGGCGTCGATCTCGGCGAGGGTCGTGCGGCCATAGACCTCCGGCTCGCGCGTACCGAGCAGGTTGAGGTTCGGGCCATGCAGGACCAGCAGCTTCGCCATCGCGCGCG
This sequence comes from Lysobacter helvus, assembly GCF_018406645.1. Classification (NCBI taxonomy): domain Bacteria; kingdom Pseudomonadati; phylum Pseudomonadota; class Gammaproteobacteria; order Lysobacterales; family Lysobacteraceae; genus Lysobacter; species Lysobacter helvus. The sequence continues at coordinate 1,706,859 of NZ_AP024546.1, forward strand.
TCGGGGGACCTAAGGACGCGCAGTCTGGCCCAAGCGCTCCGGGGTGTCCAGACGATCACATCACGATCGCGGAAGTTCTCGGGACTTATGCAGAGGTTGGAGTTGCGCCTCTAATCCCTTGCCCAGCCTGCGATTTCCCCGTGTTCGAACGGGCCGATGCGTTGTTTCAGCAGCCGCCCGTCGGCGGAGACCAGGATCGAATAGGGCAGCACGCCCTTCGGATTGCCCAGGCGGACGCCCGCATCGGCCGGGCCGGGGGTTTCGATCAGGATTGGATAGTCCACGCCCGTTTTCGCCACGAAGGCGCGCACGGCCTCGACGTCATCCAGAGCGATGCCGACGACTTGCACGCCGTTGGCACCCTGTTCGGTGGCGAAGGCCTGCAGCGCGGGCATCTCGGTGACGCAGGGCCCGCACCAGCTGGCCCAGAGGTTGATGAGGACGGGGCGGCCGGCGTACTTCTCGGGAAGTTCGATGCGCTGGCCCGCCAGGTCCGGCAACGTGATCGCCGGGAGTTTCTCCCCGCGGCGCGCCACCGCTACGCCGGCCGGCACCGGGGGCGCGCTGGCGTCCATCGCTTCGCCCAGCACGCGCTGGCCCAGTTCGGTCCGCAGCAGCGGGCCGGGGCCCGTCGTCAGCAGGGCCGCAACGACCCCGAGCGCACCAGCCACCAACGCAACCAGCACCACTTTCGTGCCCGATCCCATCACTCCGCTCCGCGATGCGCGCGTTGCACGAACTTTGCCGCGTCTTCGAAGCCCGTCAGGCGCAGGCCGCGACGTTCCTGCCCGTCCTTGAAGAACAGCGACATCGGCGGGCCGATGATCCCGAAGCGCTGCATCAGCGCCTGGTCGGTCGCGTCGTTGGCGGTGACGTCGGCCTGCAGCAACACGTAATCGGACAGCGCGGCATGCACGTCCGGCCGGGTGAAGACGTACTTCTCCATCTCCTTGCAGCTCACGCACCAGTCCGCATAGAAGTCGAGCATCACCGGCTTGTTCGCGCTGCGCGCGGCGGCGATCTCGCGATCCAGGTCCTCGACCGACTTGATGCGCTTGAACGCGATCGCTTCCGACCGCGCGCCCGTGACGCCGGCAAGGGGTTGCAGCGGATCGTGTCCGCCGGCGAATGCACCAAGCAATTCCGCCGCACCGACGACGCCGAGCACGAGCGCCGCGAAGCGCGCCGCCAGCCGTGCACGCGATGTCGTGCCCTGCGAAAACACCCACGCCGCCGCCCCGAGCGCCAGCAATCCCCACAACGCGAGCGTCGCCGCCCCCGGCAACACGCGCGACAGCATCCAGATCGCAAGCCCGAGGAACACGAAACCGAACACGCGTTGCACCGCGATCATCCACGGCCCGCTCGTCGGCATCCCGCGGCCCGCGGCCATGCCGAACGCGATCAACGGCGCGCCCATGCCCAGCGCCAGCAGGAACAATGCCGCGCCACCGAGCACCGGATCGCGCGCCTGCGCGATGTAGAGCACTGCGCCCATCAACGGCGGCGCGACGCACGGCCCGACGATCAGCGCCGACAACGCGCCCATCGCCGCCACCCCCACCCACGAGCCACCGCGCTGGCGATCGCTCACCGCGCCCAGGCGCGCGCGCAATCCCGCGGGCAATTGCAGTTCGTACAAACCGAACATCGACAACGACAGGATCACGAACAAGGCCGCGAAGGCGCCGAGCACCCACGCGTTCTGCATCCACGCCTGCAGGTTGGCCGCCGCGCCGAGCAATCCCGCGAGCACGCCGGCAATCGTGAACACCACCGCGCTCGCAAGTACGTACACCAGCGACAGCGAGAACGCGCGCGTCGCACCGATGCGTTCGCCGCGGCCGGCGATGAGGCCCGACAGGATCGGCACCATCGGCAACACGCAGGGCGTGAACGCGAGGCCGAGCCCGTAGGCGAAGAACAGCAGCAACGTCCACGCGCGCTGCTTGCCGCCCAGGTCGCGCGCGAGGCGCTGGTCGGCGGCGAGGTTGTCGGCAGGCGTTGCAGCGGTCGCACCCGACACGGTGCCAGCGGGCAGCGACACCTGGATCGAACGCGTCATCACCGGATAGCAGATGCCTCCGGTCTGGCAGCCCTGGAACGACACGCGCAACGTGCCGTCCACGGCATTCACGTGCGTGCGCTGCACGGCCACCGGCACTTCCACCTGGTCGAAGTACACGACCACGTCGCCGAAATGTTCGTCGCGATGCTGCGTGCCCTGCGGCCAGCGCGGCGCGCCGAGCGACAGGCCCTGGCCATCGAGCTTCAGCGTGGTCTTGTCGCGATAGAGGTAATACCCGCGCGCCGGCGTGAAGCGCAGCAGCAGCGCGTTGCCGCCGTCGGCGATCGCTTCCACCTTGAACGCCTGCTCGGGCGGAAGCGGTGCGGCATCGACCTGCGCGCCGCCCGCATCGCCGAACAACGCGGAGGAGGCCGGCGCGCGCGCGCCGAGCAACGGTTCGACCGACGCCGAAGGCAATGCGACCTTGATCGTGCGCACCTGCGGTGGATAGCAGATGCCCGCGTCCGCGCAGCCCTGGTACTTCACCTTCAGCTCGACGCCTTGCGCCTCCGGCGCGATCGTGCCGCCATACGTCGCGATCAGCGCATCGCGGTAGATCTCCACGTCGCCGAAGAACTCGTCGTGCTTCGGATGCCCCTTCGGCATCGCGAGCGTTCCGCCATCGATGCCCTGCACGCCGATGCGCTGGCGATACAGGTAATAGCCGGGCGCAATCTTCCACGTCAGCTCGATGCGGTCGCGCGCGGGCGCGTCCACCGACAGCGCGAAGGCCTGGTCGACGGGCAGCAGGTCCTTTTCATCGATCGCCCGCGCATCGCGCGCCACGCCCGACAACGCCAGGGCGCACAACGCGAGCAATGCGTTTCGAAGGTATTGCGTCATTGCACTTCCCCGGCGATCCACTGGAGGTAGGCCGGCAGGCCGGCGGCTTCGACCGCGATCAGCTCGGGCAGTTCGTAGGGATGCAGCGCCACTAGCCGGGCCTGCAGGTCCGGCAATCGTTCGCGCGTGGTCTTGACCAGCAGCAGCACTTCATCGGCGCGCTCGACCCGGCCTTGCCAGCGATATGTCGAACGCAACCCCGGCAACACGTTGACGCAGGCGGCCAGGCGTTCGCCCACCAGCGCATCGGCGATGCGTTGCGCGGTGTCGGCATCGGGGCAGGTGCTGAGGCAGAGCAGGGCGGTCACGGGGCGGCCACGGATGGGGGCCGCATAGGGTAACCGCGCGGGCACGGCGGCCCGCGGGACGCAGCGGTCTGCGCAGTCGTCAGTCCAGCGTTTCGTAATACGCGTCGCTGGTCATCAGCGAACGCGTACGCGGGCGGCCGGTGCGCTGGCTCGCCAGTTCTTCCATCAGCTCGACCAGGGCGAGGCGCGCGCGCACTGGCGCTTCGCGGAAGGCCATGAGTAATCGCTGCTCGAGCGAATCGTCGACCAGCAGCGCGTCCACCGCCGACACCGAATCCAGCACCGTGTCCCGCGATGGCGCCATCTGCCCGCGTCCGGTGGCGAGCCATTCGAACTGCACGCCGGTCACCATCGCGATTTCGCGCAGGTGCTTGACGCTCGGGTTCTTGCCTTGCGGCGCTTCCCAATGGCTCACCGCGCTGCGTTGCACGCCCACGGCCTGCGCAAGCTGCGTCTGGGACATGGCGGCATGGCGGCGAGCCAGGCGGATGCGTTGTTGGGACGTCATTGGGTGGGTCGACAACTCTGTGCGATGTAACGGTGGAAGGAAGTTTCAGCGGCTGTGAAGGCGTTATCGGCACGTTAAACCCGGGAACAGTCGTGGGGATAGCGAAGAAGCCAACAATAGTCACCCCGTGAATGATAATGGCCGCATCCTGTCTACTTTTGGTAGCGGGCACGGTCACCACCGGGGCGGGCGCGAGGCGGGGCGCGGCTCTGGCTACCATCCGACAGCGCTTTTTGCCTGCCACCAGTCTTCACAACCTGCGACGGCGTCCGCAAGCTGCGCCCTCGTCGAACGGAATTTCGGCAGCAAGGGACTGGGAGCGGGGGAGCGGCGAAGGAACGCCAGCCACGGATCGGCACCCGTCACTCCGGGGGCGCGCACGGCATCGTGTGCGCCCTTTCTTTTTGCCTCTTGAAAGCACCAGGGGCTTTCCCCAACTCCCTCCCCGTCCCGGCGCGCCGGGCCTTTTCGTGTCGCGGTTTTGGCAGTCGGGTCCCCGGACTGCTAAGCTTCGCGCCCTTTCCCCAATCGACTCAACGACTTGCGAGGGTTGTCAATGAACATCAAGCCGCTCTACGACCGCGTTGTCATCAAGCGCATGGAAGAAGAAAAAATCTCCGCCGGCGGCATCGTCATCCCCGACTCCGCCACCGAAAAGCCGATCAAGGGCGAAGTCGTCGCCGTCGGCGACGGCAAGGTCCTCGACAACGGCTCCGTCCGCGCGCCGAAGGTCAAGGCCGGCGACAAGGTCCTGTTCGGCAAGTACAGCGGCACGGAAGTGAAGCTGGATGGCACCGAGTACCTGGTCGTGAAGGAAGACGACATCCTCGCCGTCCTCGGCTGAGCGTCGTTTCCGCACAACAAGCAATCACAAGAATTCTTCTACTGAGGTAATCCGCAATGGCTGCCAAGGAAATTCGTTTCGGTGAGGACGCGCGCGCCAAGATGGTGCGCGGCGTCAACGTGCTCGCCAATGCCGTCAAGGCCACCCTGGGCCCGAAGGGCCGCAACGTCGTGCTCGAGAAGAGCTACGGCGCCCCCACGATCACCAAGGACGGCGTGTCCGTCGCCAAGGAGATCGAGCTCGCCGACAAGTTCGAGAACATGGGCGCGCAGATGGTGAAGGAAGTCGCGTCCAAGACCTCCGACAACGCCGGTGACGGCACCACCACCGCCACCGTGCTCGCGCAGGCGCTGATCCGCGAAGGCATGAAGGCGGTCGCCGCCGGCATGAACCCCATGGACCTCAAGCGCGGCATCGACAAGGCCGTCGTGGCCGCCGTCGCCGAGCTGAAGAACATCAGCAAGCCCACGGCCGACGACAAGGCGATCGCGCAGGTCGGCACGATCTCCGCCAACTCCGACGAGTCGATCGGCAACATCATCGCCGACGCGATGAAGAAGGTCGGCAAGGAAGGCGTGATCACGGTTGAAGAAGGCTCGGGCCTGGAGAACGAGCTCGACGTCGTCGAAGGCATGCAGTTCGACCGCGGCTACCTCTCGCCGTACTTCATCAACAACCAGCAGTCGATGTCGGCCGAGCTGGATGATCCCTTCATCCTGCTGCACGACAAGAAGATCTCGAACGTCCGCGACCTGCTGCCCGTCCTCGAAGGCGTGGCCAAGGCCGGCAAGCCGTTGCTGATCGTCGCCGAGGAAGTCGAAGGCGAAGCGCTGGCCACCCTGGTGGTCAACACGATCCGCGGCATCGTCAAGGTCTGCGCCGTCAAGGCGCCGGGCTTCGGCGACCGTCGCAAGGCGATGCTGGAAGACATGGCCACCCTGACCGGCGGCACCGTGATCTCCGAAGAAGTCGGCCTCTCGCTCGAGAAGGCGACCATCAAGGACCTCGGCCGCGCGAAGAAGATCCAGGTCACCAAGGAAAACACCACGATCATCGACGGCGCCGGCGAGACCTCCGCCATCGAAAGCCGCATCAAGCAGATCAAGGCGCAGATCGAAGAGACCTCTTCGGACTACGACCGCGAGAAGCTGCAGGAGCGCGTCGCCAAGCTGGCCGGCGGCGTTGCGGTGATCAAGGTCGGTGCCTCGACCGAAATCGAAATGAAGGAAAAGAAGGCCCGCGTCGAAGACGCCCTGCACGCCACGCGCGCGGCGGTGGAAGAAGGCGTGGTCCCGGGCGGCGGCGTTGCGCTGATCCGTGCGCTGGCTTCGGTCGGCAAGATCACCGGTGCCAACGAAGACCAGAACCACGGCATCCAGATCGCCCTGCGCGCGATGGAATCGCCGCTGCGCGAGATCGTCACCAACGCCGGCGAAGAGCCGTCGGTCGTGCTCAACAAGGTCAAGGAAGGCTCGGGTAACTTCGGTTACAACGCGCAGACCGGCGAGTACGGCGACATGGTCGCGATGGGCATCCTGGACCCGACCAAGGTCACGCGCACCGCGCTGCAGAACGCCGCGTCGATCGCCGGCCTGATGATCACGACCGAAGCGATGGTCGCCGAGCTGCCGAAGAAGGACGAACCGGCGATGCCGGGCGGCGGCATGGGCGGCATGGGCGGCATGGATTTCTAAGAGCGCAAAGCGCATCCAGATCCAGGCAGTCCAGGTAACGCAGAAAGGCCCGCGCAAGCGGGCCTTTCTCGTTGTCCCCCTCCCCGCCCCGCGGGGAGGGCAGGGGAGGGGACGCTCCGATCGCCGTAACCTCACTCAAGGCGCATGCGTAAAGTCGATGCGCCCATACAACCCGTGCTCCTCGTCGTTCGGCCCCGACGCAAAGAACAACGTATCCACCGGCTGGTCGCTCAGCCCGTTGCCGAACTGCATGCCCCACAACCCGTCGACGTAGATCGACGAACCGTCGCGATGCCGCAGGTTGCCCAGCAACGTGCCCGACGACGCCCCGTACGCATTGATCTTCCCGTCGCCGAAATTCCCGACGAGCAGCGCGTTGTGGAACGTCCCGAACGCCGCCGGCGCGAGCGCGAGGCCCCACGGCGCATTGAGCGCACCGCGCGTGGCGATGCGTCGCGCGAACTTCCCGTTCGGCTTGAACACGCTCACGAAGCCGCACCCGGCGCAGCGCACTTCGTCGGACATCGTCGCGTCCTGCTTGGCATAGGTGACGTAGATGTCGCCGTTGATCGCCTGGATGCCGAACGGCGCATAGCCCTTCGGGATGCCCGGATCCTTGAACGCGCCGGTGGCCAGCGTCACCGGTTTGAAGTTGCTGTCGAACACATCCACGCGCGCGTGGAAGAAGTCGGTGGCGTAGATCAACTGCGTCAGGCCGTCGCCGCTCAACGCCAGGCCCTTGTAGTTCGTGCCGTCGGCCGAGTGGTTGATCATGCGGATCGCATGCGTGACATCCACCGCGGGCGACCAGGCGGCGATCACGCCCTGTTCGGTGGCGAACAGGAAGCGCGCGGGCCCGCTCAATGCCCCCTGCGTCACCACGAACGCATTCGAACCGTTGAACACGATGCCGGTGGGATTGCCGCCGGTCGTCATCGTGGGCGAAGGAATCGCGACGACGAGCGACTGCACGACCCCGTCGCCGTCGTACAGCGTGGACACCATCCCGTCGGCGGCGGACACCCACACGAAGCCGAACGGATTGAACGCAACCCCCCACCCGTTCACCAGGTTGGGATCGACGTGCGCGGCGGGGATGGTGCCGTCGGACACGAGGTTGCGGACCTTGTAGTAACCATCCACGGCCAGCGCGGAAGGCGCGGCCGCTGCAAGCACCAGGGCGAGGCCGACGGCGCATGCGGCGCGCCGGCGATGTCGGAAGAGCAGGGACATGGCAGGACTCCTGCGGAAGTGGGGGATTGGGAATGGCTGCGGCGCCGGGGCGTGGCCCGTGTTTCGCCGCGCGCATGCATCCCGTCGCGGCGCCGCTTGGTTCAACCCAACGACACCCTCACGCCCGCGCAACGCGCCGGGGCCTGCAATCGCCGCCGTCGATTGAACCGACCGACCCGCGCGCAGGCATGCACTGCGCATCCCGGAGGTCTGCCCATGCCGCGTCCCGTGCCCGAAGGCGAAACCCACCGCATCGCGATGGACGATGTCGACCTGCTCGGCCTCGTGGCGATGGAGGACATGCACGCGTTCGAAGCGCTCTATCGCGCCTACGCGCCGCGCCTGCGCCGCTTCCTGCGCGGCGTGCTGCGCCAGCACGCGCTGGTGGACGAAGTGCTCGACGACACGATGCTGGTCGCATGGCGCAAGGCGCACACGTTCGACGCGAGTTCGCAGGTGTCGACGTGGCTGTTCGCGATCGCGTACCGCCAGGCGATGAAGGCCGTGCGGCGCAGCGACATGCCGCTGCCCGATCCGCGCGACGAACCACGCGCGCCGAGCGACACCGAACCCGACGGCACGATGCAACGCCACCAGTTGCGCGCGCGCCTGGACGCGACGATCGCGCAACTCACGCCGGAACATCGCGCGGTGATCGAGCTGACCTACTTCCACGGGCATGGCTGCAAGGAGATCGCCGAGATCGTCGGGTGCCCCGTGGCCACGGTGAAGACGCGCATGTTCTACGCGCGCCGCCGCATGAAGACCTTGCTCGGCGATGCCGGGGCGGAGGCACTGTGAACGGTCGCGTGCTCTCCTTCGAAGGGCGCGGGCATCGCGCCATCGCCTTGCTGCTGCCGTGGTACGCCAACGGCACGTTGTCGCAGGACGAACACCTGCGCGTGCAAGCGCACCTCGCCGAATGCGCCGCATGCCGGCAGGACGTGGAGGCGATGCGCACGCTGATCGACGACGGTCCGGCGCACGTCGAGGCCCCCGATGTCGATCGCGACTGGCAGCGCCTGCGCGGTCGCCTGCATGCCACGCAACGCGCGCCGGTCTTGCGCGCTCGCTGGCCGCGCCTGCGCACGGCCTGGCGCGGGACCTTGCCGTGGACGCGCATCGCGTTGGGCGCGCAGGCGGCGATGCTAGTCCTGCTGGGCGTGTTCGCGTTCCGGCGGGAAACCGCGCCGGACGCGCCGTTCGCCTATCGCACGCTGTCCGCGCCCACGGTGGCGGCGAACAAGGCCGACCGCGTGCTGGTCGTCTTCGATTCGCGCCTGACGGAAGCGCAGTTGCGCGCATTGCTGGCGCAGGTGCACGGCCGCATCGTCGACGGCCCGAACGAAGCCGGCGCTTTCCTCATCGCGACCGACCCCGGCCAGTCGCAGAGCGTGCGTGATGCGTTGCGTGCTTCGCCCGGCGTGGAAATCGCCGAGCTGCTGGCGCCGGCGGAGACACGCGAGTGATGCGCGCGCTTGCCGCCTTGCTGCTCGGTCTCGCGTTCGCGCTGTGCAGCGTCGCGCGTGCGGGTCCACCCGACGTGGAAGCGCGGCAACTCCTCGTGATGCTGCGCGCGCCCGCCGTCCACGATCGTCCGGACACCGCGTACGCAGGCGATTACCGGAACGCGCCGGGCCACGCCGCGCGCGCCCGCATCGCGCAACGCCTCGCCACCGCGCATGGCCTCACGATGCGTACCGACTGGCCGATGCCGGCGCTCGGTCTGGATTGCTTCGTGCTCGAAGCGCCGGATGCCGCGTCCGTGGCCGCGGCCGTCGCGGCACTCGCGCAGGACCCGCGGGTGGAATCGGTGCAGGCGATGCAACGCTTCGAAGTGCTGGGTGCGAAGGCGCCCGGTGATCCACTCTCGCCCGCGCAACCGGTGATCGCCCAATGGCGCCTGCAGGAACTGCATGCGTTCACGACGGGCAAGGGCGTGTCGGTTGCCGTGATCGATACGGGCGTCGCTTCGACGCATCCCGATCTGAAGGGCCAGGTCGTCGTGTCCCGGGATTTCATCAACGACAAGCCCACGAACACCATCGCGGAAGCGCACGGCACCGAAGTCGCCGGCCTCATCGCCGCCCGCGCCGACAATCGCCTCGGCATCGCAGGCGTGGCACCCGGCGCGCGCCTGTATGCGTTGCGCGCCTGTCGCGAAGACGGACCGCGGGGCGTGGCGCACTGCAGCAGCTTCACGCTCGCCAAGGCGTTGCAGTTCTCGATCGAGCAGCGCGTGCGCGTCCTCAACCTCAGCCTGTCGGGGCCGCCCGACGTGTTGCTCGCGCGCCTGATCGACGTGGCGCTGCGCAACGGCGCCAACGTGGTCGCGGCGGTGGATGCGCGCGCGGCCGACGGCGGGTTTCCTGCTTCCCATCGGGATGTGCTGGCGGTCGCTGGCGATGCGCGACAGGAGGTCGCCTTCGCCGCCGTCGTGGCCCCGGCCACCGCGCTGCCGACGACGACGGCGGACGGCGGCTGGGGCCTCGTCGACGGCGCATCGTTCGCCGCGGCCCAGGTCAGCGGCCTGGTGGCGCTGCTGCGCCAGCGTGCGCCCCGCGCCGGCAGCGCCTTCCTGCGTGACGCGGTCGCACCGCCGGCTGCGCTAGGCTCCGGGCCGGCGCGTCCCCACCCGGTCGACGCCTGTGCCGCCGTCGCGCGCGCGCAACGCGCCTGCGCCTGCGGTTGCGGGTCCCGTGCGATCGCGGAGGAGTCGTCGCGCCACTGAGAGCGCGCGGTGCGACATGGCACCACTGCAACTCCACGCCCGGTTGGCGCGCGCTGCGCTGCGCTGGGGATCTGCGCGTGCCTGTTCGTGTTCGTCGCGCCTGCCTGGGCGCAGGTGTCGGGCAGCGTCGGCGTGGTGTCGGACTATCGCTATCGCGGGTACTCGCTCAGCGACGACAGGCCGGCGGTGCAGGGCGACATCGAGTGGAACGCGAACGGCGGCTTCTACGCAGGCCTGTTCGCGTCCACCGTGCGCCCGGCATACCAGTCCAGCGGCGCGTTGTGGATCCCGTATGCAGGCTTCGCGAAGCGTGACGGGCACGGGCGCAGCTGGGATGTCGGCATCCGCTGGTCGCATTTCGATTCGGCGTCGGCGTACGACTATCCGGAAGTGCACGTGGGCGTGGCGTTCCGCCGCGTGACGATCCGCGCGCACTACGCGCAGGACTACTTCGGCGATGCACCGGGCGTGTACGTCGAAGTCGATGGCGGCGTGCCGTTCGCCGAACGCTGGCAGTTGCTGCTGCACGCGGGCGCGGCGCACGACGTGGAGACCGGTGGCGCAGGCACGCGTTTCGACGTGCGCGCCGGTGTGTCGCTGGCCACGCGCGTGTGCGATGTCTCGCTGTCCTGGCAGGGCACGCGCGGGGAAACCGAGTATCCGTACTACCCGCCGTGGGATCCCTACGATCGCGGCGGCTGGGTGCTGGGCTGCGTGCACCGCTGGTGAACTGTCCCGCGCGGGGCGCGTCTTGCGTTGCCTTGGGCATCGACGCCGCGCACGCGAAGGATCCGCATGGGACGCACCCCGTTGTTCACGCTGCTGCAGCGCGCCGCCCGCATCGCGCGCGCCACGGCCCGCAGCGATGCACCCTTCGACGCGTTCTACGATCGCGGCCGCGCCATGCGCGTGGATCCCGCACGACGCCGCTTGTTGCAGGGCGCGGCGGCGGGGCTCGCGTTGACGGCCTGCGCCCCCGCGACGCAGCTCGCGCGCGATTCGGGTTCGCCCGTCGTGATCGTGGGCGCGGGCATCGCGGGGCTCACCGCGGCGTGGCGCCTGCGCCAGGCGGGCGTGCCGGTGCGCGTGTACGAAGCGCAGTCGCGCGTCGGCGGACGCATGTTCAGCCTGCGCGATCATTTCGGGCCGGGACAGGTGATCGAGCTCGGCGGCGAACTGATCGACAGCGGGCACGTGCGCATCCGCGCGCTGGCCAAGGAAAATGGGGCTCGAGCTCGACGACCTGTTGGCGCACGACACCGACATCGACACCTGGTGGTTCGACGGCCGCCGCATCAGCGAACGCGAGATCGTTGCGGCCTTCGTCCCCGTTGCGGCGGCGATCGTGCGCGATGTCGCGTCGCTCGGCGACGGCGCGCTCGACTACACCGATGCCAACCCCGCGTTCCGGGCGCTCGATGCGATGAACATCGCACAGTGGCTCGATCGGGAACACGTGTCCGGCTGGCTGCGCAAGCTGATCGCGGTGGCCTACACCACCGAAATGGGGCTGGAGATCGACCGGCAGTCCGCGTTGAACCTGCTCACCTTCATCGGCACCGACGATCCCGATGTGTTCCGCGTGTTCGGCGCCAGCGACGAACGCTTCCACGTGCGCGGCGGCAACGACCGAATCCCGCACGCCGTTGCGGACAGACTCGACGACGCGATCGAACCCGGTGCGGTGCTCGAAGCGATCCGCGCGCGCGGCGACGATCTCGTGCTGACGTTCCGCCGCAACGGCGCGACGCAGGACGTGCACGCCGCGCAGGCGATCCTCGCATTGCCGTTCACGCTGCTGCGCAAGGTCGCCATCGACGTGCCGATGCCTGCGCACAAGCGCAACGCCATCGACCGCCTGCCGTACGGCACCAACGCGAAGCTGATGATCGGGTACGACCGCCGCGTGTGGCGCGCGCAGGGGGCCAACGGTGCGTCGATGAGCGACCTGTCCTACCAGACGACGTGGGACACCACGCGCGAACAACCCGGCGCGCAGGGCGTGCTGACCAACTTCACCGGCGGTGCGCACGGCGTGGCGCTCGGGCAGGGCACGCCGCGCATGCAGGCCGATGCGGCGACCGCGGACCTGGATCGCGTGTTCCCCGGCCTGGCCGCGGCCCGCACCCAACCGCGCGAAGCACGCTTCCACTGGCCCAGCCATCCGTGGACCCTCGGCAGCTATGCGTGCTTCGGGCCGGGCGACTGGTCGGCCCTGCGCGGCGCGGTCGGGGAGTCCGTTGGTCGGCTATTTTTTGCCGGTGAGCACTGCGCACTGGAGACGCAAGGCTTCATGGAGGGCGGTTGCGAGTCGGGCGAGCTCGCCGCGGAGGCCGTGCAACGGGCACGCGGAATGCGTGTTGGCGCGGGGATTTATCGCATTCACGAACGACGATTCGGCACCCTTGAATGAGCCTTTCTGTACTGCCCGGTATCGTTTTGCAGTGCAGCGTGCAAACCCAATAACGATTCCTTCACGATCGCCCCGCATCCCGACGTGGGGGAGGGAGCAGGCCCGCAACCGGTTCGTCCGGGGCGGGCTTTTTATTTGCCGATGCCATCATGGGCGCGATGACGGACCCCACCGACACCCACGTCGCACGCCAGCTCGATCGCCTGCGCGCGATCGCCTCCGACGATTGGACCCCTGCGCTCGCGGAGCGCCTGGCCGCATTGGCCCTGGCGAGCGACTTCGCGATCGACACGCTCGTGCGCCTGCCGGCGCTGCTCGACTCGTTCGCGCGCGATGACGCGTTCGGAACGCCGCCCGAGCTCGGGCCGGATGCGCGGACCGACTGGCAATCCCGCCTGCGCCGCTATCGCACCGCCGAATCCGCGCGCCTGGTCTGGCGCGACGTGTCGGGCCTGGACGACGTGGACGCCACGCTCGCCGGCAGCACGCAACTCGCCGACCGCTGCCTGCGCCTCGGCCTGTCGGCGCTCGAAGGCGAATTCGCCCAACGCTACGGCCAGGTGCGCGCGGCAGATGGCAGCGTGCAGCGCCTGGTGGTGTTCGGCCTCGGCAAGCTGGGCGGTGGCGAACTGAATTTCTCGTCCGACGTCGACCTCGTCTACGCGTATCCGCAGGAAGGCGACAGCGACGGCGCGCGTTCGCTCGCGGCCGAGGATTACTTCGCGCGCCTGGGGCAGCAACTGGCGAAGCTGCTCGACGAAGCGACGGCGGAGGGCTTCTCGCATCGCGTCGACCTGCGCCTGCGTCCGTTCGGCAACGCGGGCCGCGTGGCCTTGCCGTTCGCCGCGATGGAGTCGTACTTCCAGCGCGAAGGACGCGACTGGGAACGCTATGCGTGGCAGAAGGCGCGGCCCGTTGCGGGCGATGCAGATGCGGGACTGCGCTTCCTCGATGCGTTGCGGCCGTTCGTCTATCGGCGATATCTCGATTACGGCGCGCTGGATGGCTTGCGCGAAATGAAGGCTGCGATCGCCGCGGAAGTCGCGCGCAAGGAACTGGCCGACGACATCAAGCGCGGTCCCGGTGGCATTCGCGAAATCGAATTCCTCGTCCAGGCGCTGCAGTTGATCCGCGGCGGTCGCGAACCGACGTTGCGCGAACGACGCTTGCTGCCAGCGCTTGCGGCGTTGGTGGAAGCGGGCCACGTCGCACCCGCCGCTGGCGAGGCGCTCGCGGAGGCGTATCGCTTCCTGCGTCGATTGGAAAACCGCCTGCAGATGTTGCGCGATGCGCAGACGCACGCGCTGCCGGAAAGCCAGGTCGATCGCGCCCGCATCGCACGTGGCCTCGGGTACGACGATTGGGACGCCTTGCGCGCCGCGCTTGATGTGCAGCGGACGCGGGTTTCGACCGAGTTCGAAGCGTTGCTCGCGCCACGCGGCCGTTCCGCGGCGCCGAGCGACCTCGCGACGTACTGGCGCGCGTTGCCCGATGCAGGTGAAGCGCAGGCCTTGTCCGATGCCGGCTTCGGCGACATCGAAACGCTGGACGGCAGCCTGCGCGACTTCGCGCGCGCGCCCGGCGTGCGCACGTTGTCCGACGCCACGCGGGCGCGCCTGGATCGCGTGCTGCCTGCGTTGCTCACCTCGGCGGCGCGTTCCTCGCAACCGGATGCCGCGCTGCGCCGCTTGCTGCCGCTGTTGCATACGTTGCTGCGGCGCGCGAGCTACCTCGCGCTCCTCGACGAACAACCGGCGGCCCTCGCGCGCCTGGTCGACGTCGTGGCCGGCAGTGCCTTGCTCGCCGAACGCATCGCCGCGCATCCGCTCCTGCTCGACGAATTGCTGGACCGCCGCAGCGCCGGCGCGTTGCCCGATCGTGCTTCGCTGATCGAAGCGTGCGACGAAACCCTGCACGACGACGACGCGGAAGCCGCGTTGATGGCGCTCAACGAAGTGCGCCAGGCGCTGAGCTTCCGCATCGCGCTGGCGACGCTGGATGCGCGCCAGACCGCGTACGAAAGCGCGCGCCAGCTGGCCTGGCTCGCCGACGGCGTGATCGATGCAGTCCTCGTGCTCGCGCAGCGGGAAGTCGAACGTCCGCATGGCCGCGTGCCCGGAGCGCGCTTCGCCGTGCTCGGTTACGGCAGCCTCGGCGGCGAGGAGCTTGGCTTCGGGTCCGACCTCGACCTCGTGTTCCTGTACGACGCCGCACCCGACGCACAATCCGACGGCGCGCGTCCGCTGGATGCCACGCGCTGGTTCGCACGCCTCGCGCAGAAGATCGTTGCGCTGCTGGGCACCGTCACCGGCGCCGGCCGTCTGTACGACGTGGATGTGCGCCTGCGTCCCGATGGGGCGAAGGGCTTGCTGGTCTCGAGCCTCGCCAGCTTCTCCGACTACCAGCGCGAACGCGCGTGGACGTGGGAGCACCAGGCGCTGGTGCGCGCACGGGGGGTCGCGGGCGAGCCTTCGTTGCTCAAGGATTTCGAACGCGTGCGTGCCGAAACGCTGGGCCGTGCACGCGACCCGGACACGCTGCGCACCGACGTCGTGCAGATGCGCCAGCGCATGCGCGCAGAACTGGATCGCGGCGACGCGGCGCGCTTCGACCTCAAGCAGGGCGAAGGCGGGCTGGTGGACCTGGAGTTCCTGCTGCAATGGTGCGTGCTCGCGCGTTCGGCGACGCAGCCGCAATGGCTCGGTCCGCGCGACACGCCCGGCCTGCTGCGCCTGGCCTGCGCGGACGACGTGCTCGATCGCGCCGCATGCGACGCCCTCGGCGCGGCACACGTCACGTTGCTGGAGGCCGGCTTGCGCTGCACGCTCGATCGTCGTCCGCGCATCACCGCCGAAACCGATGCGATCGCGCAGGCGCGCGCCGCGATCCGCGCGGCCACGCACGCGGCGGGCCTCGCGTTCGACTAGCGCAACTGGAGGCGGGCGAGGACTTCGGCCGCGACGCGACCGGTTTCGCGCAGCGGTTCGATGGCGTCGTCGGGCAGGTCGTATTCCGCCAGGGTGCGCACGCGCCCGCGTGCCTGCAAGGCCGCATGGAACTGCTGCAGGCGTCCGCGCACGCGTTCGCCCCCGAGCACGTACACCGGCACGCGGGTGGCGCACGCTTCGCTCAGCATGTTGACCGAATCGGCCGTGCACACGATGCGGTCGGCCCAGGCGAGCAGGCCGGCGTACGGATTCTCGCTGTCGTCGAGGCTCGCGTGCGCGGGCGCGAACCAGCGCAGGCCGGGGATGTCGCGCGATTGCGCACGCAACGCATCGCACCACGCGGGCGGCGTGCGGCGCGACGTGGTGGCGAGCAACGTGCCGCCGTCGCGCCGGATCACGTCGGCGAGGCGATGCAGGTCGCGTGCGAGCACCGGGCCGTCGTAGCCCGGCACATAGTCGCTTTCGCCACCGACCAGCAACGCGACGCGCGGTTGCGCGAGCGGCGAGAGGATCGAGAACGCGGCATGCGCGTCGGCGAGCCACGCATCGTCGACGGGATTGAGGCTGCCGACGAGCGTGACGATGTTGTCGCCCTGCAAGGCATCGTGTTCGGGTGCGACCACGACATCCCAGTGCGTGGTGGGCATGCGCGGGTCGAGGATCTGCACGACGCGCGATCCGCGCGCGCGCAATTGCCGGGTGGCCAGCGCCGCTTGCCGGCCGCAGCCGATCGCCAGCGCCGGCGGCGACGCGAGGGCGTGCGCGAAGTCGCGGCCGTACGCCATCGCGCTGCCCGGCGCCATGCGCGGGGCGATCCAGCGCCACGGCCGGTGCGGGACCAGCGCCAGGTGCGGTGCATCGTCGAAGCCCATGGCCGCCGCGAGCGCCCGCGCCTGCCGCACGTTGCCGGCGCGGTTGTCGGTGATCAGCAGGCACGTTTCGGTGGCGGGGCGTTCCATCCGTGCGGAGGTCCGTTGCGGCTGCGGTCTCGGCCGCTTGACGCGCGACACTCTACACTGCGCGCCTTCGCCCGGATTGCAACCGCAGCCCCATGACAGATTCGTTCAAGCCCACGCTGCCCGACGCATCGCTGGACCAGCTCTTCCGCCAGGCTCGCACCTACAACCGGTTCACCGGTGAGGTCGACGACGCCACGCTGCACGCCCTCTACGACTTGCTGAAGTGGGGCCCCACCACGTCCAACAGCTGCCCCGCGCGTTTCGTGTTCGTGCGCTCGGCCGAAGCGAAGGCCAAGCTCGGCCCTGCGCTGGACGAAGGCAACTACAAGAAAACGATGGCCGCGCCGTGCACGGCGATCGTCGCGTACGACATGGCGTTCTACGAAAAGGTGCCGGTGCTGTTCCCGCACACGGATGCGCGCGGCTGGTTCGATACCAAGCCCGAGCCCGACCTGCGCACGATCGGCCTGCGCAACGGCAGCCTGCAGGGCGCGTACCTGCTGCTTGCCGCGCGTGCGCTCGGCCTGGATTGCGGGCCGATGTCGGGCTTCGACAACGCGAAGGTCGATGCCGCGTTCTTCCCGGGCACGTCCTGGCGTTCCAACTTCCTCGTCAACCTGGGCAAGGGCGACCCCGCGTCGATCTTCCCGCGTTCGCCGCGGCTGGGCTTCGACGAAGCCTGCCGCATCGATTGATCCCCACCACAGGACTGAACCGCATGATGATCCGCACGCGCATTGCCCTTGCCTCGCTGCTGCTGGTGGCCGGTTTCGCACAGGCCAAGCAAGCCACGTACAAGCTCGATCCCAACCACACGATGGTCGTGGCCTCGTGGGATCACTTCGGCTACTCGCATCCCGTGGCCAACTTCCTCAACGTGGACGGCACGCTGGTGTACGACGCCGACAACGTGGCCAACTCCAGCGTCACCGTGACGCTGCCGCTGTCGGGCCTGGACGCGATGGTGCCCAAGCTCACCGCGCACCTGCAGAGCCCGGATTTCTTCGACATGGCGAAGTACCCGACCGCCACGTTCAAGAGCACCAAGGTGGAATCGCTGGGCGGCAACAAGCTCAAGGTCACCGGTGACCTGACCATCCGCGACAAGACCAACCCGGTCGTGCTCGAAGTCACGCTCAACAAGGCCGGCGAGAGCCGCGGCCAGCCGAAGATCGGCTTCGATGCGACGGGCACGATCCAGCGCAGCGCGTTCGGCGTGGACGCCATGCTGCCGAACATCGCCGATGCCGTGCAGCTGCGCATCACCACCGAAGCGTCGGTGCCGAAGCCCGAGGGCGCGGAGGCCAAGTGATCGTCCAACGTGCTTCGAGTGCGCGCGGTGACGTGTCCGCCGGTTGGCTGAAGAGCCAGCACACGTTTTCGTTCGGGCACTACTACGACCCCGAATGGATGGGCTTCGGCCCGCTGCGCGTGATCAACGAGGATCGCGTGGCGCCGCGCGGCGGCTTCCCGCCGCATCGCCACGCGAACATGGAAATCCTCAGCTACGTGTTGTCCGGTGCGCTCGCGCACCGCGACGACACCGGCAGCGAGGGCGTGCTGCGCCCGGGCGAGCTGCAGTGGATGAGCGCGGGGCACGGCATCGAACACAGCGAGTTCAATGCGTCCGAATCCGAGCCGGTGCATTTCCTGCAGATCTGGATCCAGCCGGACCGGCTCAACGCCGCGCCGGGCTATGAACAGCGCGCGTTCGACCCGGAAGCCCGGCGCGGACGCTGGGCCACGCTGGCCTCGCCCGATGGCGCGGACGGCAGCCTGGCGATCCGGCAGCAGGCGTTCCTGCGCGGGGTGCGGCTGGGCGATGGCGAATCGGTGGACCTCGTGCTCGATCCCGCGCGCCGCTACTGGCTGCACGTGGCGCAGGGCGGCGCGGTGCTCGATGGCCGCGCGCTGTCGGCCGGCGATGCGCTGGGCCTGGTGGACGAGGGCGGCACGCGATCGTTGTCGGGCCGCGGTGCGGAAATCGCCGACGTCCTGCTCTTCGACCTGCCGGCCTGACGGCGGCTGCTAAACTCGCGGCCCGCGCATCGCCGAACCCCCGTGCCCATGGCCCCGCAGTCGCCCAGCAATCCCCAGCCCACCGCCACCGCGCCCGCCAACGCGCAGCAACGCTACGACGTGCGCCGGGCCGATCTGCCGCTCAGCTGCCCGCTGCCGTCGATGGCGCTGTGGAATTCGCATCCGCGCGTGTACCTGCCGATCGAAGCCGACGGGAGCGAATGCCAGTGCCCCTACTGCGGTTCGCACTTCGTGCTGATCGACTGACCAGCCGCACGCGACCGTGACGCGGCCGCTCACCATCGTCCAAGTGCTTCCCGCCCTCGAATCGGGCGGGGTCGAACGTTCCACCCTCGAGATCGCCGACGCCCTCGTGCGCGCGGGCCATCGCGCGCTGGTCGTGTCGGCGGGCGGACGGCTCGTGCCGCGGCTGGAAGCGCTCGGCGCCGAACACATCACGCTCGACATCGGGCGCAAGTCGCTCTTCACGTTGCAGCACGTGCCGCCGTTGCGTCGCCTGTTCGAACGCCGCGGTGCCGACATCGTGCACGCGCGTTCGCGGATGCCGGCGTGGATCGCGTGGCGCGCGCTGCAAGGCATGCGAGCCGCGCGACCGCGTTTCGTCACGACGATGCACGGGCTCAATTCGCCGTCGCCTTACAGCGCGATCATGGCGCGCGGCGAACGCGTGATCTGCGTGTCGGAGACGGTGCGCGCGTACTTGCTTGCGCACTATCCGAAGACCGATCCGGCGCGCCTGCGCGTGATCCCGCGCGGCATCGATCCGCAGGCCTTCCCGCGCATGCCTGCGCCCGATCGCGAAGCACGCGCGCGCGCCGCCGCGCTGCATCCCGCGCTCGGGGGTGAAGGTCCGTTGCTCCTGTTGCCCGGGCGCGGCACGCGGTTGAAAGGCCACGTCGACGCCCTCGACCTGCTGCATGCGCTGCGCCGCGACGGCGTGGATGCGCGCCTGTGGTTGCCGGGCAGTCGCGAACATGGACGCGATCGTTACCTGTCCGAACTGCAAGCGCACGCCACCGTGCTCGGCATCGACGCGGCCGTCGCGTTCGCGCCGCCCACCGATGCGATCGCCGATGCCTACGCGGCGAGCGACCTCGTGCTGCAGGTCTCGCGCAAGCCCGAAGCCTTCGGCCGCACGGTGCTCGAAGCGCTCAGCGTCGGCCGGCCCGTCGTCGGCTGGGACCACGGCGGCGTCGGCGAACTGTTGCGCGCCTGGCAACCCGCGGGCGCGGTGCCCCCGTTCGACGGCGACGCCCTGGTGCGGGCCGCGCGCGAAACATTGGCGCATCCGCCGACGCCTCCGGTTACGATGCCGCACACCTTGCGCGCCATGCAGGATCAGACGCTTGCGGTCTATGCAGAACTCGTCGACCACCGCTGACACACACGCCCCCGGCCCGCCGGCCGGCTGGCGCTGGGCGCCCGCCTGGGTGCTCGCCTTCGTCGCGTTGTGGCCCGCGCCCGGCTATGCCGAAGGCGTGATGTCGCTCGGTGCGATCGCGGCGATCGTGGTCCTGCTGGCCTCGCGTTTCCGCGGCGGCGCCGCGTTGCTCTCCGGTCCGGCGTGGGCGCTCACGAGCGTGTTGTTCTTCGCCTACTGGTTGCCCGAGGCGTTCTCGTCGATCGATGCGGTGGATCGCGCCCTCGCGTTGCGTGAATCCGCGTTCGACCTGCGCTACCTGCCGTTCCTGTGGCTCGTCGCCTCGGCGGTGGCGGATGCGCGCGGACGCCGCATCACGTTCGGCGGGCTCGCCATCATCGTCGCCATCTGGACGATCGACGCCGTGCTGCAGGCCGTCTCTGGCACGAGTCCGCTGTTCTTCGGCATCGACACCATCAAGCACGCGATCAGCGGGCACGGCATGTGCACCGATGCGGAAGCGCTGGCGGTGGATCGCCTGAGCGGCATCCTCGGGCCGTGCAACCTCAAGTTCGGACAGATGCTGGCGAGCATGTCGCCCTTCGCGCTGTATGCGGCCGCGCGTCGCTGGGGCGTGCCGGGGTGGTGCGTCGCCTCGGCGGTGGTCGGCGCGATCGTGTTGCTCGGTGGTGCGCGCGCGGCGTGGATTTCGTATGCGCTGGTGCTGCTGTGGTCGGGTTGGCGCCTGTTGGGTTGGAAGCGACTGCTCGCGGTGTTCGCGTTCGGCGCGATCGCGCTCGCGGCGCTCGGCTTGTTCGTGCCGCAGGTGGAAACGCGCTTGCAGCGCACGACGCAGCTGCTGGCCGCCGATGCGGGCGGCGTGGACAACGCCTTGTCCGGCCGCGGCCGCATCTGGTCCGCGGCGATGTGCATGTATCGCACGCACCCCATCAACGGCGTGGGGGCGCGCGGCTTCCGCGATGCGTTCAACGGCTGCGATGCAGAGGCGGGCAAGCTCGCGGCCTGGGGTGAAGGACCGGCATTGCACGCGCACCACTGGGTACTGGAAGTCGCCAGCGAAACCGGCACGATCGGCCTGGTGTTGTGGCTGGCCGGCATCGCGCTGGGATGGCGCGCGTGGCGCTATGCGAGCGAAACGGCGCGCGATCGCGCACGGCCGGCGATGCTCGCGCTCGTCGTCACGTTGTTCCCGTTCAACACGCACCTGGCGTTCTATTCGACGTTCTGGGGCGGGCTGGCGCTGATGCTGGCCGCGCTGTACGCGGGCAGCCTGCTGTCGCGCGACCCCGAACCCGCGGCGGCCCCCGCGGCTGCGGCTGCATGAGCACGCGGGCGCCGATCAGCGGCGTCGTCACCACGTTCGACAACGCGGCGACGCTGGAAGCGTGCCTGGCGAGCCTGGCGTTCTGCGACGAACGCGTGGTGCTCGATTCCGGCTCCACCGATGCGACGCGCGACATCGCCGAACGCTACGGCGCGCGCGTCTCCGTGCGCCCGTTCGAAGGCTATGGCCCGCAGAAACAACACGCGATCGACCTGGCCACGCACGATTGGGTGTTGCTGCTCGACGCGGACGAATCGCTGACCGACGCAGGCCGCGCGATGATCGAACGCACGCTGCAGGCGCCGCGCGCGGACGGCTATCGCCTGCCGCGCCAGGAATGGTTGTTCTGGCGCTGGTCGCACGCCGGCGCGCGGGCGAACTGGCAGTTGCGCCTGTTCCGCAAGTCGCGCGCGCGCATGAATACCGTGCCGGTGCACGCCGCGCCGACGCTCGACACGGGCGCGCCGCAGGACCTGGACGCCCCGTTCCGCCATTACGGCGAACCGCACCTGGCCGATCGCGTCGAGAAGGTGAACCGCTATTCCAGCGGCATGGTGGTGAACAAGCGCCGCAAGCCGATCCGCGGACTCGGGTTGCGCATCGTGCTGCAGCCCTACGTCGCCTTCCTCAAGCTGTACATCGGCAAGCGGTATTTCCTCAACGGCTGGGCGGGCTTCTTCGCCGCGCGCACGCATGCGTTCTACACCTTCCTCAAGTACGCGAAGGTGCTGGAAGCGCAACGCGAACGCGATCAATCGCCGTAGGGCGAAGTGCCATCCGGCTGCCGCTTGAAGCGGCGATGGATCCACAGGTACTGGTCGGGCGCGACGCGCGCCATTGCTTCGATCGCCGCCATCACCGCGGCGGTATCCGCGACCGCGTCCTTCGACGGAATGCTTTCCAGTCCCGGCACGAGCCGCAACGTGTAACCGCCATCGGCGCGTCGCGCGTGCTGGAACGCCACGACCAACGCCCCCGACAGGCGCGCGAGCTGGTGCGTCGACGACAGGCTGTTCGCAGGCCGGCCGAAGAAGGGCACGTATACGCTTTCGCCGCGGCTCGGGTCCTGGTCCGGCGCGTACCACAGCACGCCGCCCTGCTTGAGGTGTTTCACCGCAGGGCGCAATTCCTGCTTGGTGAACATCGCGGCGGCGTAGCGCAGGCGGCCGCGCTTGACGGCCCATTCCATCGCCGGCTCGGCGTGTGGGCGATACATGCCGGCGAGCGGCACGTGGTCGCACATCAGGCGGCCGCAGATTTCCAGCGTGGTGAAGTGGCCCGACACGACGATGATGCCGCGGCCGCTCGCACGCGCGGCCGCGATCAGGTCGAGGCCTTCGACGACCAGGCCGTGGCGCATCGGATCCACCGAGCCCCACCACGCGCGCGCGAATTCGAACAGGCCGATGCCGAGCGCGGCGAAGTGTTCGCGCAACAGCGCTTCGCGCGCGGCGGCGTCGAGTTCGGGGAAACATAGTTCAAGGTTCCGCGCAGCGATGCGGCGGCGCGCGGGCATCGCGACGCGGAGCAAGGCACCGAGGCCGCGGCCGAGCGCGCGCTGCAACGACCAGGGCAGGCGCGCGAGCGCGGCCATCGCACCGATGCCCAGCCACGTCGGCCAATGGCGCGAGCCCAGGGGCGGGCGATCGTGGTCCGTCGGGGCAGGCGCGGGCGTCATCGTCGCGATTCTACGGGGGTCCGCTGACAGGTATCCTCCCGTGATGCGGACGGACCCCTTCGAGCGCGTGCTGCGCGGCCTGTATTCGGCCGCGCTGTACCTGCTCCTTCCCATCACGGTGTACCACTTGATCTGGCGCGGCTTCCGCCAGGCCGAATACTTCCGCCGCTGGCCGGAGCGCTACGGGATGTACGGCAGCCCGGTCGACGACGATGCGCCGCGCGAAACGCTGTGGGTGCACGCGGTCTCGGTGGGCGAAGTGAATGCCGCCGCACCGCTGGTGAACGCGCTGCGCCGGTTGCACCCGGACCTGCCGTTGCTGGTCACCACGATCACGCCCACCGGCTCGGCGCGCGTGCGCGCGCTGTGGGGCGAGGACGTGCAGCACGTGTATCTGCCGTACGACCTGCCGGGCGCGGTGCGCCGCTTCTTCACGCATTTCCGCCCGCGCGCGGGCCTGGTGCTCGAAACCGAGTTGTGGCCCAACCTGCTGTTCGGCGCGCGCGAGCAAGGCGTGCCGACCTACATCCTCAATGCGCGGTTGTCGGAACGTTCGCTGCGCGGCTATCGCCTGCTCGCGCCGCTGGTGGGACGCGCGTTGCGCACGGTGCGGCGCGTGGGCGCGCAGTCGAAGGCGGATGCGGAACGCTTCGTGCAACTCGGCGCGCGCGAAGAGCAGGTGCAGGATCTCGGCAACCTCAAGTTCGATACGCCGGTGCCGGACAACCTCGCGGCCTTCGTCGCGCAGTTCCGCGAACGCCTGGGCACGCGCAATGCGTGGATCGCGGCGAGCACGCACGATGGCGAAGAAGCCGCGGTCGTCGCGATGCACCGCGCGCTGCGCGCGACGCACCCGGAGTTGTTGCTGGTGTGGGCGCCGCGGCATCCCGAACGGTTCCGCGCGGCGGTGGACCACGCGCATGCGGCGGGCTGGCGCGTCGCGACGCGGCGGCTCACGCGCTGGCCGGGCGCGGACGACGATGTGTTCGTCGTCGATACGCTCGGGGAATTGATGGCGTTCTATGCGTGCGCGCAGGTGGCTTTCGTCGGCGGAAGCCTGCAGCCGATCGGCGGGCACAACCTGCTGGAGCCGGCGGCGGTGGGCACCGCGATGGTGACCGGGCCGCACCTGCACAACTTCACGGAGATCGCGCATCGGCTCGAACAGGCGGGCGCCGTGCGGATCGTGCCGGATGCGGGTGCAGCGACCGTCGCGATCGGTGAATTGCTGGACGACGAAGCGGCGCGCGCGCGGATGGTGGCGGCGGGCTATCGGCTGGTCGAAGAAGGGCGCGGTGCGCTGGCGCGGACGTTGGGGTTGATTGCGCCGGTGTTGCCGGCGGGGTGAAGCGTCCTTACCCCAACCCCTCTCCCTGGCGGGAGAGGGGCTCGAAGCAAAAGCGGGTTACTGCGCGCCGTTGGTCGGTGCGATCGCCGCGATGTCGACCGTCAGCAGGCGATTGATGTCCTGCACGTCATCGACGTCGAGCGTGCCGGCGGCCTGCTCGAGGTTGAGGCGGCTCTGCAGGAAGTTGTAGCGCGACAGCGCGTAGGCCTGCTGCGCCTGGAACAGGTTGCGCTGGTTGATCAGCACGTCGAGCACGGTGCGCGTGCCCACTTCCAGGCCGACCTGCGAGGCTTCGTACGCGGCGCGGGCCGAGACCAGCGCGAGGCGGCGTGCTTCGACTTCGCTCACGCCCGCCACGACCACCTGGTAGGCATTGCGCGTGTTGCGCTCGAGCGCGCGGCGCTGCTGTTCCAGTTCGTCCTGGCGCACGTCGCGCGTGTACAGCGCCTGGCGCACGCCGGACTGCGTCGCGCCGCCGGCGAAGATCGGCACGCGCAAGGTCAGGCCGAGGCTGCGCGAGTCGTTGCGGTTCTCGAAATCGGTGGTGAGGTTGGTCAGCGTGTCGGACGAGGAACCATCCGTGCGGCTGCTGCCGTAATTGCCCGACAGGTACAGCGTGGGGTAGTGGCCCGCGCGCGCCGTGCTGATGTCTTCCTCGGCCGACTTGACCTGGTATTCCTTGGCCTTCAGTGCGGGATTGTTGTCCATTGCCATCTGCACCCACTGGTCGGCGCCGGTGGAGGCGGGCAGCTGCGGCTGGAAGTCTTCCGGCAGGCCCTTCACGCGTTCGATCGGCTTGCCGGTGATTTCGGCGAGCGCCTGGTAGGCGTCTTCGACCTGGTTGCGCACGGTGATCGTGTTGGCGCGCGCCGAGTCGTACTGCGCGCGCGCTTCGTGCACGTCGGTGATGGGCGCCAGGCCCACTTCCAGGCGCTTGCTGGCGAAGTCGAACTGCTTCTTCAGCGCGGTTTCCGAGGCTTCCGCCGCGGCCAGGGTCTCGACCTGCACGAGTACGTTGAAGTACGCGGCCGAGGTGCGCGTGACGAGCGAGTCGCCCGCCGATTCCACCTGGTAGTCGCTGGCTTCGCTGAGCAGGTTGGCGCTGCGCAGGCGCGTGATGTTGCTGTGGTCGTAGACCATCTGCGACAGGTTCACGCCGTACTGCTTGTTGGTGTTGTCGTTGGTGCCTTCGCTCGGCACGATCGCGCTGCCGAACGCCTGCGAACCGGAACTGTCGTTCTTGGTGCGGGTGATCGAGGCGCTGCCGTTCAACTGCGGGAGCAGCGCGGCGCGTGCCTGCACCGAGCCTTCCTTGGTGACGAGGCGGCTGGATTCGGCGGCGGAGAACTGCGGGTCGCCGGCGCGTGCCAGCTCGTAGGTCTGCAGCAGGTCTTCGGCGTGCGCCGCCATGGGCGCGATGGCGAAGGCGAGGGCCAGGACGAGGGGACGGCGGCTCATGCAGGTTCCTTCCGGATTCAAATGGGGACGAGGGGGAG
The DNA here is from genome assembly GCF_018406645.1 of Lysobacter helvus. NCBI lineage: Bacteria > Pseudomonadati > Pseudomonadota > Gammaproteobacteria > Lysobacterales > Lysobacteraceae > Lysobacter > Lysobacter helvus. The sequence goes on from NZ_AP024546.1 coordinate 1,732,675, forward strand.
TTTAGAAATCGAACTTGGCGACGGGCGCAGCGCCCGCCAGGTAATTCAGGTCGGTCTCGAACAACGATTCGATACCGGGACCGTTGACATCGTTGCGCACCAGCACCGCTTCCATCGCGGGTGCGACGCCGCGCACGACGAACAGGCGGCCGCCGGGGCGGAGCCATTGCAGGAAACGCGGCGGGATCGCCTCGACGGCGCCGGTGACGCAGATCGCGTCGTAGCGGCGGTCGGTGTCCCACGAGAACGCATCGGCGGCCTCGATCCGGACGTTGCCGCCCAGGCCCATGGTGTCCAGGCGCGCGCGGGCGGCGTCGGCGAATTCGGCGTGCAGCTCGATGCTGTGCACTTCGCGCGCGAGGCGGCCGAGGCATGCCGTGAGGAATCCGCTGCCCGTGCCGATCTCCAGCACGTCTTCCCCGGCCTGCACGTCGAGCGCCTGCAGCACGCGGCCTTCGACGACGGGCTTCATCATCGATTCGCCGTGGCCGAGCGGGAGCGCGGCATCGGCATAGGCCAGCGCGCGATGCGCGGACGGCACGAACGCATCGCGCGGCACCATCACCAACGCATCGAGCACGCGCGCATCGAGGACGTCCCACGGGCGAACCTGTTGTTCGACCATGGTCTCGCGGGCTTTGGCGTAATCGATCGTCATGATTGGGGTCTCGCGCGGAAAACCGGGAATTCTACGCCCAGGCGGGTCGCGTTCCGGAGGGACAGCATCGCTGTGGTAGCACACCCGTACTGAGTGCCGGAAGTCAGGGCGACCATCGTCAGCGCCCCGTGCCGTAGCCGCGGAGGAACAGATCCACGGCGGCTTCGAGCTGGGCTTCCACCTCGTGCGCGCGGACTTCCGTGCAGCAACCGAAGACCAGTTGCGCATGCAGTTCGCCCTTGGCCAGGCACAGGAACTGCGAGGCGGCGCGCGCCACGTCGTCGATGGCCAGCTCGCCGGTGGCGACATGGTGTTGCAGCACCACCGCCACGGCGTCCTGGATGCGTTGCGGGCCGGCTTCCCAGAACAGGCGCGGCATCGGCGTATCCAGGACCTGCGGGGTGCACAGGGTGCGGTGGCCCGCGAGCGCTTCGGGGCCGCAGATCATCCCGAAGAAGGCGCGCGCGATCTGCAGCAGGCCTTCGCGCAGGGGTGCGGCGTCGGCGGCGGCGAACAGGGAATCGGGCAACTGCTGTTCGCAGTGCGCCTGCACGGCCGCGGCGAACAGCGCTTCCTTGTCGCCGAAGTGGCTGTAGACGGTGAGCTTGGAGACGCCGGCCTCGGCCGCGATCTGGTCCATCGACACGCCCGTGAAGCCCAGCGTGGTGAACAAGCGCTTGGCCGTTTCGAGGATCGCCGCGCGCTTGCCGAGGTCCTTGGGCCGGCCCGGACCCGTGGGCCGCGGCTTTGTCGCGGCTTCGGCAGGGGTAACGGCTGGCGTTGGCGCGGAACGATCTGGCATGGCGGCGGACTATAAAGGAAATACTGGACTGCGGGGTTTGCTATTTCTTACTCTACCGGCCGGTCCACTAATTGCCGTCGAGAGAGTCCCCCATGGAGACGCAGCGCAGGATGCCGCAGGCCCCCCCCACGGATCGCCTATTTTTGCGCCGCGCGCGCCATGCGGGGGTCGTCGCGGTGCTGGTCCTGCTGGCCGCGTGCGGGAAGGACGAGGCGGCCACCGAGGTCCCGCGCCCGGTCCTCGTGGTCCATCCGGGGCATGACGCCGCGCCGTCGCTGTCGGCCTTCGCCGGCGAAGTGCGGGCACGCGAAGAAAGCACCTTGTCGTTCCGCGTGGGCGGGCAACTGGTGAAGCGCTTCGTCGATGCGGGCGACAGCGTGCGTCGCGGGCAGGTCCTCGCCGAACTCGATCCGGGCGACCTGCGCTTGCAGGTGCAATCGGCGCAGGCGCAACTGGCCGCGGCCAATGCCGAACTCGCGCGCACGGCCTCCGATCGCAAGCGCTACGCCACGCTCGCCGACCAGCAACTCGTCAGCCGCTCCACGCTGGATGCACAGAACGCCGCCTATGCCGCCGCCGAAGGGCAGGCGCGTGCAGCGCGCGCGCAACTCGACGTGGCGCGCAACCAGGCCGACTACACGCAACTGCGCGCGCCGCGCGACGGCGTGATCGCGACGCGCAGCGCGGAAGCGGGGCAGACGGTGACGTCGGGCCAGGTTGTCTACACGCTGGCGGGCGATGCGGGGCGCGAAGTCGCGATCGCGTTGCCGGAATCGCGCATCCGCGATTTCGCGGTCGGCCAACCCGTGCTCGTCGAATTGTGGAGCGCGCCGGGCGAACGCTTGCCGGGCCGCATCCGCGAGATTTCCGCCGCCGCCGATCCGCAGGCGCGCACGTATGCCGCGCGCATCGCGCTCGATGCCGCTGCGGCGAAGGCCGTCGACCTCGGGCAGAGCGCGCGCGTCTACGTGCCCGGTGCAGCGAAGGCCGGGGACTCGACGTTGCGCCTGCCGTTGTCGGCCTTGCAGCGCGGCGCGAACGGCACGGCTTCGGTCTGGGTGGTGAAGCCCGACACGCACACGCTGGCGCTGGTGCCCGTGCGCGCGGGTGCGTACGGCGAAGACACGGTGCCGGTGCTGTCGGGCGTGCGCGCAACCGATTGGGTCGTCGCCGCGGGAGGACACCTGTTGCGCGAAGGGCAGAAGGTCGCGCCCGTCGACCGCGACAACCGCCCCGTCGCGCTCGCGCCTGCCGCGGCCCGCTGACATGTCCTTCAACCTCTCGGAATGGGCGCTGCGCAACCGCACGCTCGTCCTCTACGCGATGGTCGTGCTCGCGCTGCTCGGTGCGATGAGCTGGCGCAACCTCGGGCAATCGGAAGATCCGCCCTTCACCTTCAAGGCGATGGTGGTGCGCACGTTGTGGCCGGGCGCCACCGCGGAGGAGGTCGCGCGCCAGGTGACCGAGCGCGTCGAGAAGAGCCTGATGACGACCGGCAAGTACGAGTTCATCCGCTCGTATTCGCGCGCCGGCGAATCGCAGGTGATCTTCATGGCGCGCGATTCGCTGCCGTCGAAGGACGTGCCCGAGCTGTGGTACCAGGTGCGCAAGAAGATCGGCGACATCAAGCCCACGTTGCCGGAAGGCACGGTCGGGCCGTTCTTCAACGATGAATTCGGCGACACGTTCGGCAACATCTACGCGCTGACGGGGCAGGGCTTCGACTACGCGGTGCTGAAGGACTACGCCGAGCGCATCGAGCTCGAACTGCAGCGCCTGCCGGACGTCGGCAAGGTGGAACTGGTCGGCCTGCAGGACGAGAAAGTCTGGATCGAGCTGTCGAACACCAAGCTCGCCACGATGGGCATCCCGCTGGCGGCGGTGCAGACCGCGCTGTCGGAACAGAACGCCGTCGTGCCGTCCGGCTTCTTCGAAACGAACACCGACCGCGTGCAGATCCGCGTGACCGGCGCGTTCCAGTCGGTCGATGCCTTGCGCGATTTCCCGATCCGTTCGGGCGATCGCACGGTGCGGCTCGGCGACCTTGCGACGGTGAAGCGCGGCTTCGCCGATCCCGCCGCGCCGCGGATGCGCTTCATGGGCCAGGACGCGATCGGCATCGCGGTGGCGATGAAGGACGGCGGCGACATCCTGCGGCTCGGTGACAAGCTGGAGTCCGAATTCGCGCGCCTGCAGCGTTCGCTGCCCGCCGGCATGGAATTGCGCAAGGTCTCCGACCAGCCGCACGCGGTGCGCGAATCGGTGGGCGAGTTCATGAAGGTACTCACCGAAGCGGTGGCGATCGTGCTGCTGGTGAGTTTCTTCTCGCTGGGGTTCCGCACGGGGCTGGTGGTGGCGGTGACGATCCCGCTGGTGCTGGCGATGACGTTCGCGGTGATGGATTACTTCGGCATCGGCCTGCACAAGATCTCGCTCGGTGCGCTCGTGCTCGCACTGGGCTTGCTCGTCGACGACGCGATCATCGCGGTCGAGATGATGGCCATCAAGATGGAGCAGGGCTTCTCGCGGTTGAAGGCGGCCAGCTTCGCGTGGGAGACCACGGCGTTCCCGATGCTCACCGGCACGCTGGTGACGGCGGCGGGCTTCCTGCCGATCGCGACCGCGGCCTCGTCGACCGGCGAGTACACGCGGTCGCTGTTCCAGGTGGTCACCATCGCGCTGGTGGTGTCGTGGATCGCGGCGGTGCTGTTCATCCCGTACCTCGGCGACAAGATGTTGCCGGACATGAACAAGAAGCATGCCGAAGCGCACGACCCGCACGCGACGAAGTTCTACCAGCGCTTCCGCGGCTTGCTCGACTGGTGCCTGGGTCATCGCAAGCTCGTCATCACGCTGACCGTCGCGGCGTTCATCGCGTCGATCGCGCTGTTCCGGTTCGTGCCGCAGCAGTTCTTCCCGGATTCGACGCGGCCGGAGCTGATGGTGGACATGGAACTCGCCGAAGGCTCGTCGTTGAAGGCGACCGAAGCGCAGGCGAAGCAACTGGAGGCGATGCTGCAGAAGCGCGCGGGCGTCGACAACTACGTCGCCTACGTCGGCACCGGTTCGCCGCGCTTCTACCTGCCGCTCGACCAGCAGCTGCCCGCCGCCAACTTCGCGCAGTTCGTCGTGCGCGCCAGCGATACCGAAGCGCGCGAAACGGTGCGCACGTGGCTGATCGACGAGGTCGCGCCGCGCTTCCCGTCGTTGCAATTGCGCGTGACGCGACTGGAGAACGGCCCGCCGGTCGGCTACCCGCTGCAGTTCCGCGTCTCCGGCGAACATATCGACCGCGTGCGCGCCATCGCCAAGCAAGTGCAGGCGAAGGTGCTCGCGAACCCGAACGTCTCCAACGTGAACCTGGACTGGGACGAACCCAGCAAGGTCGTGCGCCTGGAGATCGACCAGGACCGTGCGCGCGTGCTCGGCATCACTTCGTCCCAGTTGTCGAAGTTCCTGTCGGGCTCGCTGTCGGGCCTGCACGTCAGCACGTACCGCGAGGGCAACGAACTCGTCGAGATCCTGTTGCGCGGCACGGGCGACGAACGCACGCGGCTCGACCTGCTCGGCAGCCTGGCGGTGCCGACGCAGAGCGGCACGCCGGTGCCGCTGTCGCAGATCGCCACGCTGCGCGACGTGTTCGAGGACGGCATCGTGTGGCATCGCGACCGCCTGCCCACCGTCACGGTGCGCGCCGACATCCGCAACAAGCTCACGCCGCCGACGGTGGTGGCGCAGATCCTGCCGACGCTCGACGGCATCCGCGCCGCGTTGCCGGAAGGCTACCTGCTCGAAACCGGCGGCACGGTGGAGGACTCCGGGCGCGGGCAGAACTCGATCAAGGCCGGCCTGCCGCTGTTCCTGTTCGTCGTGGTGACGTTGCTGATGCTGCAGTTGCGCAGCTTCTCGCGCACGGCGCTGGTGCTGCTCACCGCGCCGTTGGGCCTGATCGGCGTGACCTTGTTCCTGCTGGTGTTCCGCGTGCCGTTCGGCTTCGTCGCGATGCTGGGCACGATCGCGCTGGCGGGCATGATCATGCGCAACTCGGTGATCCTGGTGGACCAGATCGAACAGGACATCCGCCACGGCAACGACCGCTGGCACGCGATCATCGAAGCGACGGTGCGTCGCTTCCGGCCGATCGTGCTGACCGCGCTCGCCGCGGTGCTGGCGATGATCCCGTTGTCGCGTTCGGCATTCTTCGGGCCGATGGCGGTGGCGATCATGGGCGGGTTGATCGTGGCGACGGCGCTGACCTTGTTGTTCCTGCCGGCGTTGTACGCAGCGTGGTTCAAGGTGAATCGCGAAGAGGCGGGTCCCGCGGCCTGAGGTTTCGCCGGCGTTCGCAAGAGGCGACGTCGGTGGACGTCGCCCCTTTCGCCTGCCGGGACCGGGCAAACGTTGGTGGAATGCGCGGCCGCTCCAGCCACGCATTCCCCATGACCCTCGACTCCCATCGCCGTCGTCGCAGGCGACGAACGCGCGCGCTCCTGTGCGCCATCGCCGCGCTCCCCGCCACGCACCCCAACGCCTGCGACCTGCACCAGCCACGCTTCTCGCCGGAACACGCCACGCCCGAGACCGCGCGCACTGATCGCACGCGCATCCCGCGCGACATCCGCATCGAACAAGGCGGCTTCGCGACCGCCGACGCCGCCGCAGCGTGCTTCGGCGCCCGCTACCACGACGACAAGCGCGCGGAGTTCGTCACCTTCCTCGTGCATACCGAAGACGGCTGGGCTTACCTGACGCCCGGCAAGGGTCCCCGCAATGCACGACGCGTGCACACCGAGGCATTACATCGCGCGTCGAACGATGCCGGGCATGCGCTGCTCGCCGTCGCGCACACGCATCCGTTCGGGATGCCGTATTTCTCGGCGACGGATGCCGCGACCGTCCTGCGCGCGAACGGCCCGATGTACCTGACCAACTGGCGCAACGAAACCTGGCGCCTGGCGCCGGAAGACGTGCGATCGCAACTCGAGCGCCGTGGATTCCCGTCGACGACGATCAGCGTGTCGCGTTTGTTCTCGGCGCCCGGCATGCGCGAGGGATGGCGCGGAACGCCCGTGGCACCCGTCGTCAATCCAGTTCGGCGCGCGGACCGTTGACCGGGCAGACGTACGCACGCGACGCGAATCCCGCGTCGGCAAAGGCCGCCTGCATCGCCGGCGCCGCAACGCGCGCATCGGCTTCGCTGGCGAACCACGCGAACACGCTCGGCCCCGCGCCCGACAGGCTCGCGCCGATCGCGGCGTGGTCCATCGCCGCGGACTTCACTGCATCGAACCCGGGCACGAGCGCCGCGCGCCGCGGTTCGACCAGCACGTCCTGCAAGCCATCGCGCAGCAATGCCAGGTCGCCGCGCTCCAGGCCCACGATGAACTGCGCCAGCCGCGCGCCATGCGCCACGACGGTCGACAACGGGAACGGTTCGGCGAGCACTTCGCGCGAGCGCCGCGTTTCGAGCACCTGGTCCGGATGCACGACGACGCAATGCAACCCGGCCGGCGCGCGCAGCGACAACAAGCGCGTCGCCGTCGCCAGCACCACGCCGCCGACGAGCATCGGCCCCACGTTGTCGCCCTGGTGGCTGCGGCTCGAGGCGTACTCGCCTTCCATCGCGAAGGGATACAACGCCTCCCGCGACATCGGCGCGTCGAGCAAGGCATTCGCGGCGACCAGCGCCGCCACGCACGAGGCCGCCGAACCGCCGAGCCCCGCCCCGATCGGAATCCCCTTGTCGAGTTCGACCTCGAAGCCGAACCCGAGCGCCAGCCCTTCACGCAATGCATGCAACGCACGCCCGGCCGTGTTGCGCGCCGTGTCGAACGGAATCACGCCGATCGAGGCCGGTGATACGTCGCCAACCGCGCGCACGGCGACCACGCGCACTTCGCGTTCAGCAATGCGCCGCACGGTGGCGCGGTCCGACGGGCCCAGGATCGAATGGCCGAGCAGGTCGAAGCCCACGCCGATGTTGCCGACGCCGGCGGGTGCGGTCGCGGTGGCGCTGGTCGGCATGGTCGCTCCTTCGGCAAGGCGCGCATTATTGGCCGGCGACGCCCGGCCGTGTTCAAATGCCCGCCGAAGCGGGGGTACCGGCCTTGGCCGGTTGAGAGAGTCCCTTCGAACCTGACGCGGTTGAGACCGCCGTAGGGAAGCTTCGCGGATCGCGCTCGCGCGTGGCCGCGCGCCTGCTTCGTCCTCACCGCTCCCCCTGGACGATCCCATGAACGCCGTGCCCACCGAACTGCTCCGCGACGCCGAACGCCTCTCGGAAGCCGTCGTCCGCCCCATCCCCGGTTCGCGCAAGGTCTTCGTGCCCGGGTCGCGCGACGACCTGCGCGTGCCCATGCGCGAGATCGCGCTGCAGCGCACGCCCACCCTGTTCGGCGGCGAAGACAACCCGCCCGTCACCGTCTACGACACCTCGGGCCCGTACACGGATCCCGACACGCACATCGACCTGGCCGCCGGCCTGTCGCCGCTGCGCGCGCAGTGGATCGCCGAGCGCAACGATTCCGAACCGCTGCCGGGCCTGACGTCCGAGTTCGGCCGCGCGCGCGAACACGATCCGCGCCTGTCGTCCGTGCGCTTCCCCGGCCGCATCCTGCCGCGCCGCGCCATCGCGGGCGCCAACGTCTCGCAGATGCATTACGCGCGCCGCGGCATCGTCACGCCGGAAATGGAATACGTCGCCATCCGCGAAAACCAGCGCCTCGACCAGGTGCGCGACGCGGGCCTGCTCGCGCAGCATCGCGGCCAATCCTTCGGCGCGGCGATCCAGGCGCGCATCACGCCGGAATTCGTGCGCGACGAAATCGCCCGCGGCCGCGCGATCCTGCCGAACAACATCAACCATCCCGAGAGCGAGCCGATGATCATCGGCCGCAACTTCCTCACCAAGATCAACGCCAACATCGGCAACAGCGCCGTGTCGTCGGGCATCGCGGAGGAAGTGGAAAAGCTGGTGTGGGCGATCCGCTGGGGCGCCGATACGGTGATGGACCTGTCCACCGGCAAGCACATCCACGAAACGCGCGAATGGATCGTGCGCAATTCGCCGGTGCCGATCGGTACGGTGCCGATCTACCAGGCGCTGGAAAAAGTGGACGGCCGCGCCGAAGAACTCACGTGGGAAATCTTCCGCGACACGCTGGTCGAACAGGCCGAGCAGGGCGTGGACTACTTCACCATCCACGCCGGCGTGCTGCTGCGCTACGTGCCGCTCACCGCCAAGCGCGTGACGGGCATCGTGTCGCGCGGCGGTTCGATCCTCGCCAAGTGGTGCCTGGCGCACCACAAGGAAAACTTCCTCTACACGCACTTCGAAGACATCTGCGACATCATGAAGGCGTACGACGTCGCCTTCTCGCTGGGCGATGGCTTGCGCCCGGGGTGCATCGCGGACGCCAACGACGCTGCGCAGTTCGGTGAGCTCGAAACGCTGGGCGAGCTGACGAAGATCGCGTGGAAGCACGACGTGCAGACCATGATCGAAGGCCCCGGCCACGTGCCGATGCAGCTGATCAAGGAAAACATGGACAAGCAGCTTGCCGAATGCGGCGAAGCGCCGTTCTACACGCTCGGCCCGCTGACCACCGACATCGCGCCGGGCTACGACCACATCACCAGCGCGATCGGCGCGGCGATGATCGGTTGGTTCGGCACCGCGATGCTCTGCTACGTCACGCCGAAGGAACACCTGGGCCTGCCGGATCGCGACGACGTGCGCGACGGCATCATGGCGTACAAGATCGCCGCGCATGCCGCCGACCTGGCGAAGGGCCATCCCGGCGCGCAGGTGCGGGACAACGCGCTGAGCAAGGCGCGCTTCGAATTCCGCTGGGAAGACCAGTTCCACCTGGGCCTGGATCCGGAGAAGGCGAAGGAATTCCACGACGAAACGCTGCCCAAGGACGCGCACAAGCTGGCGCACTTCTGCTCGATGTGCGGCCCGCATTTCTGCTCGATGAAGATCACCCAGGACGTGCGCGACTACGCCGCCGAACATGGCGTGGGCGAAACCGATGCGCTGGCCGCCGGCATGGCGGAGAAGTCGGAAGAGTTCCGCGCCGCGGGCGCCGAGGTCTACCGCCCGGGCTGAGCCCGGCCGGTCGCGCGCATGGTGGCCTTCTGGCGATGGGACATGTGGCGCGTGCTCGCGCGGCGGCAGCCGTCGGCGTTCCTGCTGGCGGCGCAGTTGCTGAGCCTGCTGCTGTATCCGTTGATGGACAACACGCAGACCGGGCGCGTGTTGTTCGGCGCCGTCGCGCTGGTGGTCGTGCCGCTGGCGATGTGGGTGGTGAAGCTGAGCCCCATGCTCAGCGTGATCGGCTGGTTCCTCGCCGTGCCCGCACTGGTGCTGACGGTGTTCGGCGTCGTGATGGACCACCAGGCGTTGCTGCCCCTGGCGGCCGCGCTGGAAGCCGCGCTGTACTTCTACGCCGCCGCGGGCCTGATCGCCTACATGATGCGCGACACGCGCGTCAGCGCCGACGAACTGTTCGCGGCCGGCGCCACGTTCACCCTGCTCGCGTGGGGCTTCGCGTACGCGTTCTTCCTGTGCCAGGCGATTTACCCGGGCAGCTTCACGGGCTTCGAACCCGAACGCGAACGCACCTGGATGGAGCTGCTGTTCCTCAGTTTCACCACGCTGTCGGCCACCGGCCTGGGCGACGTGCTGCCGGTCAATTCTCCGGCGCGCGTGCTGGTGATGCTGGAACAATTGGCCGGCGTGGGTTACATCGCCACCGTGGTCTCGCGTTTGATCGGCCTCACCATCATCCAGCACAAGAACGACCCGCCGTAATGAAACTGCAGTTCCCCTTCATCCAGTTGCCGTTGTCGTTCGATGCGCCCGCGCTGGCCGCGGAAATCGCCGCGCTGGGCGAAGGCGCATGGAAACCGCATCCGAACCACCTGCCGGGCAATTCGATGTTGCCGCTGGTGTCGGTGGGCGGGGATGCGGACAACGAAGCGTTCGCGGGCCCGATGCTGCCGACGCCGGCGCTCGAGCGCTGCCCGTACCTGCGCAAGACGATCGCGAGCTTCGGTGCCGTGGTCGGTCGCAGTCGCCTGATGCGGCTCGCGGGGCAGGCCGAGGTCACGCGCCACGTGGATACCGGTTACTACTGGGCCGAACGCACGCGCGTGCACGTGCCGATCGTGACGCAGCCGACGGTGCGCTTCGAATGCGGCGACGCGGCGATCAACATGGGCGAAGGCGAGTGCTGGATCTTCGACACGTGGCGCCAGCATCGCGTGCTCAATGACGCGCGCGAATCGCGCATCCACCTCGTGGTGGACACGGTGGGCGGCGCGGAGTTCTGGAACCTGGTCGCGCGCGGCAAGCCGCACCACCTGGCGATCCCGGGCTGGACGCAGGACCGCATCGCGCCCGGCGGCAGCGCGGACTTCGCGTGCGAATCGAACAACGTGCCCGCGGTGATGACGCCGTGGGAACTCAACACGCACTTCGGGCTGCTGTTCGGCGAATCGCCGGACCATCCGAACAACGTGTTGCTGCGCGGTGCTGCGCAGCGGCTGCTGCGCGCGTGGCGCGGCCTGTGGGCGCAGCATGGCGAGGCGCCGGAAGGACGCGCGGCGTTCCGCGACGCGCTGCACCGCTTCATGGACGAAGTGCACGATCCCGGCCTGGACGTCGTGCTGCGCAACGACGTGGACTGGTACACGGCGATGCTCACGCTGGTGGCGAGCAACGCGGTGCGGGACGCGGATGCGCCGGTGACGACGTCGAACACCGGCGAGTATGGCGTGGTGGACCGCGCCTGATTCCGCGGTCCCTGCGCACGCAGGGACCGGGGTGCCTCAGAAGTTCGGCTTGTCTTCCGTTGCGTTGTAGCGCGCGATCGACTCGATCAGGATCTGCCGCGCTTCCTCGGTGTCGCCCCACCCATCAAGCTTGACCCACTTGCCTTCTTCCAGGTCCTTGTAGTGCTCGAAGAAGTAGGCGATGCGGTCGCGCCAGTGCTGCGGCACGTCGTTGAGGCCCACCATGTGGGCGTAACCCGGATACACCTTGGTCACCGGCACGGCGAGGATCTTCTCGTCGGCGCCGGCTTCGTCGCGCATGCGCAGCACGCCGACCGGGCGCACGCGGATCACCGAACCCGGGATGAGCTGCAGGGGCATCAGCACCAGCACGTCGGCCGGGTCGCCGTCGCCGCACAGCGTGTGGGGGACGTAGCCGTAATTGCAGGGGTAGCGCATCGGCGTGGACAGCACGCGGTCGACGAACATCGCGCCGGAGGCCTTGTCGACCTCGTACTTGACGGGTTCGGCGTCCTTCGGGATCTCGATGATGACGTTGATTTCGTCCGGCGGATTCTTGCCGGTGGGGACGAGTTCCAGGCCCATTGCGTGGTGCTCCGACGTGCTGGCCGCGGCCCGTGGGCCGCGGTGGGGGTGGGGGGAGGGCGCGGATTATAGGCGGGAACCCGGCGCACACTGGCGCATCGGATGGGCAGGACAGGGAGAAACGCATGGTTCCGACGCAACGCCCGCTGGTGGATTACGCCGCCCTCGACGACATCGCCCTCGTGGCGCTGGCCCGCGCCGGCCAGCGGGAGGCCTTCCGCCACATCATGCAGCGCTGCAACCGGCGGTTGTTCCGCGCCGCGCGCGGGGTGGTCCACGACGACGCGGAAGCGGAGGACGTGGTCCAGCAGGCCTACGTGGACGCCTTCGCGCACCTGGATTCGTTTCGCGGCGATGCCGCCCTCACCACCTGGCTCACGCGCATCGTGCTCAACGAAGCGCACGGGCGCCTGCGCGCGCGCAAGCCCACCGTCGGGATCGAGCTGGTCGAAGCCCTGCAGCAGGAAGGAGGTCGCGTGATCGCGTTCCCGTCGAAGTTCGGCCACGAAGACCCGGCCGCCGGCGCGGCGCGCGCCGAGGTGCGGCGCTTGCTCGAACGCGCGGTCGACGCATTGCCGGAGGCGTATCGCCTCGTGTTCGTCATGCGCGAGATCGAGGAATGCAGCGTGGAGGAGACGGCGACGTGCCTGTCGCTGAAACCCGAAACGGTGAAGACGCGCCTGCATCGCGCGCGTCGCCTGCTGCGCACGGCGTTGCACGACGAGCTTGCGACCACGATGACCGATGCCTTCCCGTTCCTCGGGGCGCGCTGCGACCGCATGACGAATGCGGTGCTGGCGCGGCTCGACCTGCACGACTGAAACGCCGTACGCCCGATCCATCACCCGAGACAAGGAGTTCCACCATGTTGATGTACGCGCTCATCGTGTTCGCCATCGCCGCCCTCGGCGGCCTCGTCCTCGCTTCCAGCGTGCTGCGCGGGAAACTCGCGCCGTGGGCCATTTCGATCCTGCATGCGCTGCTTGGCGCGACGGGCCTGGTGATCCTGTTGCTGCAGGTGGTGCAGGGTTCGGCAGGTGGGCGCGTGGTCGGTGCGCTCGGGATCCTGGTCGCGGCGGCGCTCGGTGGCTTCTATCTCGCGTCGCTGCACGCGCGGAAGACGGTGGCACCGAAAGCCGTCGTGCTGATGCACGCAGGCCTGGCGGTCGTCGGCGTGCTCGTGCTCCTCAGCGCGGTCATGGCGGCGTGAGGCATCCGCTGCACCCGGCGTTCGTGCACTTCCCGATCGCGGCGTGGTCGTTCGCGACCGCGGCGGATCTCGCGGGCGCCTGGATCGATCCGAGCTGGTGGACGTGCGCGGGCTGGTTGCACGTGGCCGGCACGACGACCGCGCTCGCGGCGATGGCCACAGGCGCGATCGAATTCGTGAAGTTGCCGGCCGACAGCCCCGCGGCGAAATTCGTCGCGCGCCACATGGTCTTCGTGCTACTGGCGTGGTTCGCGTACGCGACGAGCCTGGTGTTGCGCGTGCACGACTCGGCGCTCCACGCACCGGCGGCGGCCAGCCTCGCGACGAGCGTCGCGGGGTTCGTGTTGCTGTGCGTCGCGGGATGGTTGGGCGGGAATCTCGTCTATCGCCACGGCGTCGGCGTGCGCGAATCCGGAATTGCAAGTTGTCCCCGCGAAAGCGGGGACACCCAGTGAGGGCGTTCCGCCACGTCCCGCCGCATGTCTCTTTTCCGCTGCCACAGCAGAAAAGAGACACGCGACGTGACGCGTCGGACCTCGTCGCGGTTTGGTTTTCGCTAACACGTCGTAGTAGTTCCCCGCACCGCGTCGGATAGCCGCTGGCGAACACAACTTCTCCGGACGGAGGCGCTCGCCCACCTCGAGCCCTCGCATCTGAAATGCCTCACTGCTCTCTGGCAGGCGGGGCGCCAGTCCAGGTCTGTGCCTCGCACACATCAGGCAGGAGAGCTGGTGCTTCGGGCTCTTGATTGCCGCGAAAGAAACGATTGGGTTGCGCGTGCGTCACACGCACGCCAGCGAACTCAACTTGCGGTCGGCCCCTTGATCGAAAAGGCGCGCAAGGTGATGCCCCAGCCCGTGGTGGGGTGAGAATTTTCGCCGCCACGTCGGCGAGAAATTCTTACCCCGCCGCGGGTTCGGGCGACGCGGTCTTCACCCCAGGCGGGCTTCTGCAGCGCACCCATGGATCCCTGCTTCCCCTGGGACGGGCAAAAAAAAACCCCGCCGAAGCGGGGTCTTTCGTGTTGCGTGAAGCAGGAACCGATCAGCGCACGATCAGCGGCACCATCAGCAGCGCCACGATGTTGATGATCTTGATCAGCGGATTGACCGCCGGGCCCGCGGTGTCCTTGTAGGGATCGCCCACGGTGTCGCCGGTGACCGCGGCCTTGTGGGCCTCGGAACCCTTGCCGCCGAAGTTGCCGTCTTCGATGTACTTCTTCGCGTTGTCCCACGCACCGCCGCCGGTCGTCATCGAGATCGCGACGAACAGGCCGGTGACGATCGTGCCGATCAGCACGCCGCCCAGCGCCTTCGGACCGAGCAGCAGGCCGACGACGACAGGCACCGCGACGGGCAGCAACGACGGCACGATCATTTCCTTGATCGCCGACTTCGTCAGCATGTCCACGGCCTTGTCGTACTGCGGCTTGCCCGTGCCTTCCATGATCCCCGGGATGTCGCGGAACTGGCGGCGCACTTCCTCCACCACCGCACCGGCCGCGCGGCCGACGGCTTCCATCGCCATCGCGCCGAACAGGTACGGGATGAGGCCACCGATCAGCAGGCCGATGATCACCATGTGGTCGGACAGGTCGAAGCGGAACGCTTCGAACGGCACGCCCGCGGCGGCGGCCTTCGCCGCACCCACCGTGTTGAGGTTGTGCGTGTAGTCGGCGAACAGCACCAGCGCGGCCAGCGCGGCCGAACCGATCGCGTAGCCCTTCGTCACCGCCTTCGTCGTGTTGCCCACGGCGTCGAGCGGATCGGTCACGGCGCGCACTTCCGGCGGGAGTTCCGCCATCTCGGCGATGCCGCCGGCGTTGTCCGTGATCGGGCCGTACGCATCGAGCGCGACGATCATGCCCGCCATCGACAGCATGGCCGTGGCGGCGATCGCGATGCCGTACAGGCCACCGAGCGCGAACGCGGCGTAGATGGCCGCGCACACCGTGATGACCGGCAGCGCGGTCGACTTCATCGACACGCCCAGGCCCGCGATGATGTTGGTGCCGTGGCCCGTGGTGGATGCCTGCGCGATGTGGCGCACCGGCTTGAACTGCGTGCCGGTGTAGTACTCGGTGATCCACACGATCGCGCCGGTCAGCGCCAGGCCGATCAGCGAGCACAGGTAGAGGTTCATCGACCCCTGCCCGAAGTCGCCCATCAGGTTCTGCGTGATCGGGAAGAACGCGATGGCCGCGAGCACGGCCGACACGATCACGCCGCGGTACAGCGCGCCCATGATCGAACCACCCGCCTTCACCTTGACGAAGAACGCACCGATGATCGATGCGAGGATCGACACGCCGCCGAGCACGAGCGGATACAGCACCGCGTTGTGGCCGGCGCCCTGGTCCATCATCAGGCCGCCGAGCAGCATCGTGGCGATCACGGTGACGGCGTAGGTTTCGAACAGGTCGGCCGCCATGCCCGCGCAGTCGCCCACGTTGTCGCCCACGTTGTCCGCGATGACCGCCGGGTTGCGCGGGTCGTCTTCCGGGATGCCGGCTTCGACCTTGCCCACCAGGTCCGCGCCGACGTCGGCGCCCTTGGTGAAGATGCCGCCGCCCAGTCGCGCGAAGATCGAGATCAGCGAGGAACCGAACGCCAGGCCCACCAGCGCGTGCAGCGCCGGTTCGCCGGTGAGGCCCATCTTGCCGAGCACGAGCCAGTACCCGGCCACGCCGAGCAGGCCGAGGCCGACGACGAGCATGCCGGTGATGGCGCCGCCGCGGAACGCGACGTCCATCGCCGGGCCGATGCCCGAACGCGCGGCTTCGGCGGTGCGCACGTTGGCGCGCACCGACACGTTCATGCCGATGTAGCCCGCGGCACCGGACAGCACCGCGCCGATCAGGAAGCCGATCGCGGTGGGCCAGGTGAGTGCGAAGCCGATGAGGACGAAGAGCACGGCGCCTGCGACGCCGATCGTCGCGTACTGGCGATTGAGGTAGGCGCGCGCGCCTTCCTGGATCGCGCCCGCGATCTGTTGCATGCGCTCGTTGCCGGCGGGACGGCTGTTGATCCAGGACGCGGACCACACACCATAGAGAATCGCGATGACGGCGCAGGACAGCGCCAGGATCAAACCGTACTGCTCCAGCATGAACAACCCTCCCCGGGTGGCTTTAGGGAATGACGGATGACGCGAAATGGATGACGCGAAGGTTTTTGTTGCGCCGCGGCAAGAAATCAATTACAGGGCGGCAACGGCCCGACTATGGCATGGCACGGCCCCGCGGCGGAACCGTGCAACCGTGCGTGAAGCACGATTCAGCGCTTGCGTGACAGCCTGCGCGCCTTCGTCCCGCCCCCCGAGGCCACCGACCATGCGCCGACTCATCGCCACCCTGTGCGTCCTCGCACCCCTGGCTGCCATCGCGGCCGACCCGAAGCCGGAGATCAACCGCCCGGCGTCTTCCCCGCAGCAGGTCGGCGTGGCCCACACGCTCCGCACGATCCCCGAAGCCTGCGCGCGCATCGAAGGCCAGTTCACCGGCCAGGCGAACCCGCCCTACAAGTTCACCTTCGCGCGCACGAGCGCGACCTGCCAGGCGCGTGCGCGCCTGGTGGATGCGGCCAAGGTGAAACCGGATGCGAAGTCGGGCTGGATCTTCAACGACCTGATCCGCGTGCCGAGCGCGGCGTGCCCGTCGCAGCAGGCGGTGGTGCGCATCTGGCGCAAGGCCGCGGAGGCGGCGCCGCCGGCGCTGGATCCGCAGGGGCGTTCGCGGATCTACCTGAAGGATGCGACCGACCAGGCGCGCGCGAAGGGCGCGCCCAGCCTGCCGCAATACGCCGTCGCGATGGCCGTGGAAGGCAAGGCCTGCGGCGGCTGATGCCTCAGTGCGAGGCGCGCTGGAACTTGTCGGCGCTCGAACGCAGCAGCTGCGCGTGGCCCGCCTTGTTGCGGATCACCTGCACGTAATACGTCTTGCCGGTTTCCAGCGTGCCGTCGAACTTGCCGCCGTCGCTCGTGCTGTACGCATGGGCGCCCGGCGTGGTGGCCACGACGTAGTACATGCCCGGGTCGAGTTCGACGCGCGGATCGGCGTTCTCGTTGACGGTGATGGCCGCACCCGGCGACTTGGCGCTGCGGAAGAACACGACCTGCGACTTGCCATCCGGCGCCTTGCCCACGGCCTTCTCGACGGCTTCGGCCGTGAGGGCCTTGGCTTCTGCGGTGTTGGACGCTTCGCCCTGGTTCTCGATCTTCACCTTCTGGGCGGCGACGGGCAGGCTCAACGCCACCAGCATCGCGAGCAACGCACTGCGGGACAGGATGGAACGCATGGGGGATCTCCGTGTCGTGGCTGCCTCATGGCAGTCGTGGAGCCTAGCGTCCCGCATTCAGTCGCTGCGTGAAGCGGGTCGGCATTCGTACGGAGACCGCCGAAATCCACTCGAACATCGACGTCGACGCGGCCACCTCCCCAGCTGGCCGCGCGACGCCGATCCTCCTCCCCCGAGGAACCTCGTTGCGTCGAGGCGTGGCGAGTCTTACCGACCGCAACGGGGTTTTGCAATCACATCGGGGCGAGTTTTTTTCTCATTGCCACGTTCTTCAGGGCAATGTATCTGGGCAGCCCGTCGCGGCCGTAAGGCGGCGGATTTTCGCCGCGGATCAGCGGTTCGAGATAACGACGCGCCGCTGCGGTGATGCCGTAACCATCCTTGCGCAAGAAGTTGGCCGGCATCGTTTTTTCGTGGTTCGCGATCTTGTCGAGCGAGGCCGGCGCGATCTTCCAGCGATACGGTGCATCGGACGTGCGCACGATCACCGGCATCATCGAATTCATCCCCTTCAGTGCGTACTCCACCGCGGCCACGCCGACGGCCATCGCCTGTTCGACGTCGGTCTTCGATGCGATGTGGCGCGCGGAACGCTGCAGGTAATCCGGCAACGTCCAGTGCACCTTGTAGCCGAGCACGTCCTTGACGCGACCGGCGAGGTGCGAGGCGACGCCGCCGAGCTGCGTGTGCCCGAACGCATCCTTCCCGCCGCCGGCGTCGGCGACGAACGTACCGTCCGCGGTGCGGATGCCTTCACTCGCGACCACCACGCAATAGCCCACGCGCTTGACCACCTTGTCGACCTGCGCGAGGAACGCCGCTTCGTCGTACGCGCGCTCGGGGAAGAGGATGAGGTGCGGCGCATCGCCTTCGTGCTGCGCGGCCAGGCCCGCGGCGGCGGCCAGCCAGCCCGCGTGGCGGCCCATCGCTTCGTACACGAAGACTTTCGTCGAGGTGTCGGCCATCGCGGCGACGTCGAGCGCGGCTTCGCGCACGGACACCGCGGTGTATTTCGCGGCCGAGCCGAAGCCCGGGCAGCAGTCGGTGACGGCCAGGTCGTTGTCGATGGTCTTCGGCACGCCGATGCAGGTGAGCGGGTAGCCGAACTCCTGCGCCAGCCGCGAGACCTTCAGCGCGGTGTCCGCCGAATCGTTGCCGCCGTTGTAGAGGAACCAGCGCACGTCGTGCGCGCGCAGGACGTCGAGCAGGCGCTCGTATTTCGCGCGGTCGGCCTCCAGCGACTTCAGCTTCACGCGGCACGAGCCGAACGCGCCGCCGGGGGTATGGGCCAGCGCCCGGATCGCGGCGAGGGATTCCTTCGAGGTGTCGATCAGGTCCTCGCGCAGCGCGCCGAGGATGCCGTTGCGCGCGGCCAGGACCTTCACCTTGCGGGCGCGCGCGGTCTGGATGACGGCCGAGGCGGTGGCGTTGATGACGGCGGTGACGCCGCCCGACTGGGCGTAAAGCAGGGTTCCGTTGGCCATGTGAGGTCGTGGGCCGGGGCCGGGTTGGGGTAAAGTGCCCGGCAAATCGGCGTAGTCGTGGGTAGGGCGGGCGAGTGTAGCGCCGCGGTCCGTGGACGCGCCGTCCCGAGCATTGGTCAGGAGTCCTGGATGCGATTGGTCTTGTTGGGCGCGCCCGGTTCGGGCAAGGGCACGCAGGCGACCCGCCTGAAGGAACACCTGCAGGTGCCGCACATCTCCACCGGCGACCTGCTGCGCGCCGAAGTCGCGGCCGGCAGCAAGCTGGGCCTGGAAGCGAAGGAAGTGATGGCGCGCGGCGAGCTGGTCTCCGACGCCATCCTGCTCGGCATGCTCGAGGACCGCTTCTCGCGCCCCGACACCGCCAACGGTTTCATCCTCGACGGCTATCCGCGCAACCTGGCGCAGGCCGATGCGCTGGATGCGTTGCTGGGCAAGCTGCGCCAGCCGTTCGATTACGCGGTGCAGCTGGAATGCCCGACGGAACTCCTCGTCGAGCGCATCGCCGGCCGCGCGAAGGCCGAAGGCCGCGCCGACGACAGCCCGGATGCGGTGCGCAAGCGCCTGCAGGTGTACGAGGCCTCCACCGCGCCGGTCATCGATTACTACCGCCAGCATGGGCACCTCACCGTCGTCGACGGCGTGGGCTCGCTGGACGATGTGTTCACCCGCATCCTCGAGGCGATCGCGCCGATGAAGGAAGTCGGCTGAGCGCCACGCAACACGGGACACCCGCTTGAAGGCCATCAAACTGCACGTGCTCGGCATCGCCGGCACCTTCATGGGCGGCGTCGCTGCGCTCGCGCGCGAACTCGGGCACGAAGTGGAAGGCAGCGACCAGGCCGTGTATCCGCCGATGTCGACGCAGCTGGAACAGCTCGGCATCGCGCTGCGCCAGGGCTACGACCCCGCCAACATTTCGCCCGACTGCGACGAGATCGTCGTCGGCAATGCGTTGTCGCGCGGCAACGCGGCGGTGGAGCAGGTGCTCGACGACGGCCGGCGTTACACGTCCGGCGCGCAGTGGCTCAGCGAATACGTGCTGCCGGGCCGCGAGACGATCGCGGTGGCAGGCACGCACGGCAAGACAACGACCACGACCATCCTCACCTGGCTGCTCGAATCGGCCGGGCGTTCGCCGGGCTTCTTGATCGGCGGCGTGGCGGAGGACTTCGGCGTGTCGGCGCGCATCGGCACGGGCCGCGAATTCGTGGTGGAAGCCGACGAATACGACACGGCGTTCTTCGACAAGCGTTCGAAGTTCGTGCACTACCGGCCGACGGTCGCGATCCTCAACAATCTCGAATACGACCACGCGGACATCTTCCCCGACGTGGCCGCGATCCAGCGCCAGTTCCACCATCTCGTCCGCACCGTGCCGCGGCGCGGGCGCCTGATCGTCAACGGCGAAGACAAGTACCTCGCCGAAGTGCTGGCGATGGGCTGCTGGACGCCGGTGGAAACCTTCGGCCTCGATGGCACGTTCGACTGGACCGCGCGCTTGCTCGCCGACGATGGCAGTGCGTTCGCCGTCGTGCACCGCGGGCGCGAAATCGGTGAAGTGCACTGGCCGCTGCTCGGGCGCCACAACGTAATGAACGCGCTGGCGTCGCTGGCCGCGGTGCAGGCGGTGGGCGTGGAGGCGTCCACGGTGCTGGCCTCGTTGCAGGCCTTCCGCAGCGTCAAGCGCCGCCTCGAAGTGATCGGCGATGCGGACGGCGTGCGGATCTACGACGACTTCGCGCACCACCCCACCGCAATCGCGACCACGCTCGCGGGTTTGCGCGCACGCGTGGGCGATGCGCGCATCGTGGTGGCGATGGAGCCGCGCAGCAATTCGATGCGGCTGGGTGCGCATTCGGATGCCTTGGCGCCGTCGCTGGATGGCGCGGATGTCGTCGTGTTCCTGCATCGCCCCGAGCTTGCGTGGGATGCGGGCAAGGTCGTCGGCGCGCTGCGCGGCGAAGGCGTGACCGCGCCGGATGCGGATGCGTTGCTCGCCGCGCTGGCGGAACGCGTGCGTCCCGGGGACCACGTGGTGTTCATGTCGAACGGGGGCTTCGACGGCGCGCCGCGCCGTTTCCTGGCCGCGCGCCAGGGCCGCTGAGCCGCGACCGCCCATGCTGCGCGAAGCGCCGCTGACGCTCGGATTGTTCCCGCTGCACAGCGTGTTGCTGCCGGGCGCGACGCTGTCGCTGCGCGTGTTCGAACGCCGTTACCTGGATTTGGTGAGCGAATGCATGCGCGAATCGCGCGGCTGCGGCGTGTGCCTGATCCTGATCGGCGACGAAGTGGGCATGCCCGCAACGCCGGCGAAGTACGGCACGCACGCGCGCATCGAAGATTTCACCACCGGCACCGACGGCCTGCTGCACCTGCGCATCCGCGGCGGGCGGCGGTTCCGCGTGGCCACCACGCACGTGCGCGACAACGGCCTGCTGCTCGCCGACGTGGACTGGTGCGAGTACGACCCGGACGACGAACTGCGCCCGGAACACGCAACGCTCGGCATCGTGCTGCAGCACATGCTCGACCAGGTGGGCGGCGAACACGCGAAGGCGCCGCCGGCGCGCTTCGACGAAGCCTCGTGGGTGGGCTGGCGCCTAGCCGAACTGTTGCCGCTGCAGGAATCGCAACGCCAGGCCCTGCTGCAACTCGACGATCCGCATGCGCGGCTCGATCGCATGCTGCACTGGATCGACTGACGCCTCAGCGTTCGCGCACGCGCAGGACGTTGCGTGCGGTGTCCGGATGCGGCGCTTCGGCCTGCGTCCATCCCGCGAGGTCCTGCCGCAGGCGCGCATGCGCGAGGCCATCGTCGGGCAACGGCCGCCACAACGACGCAACGCGCATCGCCGAACCGTGGCGCAGGCGTTGCGTGGTGCCGATCCACAATGGCGGGCCTGCACGGAACTGCTGCGGCGCCAGCCACAGGCGCAGGGCGATTGCATCCTGCGGTCCGGTATCGCGCAGCAACAGCAGCGATTCGGGGCGGCCTTCGAGCGTGGCGGGCAGCACGGGATGGTGCGAAGGCGGGCGATCGTCGTCGAGCAACGAAAGCGTGGCGACCCAGCCGGCCTGCGGCTGCACGCGCCAGCCCTTCGCCGCGAGTTGCCGTTGCAACGCGGCGACGCTGCCGGCGTATTGCAGGTCGAGGTCCCAACGCGGCGTGGCGTCGCGCGCGCTGGCGATGGTTTCGTTGCGCTGCGCGGGGAGGCGCGTCCATTCGTTCGACCACCACGGGTCGAGGTCGAGCGTGCGGGCGGGCGCGGCGGGCGCGTAGCGCGCAAGGGTGATCTCGATGCTGCGCGGCGCGTGCCACAACGCGGCGATCGCGAATACGCCGTAGAAGCCGAGTGCGATCGGCCGCATCCAGAACGATCGCGCCACGTGGCGGCGGTACGCAATGCCGAGCACCAGCAGCCACACGATGCCGAACAGCGCGCCGCCGAGCACGTCGCTCAGCCAGTGCGCGCCTAGGTAGAGCTCGGAGAAGCCGAGCAGCGTGACGATGGCGCCGCCCACGAGATACGGCCAGGCACGATCGCGGCCCGGCAGTTCGCGCGCGATGAGCACGGCGAAGAAGCCGAAGGTGATGGTGGCCATCGTGACCTCGAGCGACGGCACGCCGAACGACGCAGCGTGCGCGGGCAGCAACGCGCGCAGGCCCCCGGTCAGCGCGAACCCGAACGCGAGCGCGGCCAGCCAGTGCGCGGCGGCGACGAAACGACGACGCCAGGCGAGCCACAACAACACTGCGATCGCTGCCGGCCCGAGCACCGAGGGATCGCCGAGCGTCGCGAGCGCCGCCATCAATCGATCGGCGAGCGGATTGCGCAACGCCGCCATCGCATCGCGCACGCTGTGGTCGAGCAGCAACGGACCGCCGCGCGTCCACAGCACCGCGAGCAGCGCGAACCACGCCCACGCGATCAGGAACAGGCACGCGGCGAGCATCAGCAGCGAGGCGGATTCCGGCCGGTTGGGATCGATGAGCGCCCCGGCATAGCGGCCCAGGCGCGGATGCGCGCGCGTCCAGCGCAGCGCGCTGGCGAGCAGGCGATCGGCGTGGCCGGCGAACCAGCGCCACGTGTACAGCACGACGGACCACGCCAAAGCGACCGCGATGGCGAGCGCGCACAGCACCAGCGCGAGACGGTCGGCGACCGCGGCCACCGCGTCGTAGGACTTGCCGAAGAGCCAGCCCGGCCCGAGGAACGCCACGGCCCACGCGAACGCCGCGAACAGGCTGACCGGCACGTAGCGGCGCAGCGGCATGCCGAGCATGCCGGCGATGGCGGGCACGAAGGGACGCACCGCGCCGACGAAGCGCGCGATCACCAGGCCCGAACTGCCGTGGCGGCGGAACACGCGTTCGCCGCGGTCGAGCAATTGCGGATAGCGGCGGAACGGCCAGTGCCCGCGCATCGTCGGGCCCCAGCGGTGGCCGATCCAGTAACTCAGCGCATCGCCCGCGAAGGCGCCCGCGGCCGTGCAGGCCACCGCGTACGGGCCATCGATGTGCCCGAGGCCGATGAGGACGCCCACCGCGAACAGCAGCGGCAGCGCGGGCACGATGATGCCGACGACCGCGAGGGCATCGCAAAAGGCGATGAGGAGGATCAGTCCGCCGGCCGCGCGCGGGTGCGCAGTGATCCAGGCGAGGGTCCCGTCGAACCAGGCGGTCGGCATTGCGCGATTATAGGGACCGGCATGACGGAGGATCGCGCGCCATGGGCACGCTTTCGGGAAAGACGCTGTTCATCACCGGTGCGTCGCGAGGGATCGGGCTGGCGATCGCGAAACGCGCCGCCGCCGATGGCGCGAACATCGCCATCGCCGCGAAGTCCGCGGTCGCCAATCCGCGGTTGCCCGGGACCATCCATACCGCGGCGGCGGAAGTGGAAGCCGCGGGCGGTCGCGCACTGGCGTTGCGCTGCGACATCCGCGAGGAGGACGAGGTGAACGCGGCGGTCGCCGCCACGGTGGATGCCTTCGGCGGCATCGACATCCTGGTGAACAACGCGAGCGCCATCTGGCTGCGCGGTGCGCTGGACACGCCGATGAAGCGCTACGACCTGATGCAGGACGTGAACGCGCGCGGCAGCTTCCTGTGCGCGCAGGCCTGCCTGCCGCACCTGTTGCGCGCGCCGAACCCGCACATCCTCGCGCTCGCGCCGCCGCCGAGCCTCGACCCGCGCTGGTGGGGCCCGCACACGGCGTACACGCTGGCGAAGATGGGCATGAGCTTCGTGACGCTGGGGCTGGCGGCGGAGTTCGGGCCGCAGGGCGTGGCGGTGAATGCGCTGTGGCCGCGCACGATCATCGCGACGGATGCGCTCAACATGATCCCGGGCATCGACATCGCGCGCTGCCGCAAGCCGGCGATCGTCGCCGATGCGGCGCAAGCTGCCCTGGTGCGCGACGCGGCGGGTTTCCACGGGCAGTTCCTGCTCGACGAGGACGTGCTGCGCGACGCCGGCATCACCGATTTTTCAGGCTATGCGATGGATCCTGCGCAATCGCCGCTGCCCGACCTGTTCCTCTGAGGGTTCGAGATGAAATACCTCCACACGATGATCCGCGTGCGCGACCTCGATGCGACGTTGCGCTTCTTCTGCGACGGGCTGGGGCTGCGCGAGACGCGACGGATGGACAACGAATCGGGCAAGTACACGCTCGTGTTCCTGGCCGCCGATGAGACGCCCGACGCGGAGATCGAACTCACGCACAACTGGGGCTCGGAGGAGGATTACGGGAGCGCGCGCAATTTCGGGCACCTGGCGTTCCGCGTGGAGGACATCTACGCGACGTGCGCGCGGCTGCAATCGATGGGTTATCTCATCAGCCGCCCGCCGCGCGACGGGCACATGGCGTTCGTACGGTCGCCGGATTTGATCTCGGTCGAGTTGCTGCAGGCCGGGCATTTGCCGCCGCAGGAACCGTGGGCGTCGATGCCGAATACCGGCGTCTGGTGACGCGTCAGGCGAGCGCGTAGCGGGCGAGGATCGCGTCGAATTCGCCGGCGCGCGCGACGTGTTCGGCGAGCAGGCCCGCGGCGCGTGCGCCTTCGACGTTGTCGTGGTTGTCGTCGAGGAACAGGGCGGCGTGCGGGGCGTGGCCGAGGTGTGCGACGACCTTGCGGAAGACTTCCGGTGCAGGTTTCGCGAGGTGTAATGCGCCGCTGCCGAAGATGCGGTCGGGCTGGAACAGCGATGCCAGCGCGTGCGGTAGCGCGTCGATGACGAGCGGGCCGTTGTTCGTGAGGATCGCGATGTCGCAGCGGGTGGCGAGGGTCGCGACGCGCGCGCAGGTCTCGGGCGTGCAATCCATCGATGCGGCGCGTGCGGCATGCCACGCGGCGGGATCGACGGGGTGGTCGAGCGCTTCGCCGAGTGCGGCCAGGTACTGCGCGGTGTCGATCTCGCCGGCGTCGTAGCGCGCTTCGAGGCCGCTTTCGAACAGCGCCGCGTACACACGATCGGGATCGCGGCCGAGTGCGGCGCCGAGGTGCTCCATGCGACGGCGGCGGTCGTAGGCGACCAGCACGCCGTCGAGGTCGAACAGCACCAGCGACGGCGCGGCGTGCGTCACAGCGTGGCGAAGGCGGCGCGCGCGGCGGCGATGGTCGCGGCGATTTCCGCGTCGCCATGCGCGCTCGACATGAAGCCGGCTTCGAACGCAGACGGCGCCAGGTACACGCCGCGCTCGAGCATCGCGTGGAAGAAGCGATTGAACGCGGCGGTGTCGCACGCGACGGCCTGCGCGTACGTGTCCACCTGTTCGGCGCTGAAGAACATGCCGAACATGCCGCCGACGCGCGTGGTGGTGAACGGGATGTTCGCGTCGCGCGCGGCGGCTTCGAGGCCATCGCACAGCGCGTGCGTCTTCGCTTCGAGCGCGTCGTGAAACCCCGGCGCCTGGATGAGGGCGAGCATCTTCAGGCCCGCCGCCATCGCGACCGGATTGCCGCTGAGCGTGCCGGCCTGGTAGATCGGGCCGCTCGGTGCGATTTGTTTCATCAGGTCCGCACGGCCGCCGTACGCACCGACGGGCATGCCGCCGCCGATGATCTTGCCGAAGGTGCTCAGGTCCGGCGTCACGCCGTAACGCGCCTGCGCGCCACCCAACGCGACGCGGAAGCCGGTCATCACTTCGTCGAAGATCAGCAACGCGCCGTACTGCGTGCAGAGCGTGCGCAGGTGTTGCAGGTAACCATCGCGCGGCGGCAGGCAGTTGGCGTTGCCGACGACGGGTTCGATGATCAGGCCCGCGATGTCGTGCCCGCATTCGTCGAACAACGCGGTCGCTGCATCGAAATCGTTGTAGGGCAGCGTGAGCGTGAGGTCGGCGAGCGCTTTCGGCACGCCGGGCGAGGTGGGCACGCCGAACGTGAGCGCGCCGCTGCCGGCCTTCACCAGGAAGCTGTCGCCGTGGCCGTGGTAGCAGCCTTCGAATTTCACGATGCGCGCGCGGCCCGTCGCGCCGCGCGCCAGGCGGATCGCCGACAGCGTGGCTTCGGTGCCGGAGTTCACCATGCGCACCATTTCGCAGCTCGGGATGAGCGCGGTGATGGCTTCGGCCATCGTGACTTCGAGCGGATTGGGCGTGCCGAAGCTGAGGCCGTCGCGCGCGGTGTCGATGACGGCGGCGAGCACGTCGGGATGGTTGTGGCCGACGATCATCGGGCCCCAGGAACCGACGTAATCGATGTAGCGGTTGCCGTCGGCGTCGACCAGGTACGCGCCTTCGGCGCGCTGCGTGAAGAACGGTTCGCCGCCGACGGACTTGAACGCGCGCACGGGCGAGTTCACGCCGCCGGGCATCAGCTGCTGCGCGCGATGGAACAGGGATTGCGAACGGCGGGTATCCATCACGACTCCGGGATTTCGAAAAGCGCCTGGCAGGCGCGTGCGGCGGCAAGGGGATCGGGCGCGTCGAACACGCCGCTGACGACGGCGATGAGGTCCGCGCCGGCATCGACGAGCGGGCGCGCATTGTCGGGCGTGATGCCGCCGATCGCCACCCGCGGCAGGCCGAGCGGGGCGGCGTCGCGCAAAAGCGACAAGGAAGCGCGGCGCGCATTCGGCTTCGTCGTGGACGGGAAGAAGGCCCCGAAGGCGATGTAATCGGCGCCCGCGGCGGCCGCCTGGCGGGCGCGATCGAGCGTGTCGTAGCAGGAGACGCCGATGATGGCGTCGTCGCCGACCAGTGCGCGGGCCGCTGCGAGGCTGCCGTCGTGTTCACCCAGGTGCACGCCCGCGCCCAGGTCCGCGGCGAGGCGCGCGTCGTCGTTCACGATGAAAGGCACGCCGGCGGCGCGGCACGCATCGGCGAGCGCCGTCGCTTGCGCGCGACGCAACGCGGCATCGGCCTGCTTGTTGCGGTACTGCAGGCAGGCGCACGCAGGCAGCAGCGGTTGCACGCGGGCAAGCAGGGCATCACGGTCGGGATCGTCGGGCGTGACGAGATAGAGCCCGCGTTCAAGGGCAAGGCGTGGCGCGCGCGGCATGCGAATTCCTGGTGGCGCTTGGTGTTGGCGGCCCGGCGGTGGGACAATGCCCACCTTCGCCCGCCACGCATTCTAGAGTCCGATGACCGAAGCCGTCGCCACCGCTTACCGCACCTGGATGTGCGTCGTCTGCGGCTTCATCTACGACGAAGCGCAGGGCTTGCCGGAAGAAGGCATCGCGCCGGGCACGCGCTGGGAAGACGTCCCGGATACGTGGACCTGCCCGGATTGCGGCGTGACCAAGGACGATTTCGAGATGATGGTGGTCTGAGCCACCACGCGGCGCGTCAGCTCGGCCTGGACGCGCAACTGCTGAGTTCGACGAGGCGTTCGCGCAACGGACCGCTGTCCTGCGCATCGGGATTGAGCTGCAGGTAGCGCGCAAGGTCTGCGCGGGCGCCCTGCTTGTAGCCGAGTTTCAGGTACGCCAGGCCGCGGTCGCGCAGCGCATCGCCGTTGTCCGGCGACAGGCGCAGGATGCGATCGGCGCTGCGCGAGGCGCGCTCCCAGTCGTCGCGTTCGGAATACACGCCATGCAGGTTGCGCAGCACGCGCATCAGGATCGCGCGGTGGCTGGCGGGGTTGAGGATCTGGAACAACGCACGGTCGTCGGGCGCTTCGCCGTTGAGGTGCGGGCGCGCGCGCTGGCGCAGTTCGTCTTCGTCGAGCGGCCGTCCGCGGTTGAACGGATCCATCACCAGCACGCCGTCGTCGACCGGCAGGCGCACCAGGAAATGGCCGGGAAACGACACGCCATCGAGCGGCACGCCCAGGCGCCGCGCGACTTCGATCTGCACCAGCGCCAGCGAAATCGGGTTGCCGCGGCGGCGTTCGAAGACTTCGTTGATGTAGCTGTTGCGCGGGTCGTAGTAATGCTCGCTGTCGCCCGCGTAGCCGAGTTCGTCGAACAGGTGGCGGTTGATCGCGGCCATTTTCTGCGGCCAGGGTTCGACCTGGTCGACTTGCTCGCGCAGGTGGTCGGCGTGCGCCTGCACCGTGGCGTCGTATTGCGCGGCGTCGAGCTGCGGATATTCATCGCGCGCGATCAGCAGGGCGGTGGCGAGCAGCGGCAGCGTTGCGTCGTCGGTTGCGGCGAGCTGGCCCCACTCGGGAAGCGCGAATCGGTCGTGCATGCGTCAAGCCTGCAACCGCGTGCGGGGCGTTGGCAAGTCCGGCGCGGTCAGGGCTGCGTGACGCCGGGCCCGAATTGCAGTTCTGCACCGTCCTGCAGGTTGAGGCTCGCGGCTTGCCCGGCGTTGAGTTCGAGCACGTAGCGGGCGGGCGCGTTGCTGGCGTAGGGCGGGCAACGGTCGCCGAGCGAACACGGCGGCACGTCGCGCTGCTGGGTGACCAGCTTGTGCTTGTCGTCGAAGTAGAGGATGTCGAGCGGGATGCGCGTGTTCTTCATCCAGTACGCCTGCGGTTCCTCGCGTTCGTGGATGAAGAGCATGCCGTGCGATTCATCCATGGAATCGCGGAACATCAGGCCGCGTGCGCGCTCTTCGTCGTTGTCCGCGATCTCCACCGAATAGCGGTGGCCCGCCAGTTCCACCCACGGGCCTCGCGTGCCGGCACAGGCGGTGAGGGCGAGGGAGCAGGCGAAGAGGGTGGCGGTCAGGCGCATGCGGGCGGGTCTCGGTCCGGGGCCACAGACATTCGGGGAGCGGCCGTTGCGGCGTCAAGCGTTCGGACGTGCACGGACCCCCTTCCCAAGCCCATCGGTGGCGGGCACAATGCGCGCCCCTTCGAACGGGTCCGGCGGTTCGCGGTCCCGGGGCTCCGAAAAAACCTCGTCACGAGGTGTTGACGTACCGGAGAAGGGCTGTATGATGTGCGGCTCGCTCAGGCACTTAGGTGCCGGGCACGGAACGCGGCGCTGAGGCCGGTTCCGATGATCTTTGACAGTGTGCGCAGGTGACTTGTGCGGGCGTCTGGCGGGTGGAAAGTTGTCCATCTTGCAGACGTTCGTAACAGAGCAACAAGTCAATTCAAATGGCAAACAAGCAATTGTGAGCCAGCGAGTGATTTCTGCCTGGAGCGAAGTCTGCACTCAAAGCATAGGCGAAGGTCTTCGGACCGGAGTCGCAATACTTAAGTGAAGAGTTTGATCCTGGCTCAGAGTGAACGCTGGCGGCAGGCCTAACACATGCAAGTCGAACGGCAGCACAGCAGTAGCAATACTGTGGGTGGCGAGTGGCGGACGGGTGAGGAATACATGGGAATCTGCCCTGTCGTGGGGGATAACGTAGGGAAACTTACGCTAATACCGCATACGACCGGAAGGTGAAAGCGGCGGACCGCAAGGCGTCGCGCGACTGGATGAGCCCATGTCGGATTAGCTAGTTGGCGGGGTAAAGGCCCACCAAGGCGACGATCCGTAGCTGGTCTGAGAGGATGATCAGCCACACTGGAACTGAGACACGGTCCAGACTCCTACGGGAGGCAGCAGTGGGGAATATTGGACAATGGGCGCAAGCCTGATCCAGCCATGCCGCGTGAGTGAAGAAGGCCTTCGGGTTGTAAAGCTCTTTTGTCCGGAAAGAAAAGCTCTCGGTTAATACCCGGGGGTTCTGACGGTACCGGAAGAATAAGCACCGGCTAACTTCGTGCCAGCAGCCGCGGTAATACGAAGGGTGCAAGCGTTACTCGGAATTACTGGGCGTAAAGCGTGCGTAGGTGGTTCGTTAAGTCTGATGTGAAAGCCCTGGGCTCAACCTGGGAATGGCATTGGATACTGGCGATCTAGAGTGCGGTAGAGGGCAGTGGAATTCCCGGTGTAGCAGTGAAATGCGTAGAGATCGGGAGGAACATCTGTGGCGAAGGCGACTGCCTGGACCAGCACTGACACTGAGGCACGAAAGCGTGGGGAGCAAACAGGATTAGATACCCTGGTAGTCCACGCCCTAAACGATGCGAACTGGATGTTGGGTGCAACTAGGCACTCAGTATCGAAGCTAACGCGTTAAGTTCGCCGCCTGGGGAGTACGGTCGCAAGACTGAAACTCAAAGGAATTGACGGGGGCCCGCACAAGCGGTGGAGTATGTGGTTTAATTCGATGCAACGCGAAGAACCTTACCTGGCCTTGACATCCACGGAACTTTCCAGAGATGGATTGGTGCCTTCGGGAACCGTGAGACAGGTGCTGCATGGCTGTCGTCAGCTCGTGTCGTGAGATGTTGGGTTAAGTCCCGCAACGAGCGCAACCCTTGTCCCTAGTTGCCAGCACGTAATGGTGGGAACTCTAGGGAGACCGCCGGTGACAAACCGGAGGAAGGTGGGGATGACGTCAAGTCATCATGGCCCTTACGGCCAGGGCTACACACGTACTACAATGGAAAGGACAGAGGGCTGCAATCCCGCGAGGGTGAGCCAATCCCAGAAACCTTTTCTCAGTCCGGATTGGAGTCTGCAACTCGACTCCATGAAGTCGGAATCGCTAGTAATCGCAGATCAGCATTGCTGCGGTGAATACGTTCCCGGGCCTTGTACACACCGCCCGTCACACCATGGGAGTTTGTTGCACCAGAAGCAGGTAGCTTAACCTTCGGGAGGGCGCTTGCCACGGTGTGGCCGATGACTGGGGTGAAGTCGTAACAAGGTAGCCGTATCGGAAGGTGCGGCTGGATCACCTCCTTTAGAGACAAAAAGACAGCGCATTGCCTGTCAGGCGTCCGCACAAGTGACCTGCATTCAGAGCGTCCCGACCATCGGGGCCATAGCTCAGCTGGGAGAGCACCTGCTTTGCAAGCAGGGGGTCGTCGGTTCGATCCCGACTGGCTCCACCACCTCTACCTGGCTCGACTTTTTGGGTCTGTAGCTCAGGTGGTTAGAGCGCACCCCTGATAAGGGTGAGGCCGGTGGTTCGAGTCCTCCCAGACCCACCAACTCTGAATGTTTACTGCGCACACGAAGATCTGAAACGCGGACGGCGCTGAAGCCGGCCGCGTGTTCTTTGACAAATTGGATGTAGCGAGCGTTTTGAGACGAATGTCCATGACGTGTCGTAGAGGCTAAGGCGAGGTGCGAGAGCACCTTTATTGAAGTGTGATAGTCGTAATGTTCGCATGCGACGTATCGGCCCCGAGGCGACTTGGGGTGATATGGTCAAGCGAATAAGCGCACACGGTGGATGCCTTGGCGGTCAGAGGCGATGAAGGACGTGGCAGCCTGCGAAAAGTGTCGGGGAGCTGGCAACAAGCTTTGATCCGGCAATGTCCGAATGGGGAAACCCACCCGCAAGGGTATTGCATGGTGAATACATAGCCATGCAAGGCGAACCCGGGGAACTGAAATATCTAAGTACCCGGAGGAAAAGAAATCAACCGAGATTCCCTGAGTAGCGACGAGCGAACGGGGACTAGCCCAAAAGTCCGTACGGTTTTAGCAAAACACCTTGGGAAGGGTGGCCGTAGATGGTGACAGCCCAGTATGCGAAAGGGCCGTACGGATGAAATTGAGTAGGGCGGGGCACGTGAAACCCTGTCTGAACATGGGGGGACCATCCTCCAAGGCTAAATACTCCTGACCGACCGATAGTGAACCAGTACCGTGAGGGAAAGGCGAAAAGAACCCTGGTGAAGGGAGTGAAATAGATCCTGAAACCGTGTGCGTACAAGCAGTCGGAGCCCCTTCGTGGGGTGACGGCGTACCTTTTGTATAATGGGTCAGCGACTTACTGTTTGTGGCGAGCTTAACCGTATAGGGGAGGCGAAGGGAAACCGAGTCTGATAAGGGCGCATAGTCGCAGGCAGTAGACCCGAAACCGGGTGATCTAGTCATGCCCAGGGTGAAGGTTGAGTAACATCAACTGGAGGCCCGAACCCACTCCCGTTGCAAAGGTAGGGGATGAGGTGTGATTAGGAGTGAAAAGCTAATCGAACCCGGAGATAGCTGGTTCTCCTCGAAAGCTATTTAGGTAGCGCCTCGGACGAATACTGCTGGGGGTAGAGCACTGTTATGGCTAGGGGGTCATTGCGACTTACCAAACCATTGCAAACTCCGAATACCAGTACGTACTATCCGGGAGACACACGGCGGGTGCTAACGTTCGTCGTGAAAAGGGAAACAACCCAGACCCACAGCTAAGGTCCCAAATTTATCGCTCAGTGGTGAACGATGTGGAAAGGCACAGACAGCCAGGAGGTTGGCTTAGAAGCAGCCACCCTTTAAAGAAAGCGTAATAGCTCACTGGTCGAGTCGGTCTGCGCGGAAGATTTAACGGGGCTAAGCGATAAACCGAAGCTTGGGGTGCACGAGCAATCGTGCGCGGTAGAGGAGCGTTCCGTAAGCCGATGAAGGTGGATTGAGAAGTCTGCTGGAGGTATCGGAAGTGCGAATGCTGACATGAGTAACGATAATGGGGGTGAAAAGCCCCCACGCCGAAAGCCCAAGGTTTCCTTGCGCAACGTTCATCGGCGCAGGGTGAGTCGGCCCCTAAGGCGAGGCAGAAATGCGTAGTCGATGGAAAGCTGGTTAATATTCCAGCACCTCGCGTCAGTGCGATGGGGGGACGGAGAAGGGTAGGTGTACCGGGCGTTGGTTGTCCCGGGGAAAGCAGGTAGGCGGATCCTCTTGGCAAATCCGGAGGGTCATTACGCCGAGCAGCGAGACCAGGCCATTAGGCCGAAGTCACTGATCCCACGCTTCCAGGAAAAGCCCCTAAGCTTCAGCTGACGCAGACCGTACCGTAAACCGACACAGGTGGGCAGGATGAGAATTCTCAGGCGCTTGAGAGAACTCGGGTGAAGGAACTAGGCAACATGGCACCGTAACTTCGGGAGAAGGTGCACCGCTTCTGGTGGCCCATGCGGGCTATAGCTGGGAGCGGTCGCAGAAACCAGGCCGCTGCGACTGTTTATCAAAAACACAGCACTCTGCAAACACGAAAGTGGACGTATAGGGTGTGACGCCTGCCCGGTGCTGGAAGGTTAATTGATGGGGTCAGCCGCAAGGCGAAGCTCTTGATCGAAGCCCCAGTAAACGGCGGCCGTAACTATAACGGTCCTAAGGTAGCGAAATTCCTTGTCGGGTAAGTTCCGACCTGCACGAATGGCGTAACGACAGCGGCGCTGTCTCCACCCGAGACTCAGTGAAATTGAAATCGCTGTGAAGATGCAGCGTTCCCGCGGCAAGACGGAAAGACCCCGTGAACCTTTACTACAGCTTTACACTGAACGTTGAGTTCGTCTGTGTAGGATAGGTGGGAGCCTGTGAAACCGAGGCGCTAGCTTCGGTGGAGGCAACCTTGAAATACCACCCTGATGTGCTTGACGTTCTAACCTGGGCCCGTGATCCGGGTCGGGGACCGTGTATGGTGGGTAGTTTGACTGGGGCGGTCTCCTCCCAAAGAGTAACGGAGGAGCACGAAGGTACGCTCAGCGCGGTCGGACATCGCGCACTGTGTGCAAAGGCATAAGCGTGCTTGACTGCAAGAGCGACGGCTCAAGCAGGTACGAAAGTAGGTCTTAGTGATCCGGTGGTTCTGTATGGAAGGGCCATCGCTCAACGGATAAAAGGTACTCCGGGGATAACAGGCTGATACCGCCCAAGAGTTCATATCGACGGCGGTGTTTGGCACCTCGATGTCGGCTCATCACATCCTGGGGCTGTAGTCGGTCCCAAGGGTATGGCTGTTCGCCATTTAAAGTGGTACGCGAGCTGGGTTCAGAACGTCGTGAGACAGTTCGGTCCCTATCTGTCGTGGGCGTTGGAGATTTGAGAGGGGCTGCTCCTAGTACGAGAGGACCGGAGTGGACGAACCCCTGGTGTTCCGGTTGTCACGCCAGTGGCATTGCCGGGTAGCTACGTTCGGAAGCGATAACCGCTGAAAGCATCTAAGCGGGAAGCGCGCCTCAAGATGAGATCTCCCGGGACACAAGTCCCCTGAAGGAACCATCAAGACCAGGTGGTTGATAGGCAGGGTGTGTAAGCGGAGCAATCCGTTGAGCTAACCTGTACTAATGATCCGTGTGGCTTGACCATATCACCTCAAGTGGCCTTATCCTCGACAACACGTCGCAGGCATTCGTCCTCATCGCATCCCACAAGGATGCAAACTGCTCGCTACATCCACCCCTTGAGAGCGTGAGCGCGATCAATCCGTCCACAAGACCGGTTGAACCGCGACCCTCCACCCTCTCCCTGGTGACAATAGCGCTGTGGCACCACCCGATCCCATTCCGAACTCGGAAGTGAAACGCAGCCGCGCCGATGGTAGTGTGCATCCGCATGCAAGAGTAGGTCATCGCCAGGGCCTTACACCAAACCCCGCCGGGTCTCCCGGCGGGGTTTTTCTTTGCGCGGTGGAAAGTGCAGTGGGGTTTGTTTCGCACGTCCTGCAAGTTAGTGCTTGTCCGCGCGAGCAGGTAAGTTTCGGCAGTCGGGAGTCATCGAAAATCCCGCGACCCCGCCACCAGCGGCCCCAGCAATCCCGAAAGATTGGTCAACCGCCTGGCGATCAGGTGCTGCACCCCGTCCTGCGATTCCAGCTTTCCTTCCACCGCCAGCAGCCGCGACTCCAGCAACGGCCGCCGCTGTTCGTCCGCGATCTGTCGCCACACGACGACATTCACCAGCCCGTCCTCGTCCTCGAGCGTCAGGAAGGTCACCCCGCTGGCCGTCTGCGGCCGCTGCCGCAGCGTGACCAGGCCCGCGAACGCCACCTCGCGCCCCTGCGGCATCGCCCGCAACTCCGAAGACCGCCGATACCGCCGCGCCCGCAACCGCGATCGCAGCAACTGCAGCGGATGCCGCCCGAGCGTCAGCCCGGTCATCGCGTAATCGATGCGGACTTCTTCCTCCGCCGTCGCCATTGGCAAGGCGATCTGCCGCTCCGCCGTCGCCCCCACTGCATCGAACAACGGCCGCTGCGCTTCCACGCCCGCCGCCGCCCATCGCGCCTTGTGCCGATGCCCGGCGAGTGCGCGCAACGCCCCGGCATCCGCGAGCAACCCCCGCACGCGCGGATCGAGTTCCGCACGCACGCAAAGATCGGTCACGTCGATGAACGCCGATCGCGCACGCGCCGCCGAAATCCGCGTCGCATCCGCCTCCCGGAATCCATCCACCATCCGCAGCCCCAACCGGACCGCCGGCTGCTTGCCGTCGCCGATCGGTTCCAGCGTGCAATCCCATTCGCTGTAACGCACATCCACCGGCCGCACGACCACGCCATGCCGCCGCACGTCCTGCACGATCTGCGATGGCGCATAGAACCCCATCGGCTGCGAATTGATGAGCGCTGCCGCGAACGCCGCCGGCTCGTGGCACTTCAGCCAGCTGCTCGCGTACGCGATCAACGCGAAGCTCGCCGCGTGCGACTCGGGAAACCCGTAGCTGCCGAAGCCCTTGATCTGCTCGAAGATCTGCTCGGCGAACGCCGACGTATAGCCGTTGCCCAGCATCCCCTCGATGATCTTCTGCCGATGGTGTTCCATCCCGCCGTAGCGCTTCCACGCCGCCATCGAACGTCGCAACTGATCCGCCTCGCCCGGCGTGTAATCCGCCGCGACGATCGCCAGTTGCATCACCTGCTCCTGGAACAACGGCACGCCGAGCGTGCGCTTGAATACTTCGCGCAGCGCTTCCGACGGATACCTCACCGGCTCCTCGCCGTTCCGCCGCCGCAGGTACGGATGCACCATGTCGCCCTGGATCGGGCCAGGCCGCACGATCGCGACCTGCACCACGAGGTCGTAGAACACGCGCGGCTTCAGCCGCGGCAACATCGCCATCTGCGCGCGCGATTCGATCTGGAACGTGCCGACCGTATCCGCCTTGCGGATCATCGCGTACGTCGCATCGTCGCGCGGCGGAATATCGTCGAGCCCGATGTCGCGCCGCCCGCTCGCGCGCAACAGGTCGAACGTCTTGTGCACGCACGTCAGCATGCCGAGCGCCAGGCAATCGACCTTCAGCAGCTTCAGCACGTCCAGGTCGTCCTTGTCCCACTGGATCACCGTGCGATCGTCCATCGCCGCGTTCTCCACCGGCACCAGCGTCGACAGCGGATGTTCGGAGATCACGAACCCGCCCGGATGCTGCGACAGGTGCCGCGGGAACCCGAGCAATTCATCCGCCAGCGCCAGCACGCGCCGCAGCAGCGGCGACTCCGGATCGAACCCGTGTTCCCGCAGATGCTGCGGCATCGGGATGTCGCTGCTCCAGCGCTCCATCGTCTTGGCCAGCTCGTCCACTTGGTCCGGCGGCAAGCCGAGCACGCGCGCCACGTCGCGCACCGCGCTGCGGCCGCGATAGCGGATCACCACCGCCGCCAGCGCCGCGCGACTGCGCCCGTAACGCTCGAACACGTACTGCAGCACTTCCTCGCGCCGCTCATGCTCGAAGTCGACATCGATGTCCGGCGGCTCCTTGCGTTCCTCCGACACGAAGCGCTCGAACAGCATCTCCATCTGTCCCGGCTGCAGCTCGGTGATGCCCAGCGCGTAGCACACCGCCGAATTCGCAGCGGATCCACGCCCCTGGCACAGGATGTCGCGACTGCGCGCGAAGCGCACGATGTCGTGCACCGTGAGGAAGTACGACTCGTATCCCAGCCGGCCGATGATCCTGAGTTCCTTCTCGATCAACTCCCGCGCCTTGCTGCGTTCCTTCTCGCCCGATTGCGCCTTCGCCCAACGCGCATGGATGCCGAGCTCCACCAGCTCGCGCAACCAGTCCGCCGGCGTGCGGCCTTCCGGCACCAGTTCGCGCGGGTATTCGTACGCGATCTGCCGCAACCCGAACGTGCAACGCGCCGCGATCGCGACCGACTCGGCCAGCAATTCCACGGGGTAGATCGACTGCAATGCCTGCCGCGTGCGCAGGTGCCGCTCGCCGTTCGGAAACAACGCGCGTCCCGCCTCGGCCAGCGTCTTGCGCAACCGGATCGCCGTCATCGTGTCCTGCAACGCGCGTCGCTTGCGCACGTGCATGTGCACGTCGCCGCACGCCACCGCCGGCATCCCCGCGTGCTGCGCCAGCGCCAGCAGGTGCCGCAACCGGGCCGCATCATCGGGCCCGCGATGCAATTGCACCGCCACCCACGCCCGGTCGGGAAACCGCGCCCGCACCCACGCTGCATCGGACAGATCCGCGCCGGCTTCCGACACCGCCCCGCGCGGCACCCACAACGCCAGCACCCCGTCGAGCGCGCGATCGAAATCCTCGCGCAGCAGGCGATACGTGCCCTTGCCCGCGCGTCGCCGCGCCATCGTGATCAATTCGCACAACGCGCGATAGCCCGCCTGCGTTTCGACCAGCAACACCAGCTTCGGCCCGTCCTCGATCGCCATCTCGCTGCCGACGATCAACGGCAGTTCCGTCGCCTCCGAGGCTTCCAGCGCCCGCACGATCCCCGCCAGCGAACACTCGTCGGTTATCGCCAGCGCTGCGTAACCCTGCTGCTTCGCGCGGTCGAACAACTCCTGCGCACTCGACGCCCCGCGCTGGAAACTGAAGTTCGACAGGCAATGCAGTTCCGCGTAGGCAGGCAGGCGGCTCATGCGAACCACCCGTGCAGCATGAAGTGCGCCGGCGACGGATCGCCCGCGATCCCGTACGCCCAAGCGCGCTGGCCCAGCGACGTCTCCACCACGTAGTAGTCGCGACGAATATCGCCGCCATCCCACCAGCCACTCTCGATGCGTTCCGGCCCCGCGAGCACCTGCACCGCGTGGTCGCGCAACGGAATCGCATGCGCGAGCAACCAGCCCGGCCGCGGCCGCGCATCGGACGTGGCACGCCCCGCCATCGCGATGCGTTCCGGCCGGTGTTCCGGCGAATGCCCGATGCCATGCACCGCGTCGTCGCCCAGCCGCGCACGCAGGCGTTCGCGCAATTGCGGCCACGGCACGTCCTGCTGCGCACGCGTTTCGAACAGGTCCAGCGCCGCGGGCACGAACGGCGGCAGCTCGCGCGCCACCAGCTGGAACCCGCGCACCGGCGCCGGCAAGCGCGCCTGTTCCAGGCGACCGCGCCCCAGCTCGAACAACATCGCCGCATCGCGCTGCGGCGTGAGCAAGCCCACCTCCACTTCGCTGTGCGCGCAGCGCTCGTGTTCCAGCACCAGCGTGAAGCGCTGCACACCGCCATCGCGCCCGGCGAGGAACGCCGTCAGGTCCTGTGCCAGCCGCCGCAGCGGGAACAGCAACGCCTGGCTCGATTCCACCTCGCTGTCGAACTCGATGCGTCCTTCGAAATGCTCCGGCGGCCGATAACACGCCAACGGCGCCGGCGCATCGCCGCGCACCGTGTCCAGGTACGCCAGCACGTGTGCCGGAAATCGCCGCGCCAATGCATCGCGCGGCAACGCGAACACCTGCCGCAACGTGCGCAACCCCATCCGCGACAACGCGAACGCCACCGGTTGCGGCAACCCGCTGCGTTCCAGCGGCAACTGTCCCAGCGCCGTATTCAATGCGTGCTCGTCGACCGCGAGCCCGTCGTGCACGTTCGCCAATGCACGCGCCGCATGCGGATTGGGCGCCGCGACGATGCGATGCCGGAACCCGAGCGCATGCAATTCCTCGCGCATCCGCGCTTCCAGCCGCGGCCACGGCCCGAACAACTGCAGGCTATGCCCGACCTCGAGCAGCAACGCATGCGGCAGTTCGGTGCTCACCTGCGAGCTGAAGCGATACGCCCACGCCGCAAGCAACGCCCGCCAGCGTTCGACTTCGGCCGCATCGTGTTCGAACGTGCGGAAGTGCGTGCTCAACGCCTGCGCCGCGGCCAGCGATTGCCCCGGCTGCAAGCCGAGCATGCGCGCGGCCGGCGTCACCGAATGCAGCGTGCGCCGCTGCACCGGCCCTTCGACGAGCGCGATCGCCGCACCGTCGGGCGCTTCCAGGCGGCGGAGGACGCCGTCCATCGCCAATTGCGGCAGCAATATGCAAGCCCACTGCATCGCAATGCCTCATCCGTGCATCGCGTGGGCGGGGAAGGCGATCGGCGCCGGCGGCACCAGCGCGCCGCGGCACTTCAACACGCGCAGGCGATGCGGCGCGGTCTCGA
The DNA here is from genome assembly GCF_018406645.1 of Lysobacter helvus. NCBI lineage: Bacteria > Pseudomonadati > Pseudomonadota > Gammaproteobacteria > Lysobacterales > Lysobacteraceae > Lysobacter > Lysobacter helvus. The sequence goes on from NZ_AP024546.1 coordinate 1,772,029, forward strand.
TCGCGATGCGCAACGGCGCCGGCGATGGATTGGCACAGGCCTGCATCGGACGGAACGCGAAGCCGGGCGTGCGCCCCGTTTCCGCAGCGACTTGCAAGCGACGCAACGCGCGATCGTCCGCCTTCTGCGGCCAGCACAACACCGCGCGGCACGCCCCCGAACGCAAGCATTGCTCGCTCGCCCACAACGCATCGCGCGGCGAGGCATCGAGCACCTGCAATGCGTCCGCGCGAATCCCCGCGGCATCCCACGCCGGTGCATACGGACGATACGGCGGCGCGACGATCGCGATCACGCCGTCGCCGCGCGCCAGTTGCGCCAACGCCGGCCACACCAGGCGCAATTCGCCCACGCCGTCGGCGGGCAACAACACTTCGCTCAACGCCGCCGCCGGCCAGCCACCGCCGGGCAACGCGGCATCCAGTGCAGCCCAGCCGGTCGGGACCGCATCGGCGGGCGCCTGCGTCGAGGGCTTCCCGCGCCACAGGCGACGCGACGCCAGCAAGCCATCGAGGGCCACGACCGCGCTCATGCGCACGGTCCCGGGCAGGCGGGCAGAAGACGGAGCAGGGCAGGGAAAGGTCGCATGGTTAGTAGCAATACTAACATCGCGACAGGAAGACGGAAGCACCCGAAAGCGCGACCCTTCCTCAGTGAATCAATGGCTTACGCAAGCCTCACAAGACCAGCGGCGGTTCCCCACCCACGATCACCACGTCCGCCGGCCGGCGCGCGAACAGCCCCACGCACACCACGCCCGGCACCTGCGAGAGGTCGCGTTCCAGGCCCAGGGGATCGACGATCGACAGCCCGTGCACGTCGAGGATCCAGTTGCCGTTGTCGGTGACCACGCCATCGCGCCACACGGGCTGGCCGCCGGTCATCGCCACGATCTCGCGCGCCACCAGGCTGCGCGCCATCGGGATCACCTCCACCGGCAGCGGGAACTTGCCCAGCACGTCCACGCGCTTGGCCGGATCCACGATGCACACGAAGCGCTTGCTCGCCTCGGCGATGATCTTTTCGCGCGTGAGCGCCGCGCCGCCGCCCTTGATCAGGCGCTTGTGCGGATCGCATTCGTCCGCGCCGTCCACGTACAACGCCAGCGACCCGGTCGCATTGAGCTCCATCACCTCGATGCCATGCGCGCGCAACCGCTGCGTGCTCTGGTCCGAACTCGACACCGCGCCCGCGATGCGATCGCGCATGCGCGCCAGGGCGTCGATGAAATACGCGACGGTGGAGCCGGTGCCGACGCCGACGATCATCCCGTCTTCGACGTAGTCGATCGCCTTCTCGGCGGCGAGGCGCTTGGCTTCGGTCATGCGCGGGGTTCCAGCTTGAGGAGGGTCTTCCACTGCGCGGCGGTCACCGGCAGCACGGACAGGCGCGTGCCGCGCTTGATGAGCGCGAACTCGTCGCCCAGCGCATCGGCATGCTGCTTGATTTCTTCCAGCGGGAGCACGCTGGCGAACTTGCGATCGAACTTCACGTCCACCAGCGACCAGCGCGGGTCTTCCCGCGTGCTCTTGGGATCGTAGTAGTCGGACTTGCGATCGAACTGCGTCGGATCCGGATACGCCTCGGTCGCTACCGTCGCCAGTCCCGCGATGCCGGGCACCGGACAACTGGAGTGGTAGAACAGCACGCCGTCGCCCGGCTTCATCTGCCGCATGTGGTTGCGCGCCTGGTAGTTGCGCACGCCGTTCCAGGGTTCGGTGCCGACGCGCGCGAGGTCGTCGATCGAGAAGCTGTCCGGTTCGGACTTCATCAGCCAGTAGCGGCGGGGCGTGGGCATGTCAGTCGGCGGGCGCTGGGTCGAAGAGGTGCGCATCGGCTTCGCTGCACAACGCATCGAGCGGCATGTCCCAGGCTTCGGGCATCACGGACTCGACCTGCTGCGCCGCGAAGGCCGCGCCCACGAGCCACGGCGGTGCGGGCTGCGTGCGGCGGAACGCGAAGCTGCGATCGTACCAGCCACCCCCCATGCCGAGGCGATGGCCGTTGGCATCGAACCCCACCAGCGGCGCGACCACGAACTGCATTGCCTCTGCAGTGAGCAGCGCGCGTTCCGCGACGTCGGGTTCCGGGATGCCGTGGCGGTTGGACACCAGCGCATCGCCCGGGCGCCACGGCCCGAAACGCAGGCGCCCGTCGTCGTGCAGCACCGGCAGGCAATACGTGCAGGATTTCGGCAGGCGCAGTTGCCACACATGCAATGCAATCTCGCCATCCATCGCCCAGTAACCGGCGACGTGGCCGGACCGTGGTGCGAAGGGGAGGGAAGACAGGCGTTCCGCCAGGCGTTCGGCGGCGGCGATGCGGGCGGGCGCGGGAATCGCGCGACGACGTGCGCGCAACTCACGCCGCATGGTGTCGCGCAGGAGGGTGCTCATCGAAAAAAAACATCCTCCGCCGTGACGATGCGCGCGAAACGACCTTGAACCCAGGGTTCAAGTGGGAACACTTGGAAACCATCGGGCTTTCCGCTCATGGCGGACCTGCACACCCGGTCTCCGCTGCATCCCCGTGGTCGTCAATAAGGGACAAGGCGAATGTTTGCGCGCGCCGTCGACACAGCAGAGGACGCGGGCGGAAGTATAGCGCTGCGACCGGAAATCGAAAGTCCGTTCGTCGGTGGAGGGATGCGTGCAGTTCAGCGTTGTGCGCGTGCGCACCGAAATCGTTGGAACGTGCACGCCGTCTCGACATGCGCCGTGCGTTGCGTTCAGGCCGCCGGCGGTTCGAACAGGTCGTCGAGGCGACGCTGCATCGCATCCACGGTGCGCGACATCTCGCGATCGCGCTTGCTGCCTTCGCTGCGCGCCGATTGCAATTCGTGCGCGAGGTTGAGCGCGGCGAGCACCGCGACGCGATCGAGCGCCGCCATGCGGTTGCCGCCGCGGATCTCGCGCATCTTCGCGTCGAGCAGTTTCGCCGCGGCCAGCAGGTCGTCGCGTTCGTCGGGCTCGCACCCCACGGTGTATTCGCGATCCAGGATGCGCACGTTGACCGGTTCGCTCGTCGCCTTGCTCACGTGTGTTGCTCCAGCGACTTCAGGCGCGTGATCATCGCTTCCACGCGCGAGCGCGCCTGTTCGTTCTTCGCCAGCAACTGCGAGCGTTCGCCCGCCAGTTGTTCCTGCTGCGCACGCAGGCTGCGGTTTTCCTCGGTCAGCCGCTGCGCGAGCGCGGCGAGCTGGTCGATGCGCGCGGCCAGGGCCTGCAGCTGGGCGAGGGTGTCGGCGGGATCCATGGGCGGAGGGTAGGCAGGGGTCCGGGGCGGGTCAAGGCGCGCGTTCAGGGAATGACGGCGGCGTTGAGGTCCGGCGCCCAGGTCCGGATCAACCCGAGGCAGCGATGCGCGTCCAGCGGGGGCGAAAGCCAGTAGCCCTGGATCTCGTCGCAGCGGTGCGCGCGCAGGAACAGCACCTGCGCCTCTTCCTCCACGCCCTCGGCCACCACGTTCAGGCCCAGCGAGTGCGCCATCGTGATGACCGTGCTCGTGATCGCCTCGTCGTCCGCGTCGCGCGTGAGGTCGCCGATGAATTCCTTGTCGATCTTCAGCGTCGTGATGGGCAGGCGCTTGAGGTAGGCCAGCGACGAATAGCCCGTGCCGAAGTCGTCGATCGCCAGCTGCACGCCCAGGTCGCGGATGGCCTGCAGCGTGGCCGCGGTCTGCGCCGCGTTGCCCATGACCACGCTCTCGGTGAGTTCCAGTTCCAGGCATTCGGCCGGGACGTCGGTTTCTTCCAGCACGCGCGAGACCACGCTGGGCAGGTCGCCGCGCAGCAACTGCAACGCAGACACGTTGACCGCCATCGTCAGGCGATCCAGCCCGTGCGCACGCCAGCGCTTCAAGGTGTGGCAGGCCTCGCGCAGCGCCCACTCGCCGATCTCCAGGATCAGCCCGCTTTCTTCCGCCAGCGGGATGAACTGCGTCGGCGGGATCTCGCCGTATTCCGGGCTCGTCCAGCGCAGCAGCGCTTCCACGCCGGTGATGCGCGCCTGCGGTAGCGACAGCTTGGGCTGGAACACCAGGCGCAGCTCATTGCGATCGAGCACCTTGCGCAGCGCGGCGGAAATCGTCGCGCGCCGCCGGATCGACACTTCCATCGACTCGGTGTAACGCATGTAGATGCGACGTCCCGCGGCCTTCGCCTGGTACATCGCCGTGTCGGCGTGCTTCAGCAGGTCGGTCGGCACCTGCGCGTTGTCGGGATACAGGCTGATGCCGATCGACGGGGTGATCGCGACGTCCTGGTGGTCGTCGATGTCGAGCGGCGCTTCGAACGAAGTGATGATCTCGCGTGCGATCTTCTCCGCTTCGTCCGCGGTGTCGATGTTCTCCAGCACGACGGTGAACTCGTCGCCGCCCAGGCGTGCGACGGTGTGCTGCGGCCCCACCGTCTGCTGCAGGCGCGCGGCGGTCGCGCGCAGGATGCGGTCGCCGGCCGCGTGGCCGAGCGAATCGTTGATGTCCTTGAACCGGTCCAGGTCCAGGAACAGCACGCCGATGCGGCTTTCCTGGCGGCGCGCGCGCACGATCGCGCGCGACAGGCGCTCGGACAGCAGCGCGCGGTTCGGCAGGCTGGTCAGCGTGTCGTAGTTGGCGAGGTAGCGCAGTTCCTGCTCGGCGCGCTTCTTGTCGGTGATGTCGCTCAGCACCGCCACGTAATGGCTGCGCTGGCCCACCGAGTCGAGCACCGCGCTGCTTTCGATCCAGCACAGGAACTCTTCGCCGTCCTTGCGCTGCTGCCACATCTCGCCGGACCAGCGCCCGTTGCGCACCAGCTCGGTCCGCATCTGGCGATAGAAGTCCGGATCGTGCTGCGCGCTGTCCAGCAGGCTCGCCGACTTGCCGAGCACTTCGGTGTCGCCGTAACCGCTGATGCGGCTGAAGGCCGGGTTGACCGACACGAAGTGGAACTCGCGATCGAGCACCGCGACCGCCTCGTTCATGCTGCGCAGCACTTCGCTCGCGATGCGGCGTTCGCGCTCGGCGGTGCGGCTGCCGGAAATGTCGCGCGCCGTGCCGGCCACGCGCAGCGCGCGCCCTTCCGGCGAACGCTCCACCACGCGGCCGCGCGCACGCACCCACGTCCAGGCGCCCTTCGGCCCGCGCACGCGATGCTCCGACAGGAACAGCGGCGTCTCGCCGCGCACGTGCTGCTTCAGGCGATCCAGCACGCGCGGCAGGTCGTCTTCGTGGATCTCGTGGCGCTGTTCCACTTCGGTCTGGATCGCGATGTCCGGCACGCGCGCATCGCCTTCGTGCGTGCGCATGCTGCGCAGCTCGCCGTGCGCCATGTCGTAGTCCCAGAACAATTCGCCCGACGCCCACAACGCCAGCTTCAGGCGTTCCTCGCGATCGCGGATCTGCGCGAAGTACTCGCGCTCGCGCCGGCGCCGCTGCACCAGCAACGACGCGAGCGCACCCAGCACGAGCACGCCGAACAGCACGTAGGCCGCGATCGCCAGCGGATGCCGCCACGGCGGCGGCGCGACGTGCACCGGCACGCGCAGTTCCTGCGGATTCCACACACCGTCGCGATTGGTGGCCTGCGCGCGGAACAGGTAATCGCCCGGCGGCAGGCGCGTGTACGTCACTTCGGATTGCGCGCCGTTGTCGATCCAGCCGCGGTCGAAGCCGTCCAGGCGATAGCGATAGCGGATGCCGGCGCCGACGTTGTCGAGCGCCCCGACGCGCAGGCGCAGCATGCCGGCGCTGGGCGGTACGTCGACGCGCGTGGCCTGCCACAACACATCGGCATCGGCCGGCGCGGATGCATCGGTGCGCGCCGCGAGCAAGCGGATCGGCGGCAGGTACGCGCTGTCGTGCACGAGGCGCGGATCGAACAGGTTCAGGCCGCGCACGCCGCCGAACAGCAATCGCCCATCGCGCAGGCGCAGCGCCGCGCCGCCGTTGAATTCGAGATCTTGCAGCCCGTCGCCCAGCCCGAACTTGCGCACCTGCGCGCGCGCCGGATCGAAACGCATCAGCCCCGTGTCGGTGCCGAGCCACAACAGGCCCTGCGGCGATTCGGCGATCGAGAACACCACCGGCACCGGCGCCTTGCCCATCGCCGCGGCGAGCGGATGGTCGAAGCCGATCGTGTCGCCGTGCTCGCGCACGCGGCTCAGGCCCGAATGCGAGCCGATCCACAAGGTGCCGTCGCTCGCTTCGAGCACCGCCCGCACCAGGTTGCCCGCGAGGCTGTCGGGCGCATCCGGGGAATGCCGGAAGCGCCGGATGCGGCCCGTCGCCGGTTCGACCAGGTCGAGCCCGTCGCTCGTGCCCGCCCACACGCGGCCGCGCCGATCGATGCGGATCGCGTGCACGTGGTTGGGCGTGGTGGCGCCGTTGAAGGTGCGCACTTCGCCCGTCATCGGGTCGTAGTGCAGCAGGCCGACCGACTGCGTGCCGAGCCACAGCGTGCCGTCGCGATCGCGCGCGATCGTGCGCACCGCCAGTTCCGGGTATTTCGGCAGCGGCACCGGCGTGACGTCGCCGGTTTCGGTATCCAGCGTCGCCAGCCCGCGCGTCGAACCCAGCCACACGCGGTGCGCATCGGCCGGCACAAAGGCCATCGCGCGCAGGATGCCGCCGGCCGGGCTCGGGGGGAACGCCGCGGGGAACGCCGGCATTTCCTCGAACCGGTCGCCCGACGCGCTGGCGCGGATCAGCGCGCCGCCGTCCGTGCCCAGCCACCACTCGCCGGTCGGGTCTTCGTAAATCGAACGGATGCTGTTGCCGACGGCGACCGACACCCGGTCGTCGGCCGGCGTGGTGGCGAGGTAGCGGAAGCGCGCGCCGAGCGGATCCACCACCGACGGACCGCGGAACTGCCCGCCGATCCACATCGCGCCGCTGCGATCGAGCATCAGCGTGTTGATCGCGCTCTCGGGCAGCGCGCCTTCCATCGTGGATTCGCGCACGGCTTCGGCGCGGCCCGTCGCGGGATCGAAGCGACGCAGGCCATCGCCGTAGACCGACACCCACAGGCGATGGTCGGGCGCTTCGGCGATCGCGCGTACGTCGGACGGGCTGGCATCGCCCGCCGCCGGCCAGGCGCGCACGAGGCGGCGGCCGCCGTCCTGCATGCGGAACAGGCCCTGCGGCGTGCCGGCCCACAGGCGACCATCGCGATCGAAGGCCAGCGCGCGCACTTCGCCGGCCGTCTCGATGCGCTCCATGCCGCCGCGCGGCCCGATGCGGTGCAGGCCGGCCGCGCTGGCGAACCAGATCGTGCCGTCGCGATCGCGGAGGAGGGTCTGCCACGGCGATGCGGCCACGGCGGAGGCATCGAGCGCGAGGACCGGCTGGATGCGGCCGGTCTTCGGATCCAGCGTCACCAGGCTGTCGCCGGTGCCCACCCACACCCGGTCGCCCGCCGGCAGCACCGACAGCACGCGCTTGCGCGCGCCGACATCGGCGATGGGGAAGCGGCGGATGTGCCCGTCGTGCAGGTCCAGGCGCGCGACGAACTCGGAATACGTCCCCACCCACATTGCGTCGCCGCCCTCGAGGGCGAGGGCGGTCACGTAGCTGTCGGGGAGGCTGGCCGGATCGCTGGGATCGTGGCGGAAGAGCTGGAAGCGCTGGCCGTCGTAACGGTGCAGGCCGCCTTGCGTGGCGACCCAGACGAAGCCCTGCGGATCCTGGACCATCGCCGTGACGCTTTTCTGCGCCAGGCCCCGGTCGCTGCCCAGCGAGCGGAAATAGAAATCACGCGTCGCCGCGAACGCCGTCGCACCCGCACCCGCGCACAGCACCGCGACGAGCAGGCCCGTGCCGAGCGTGCGCAAAGCGGCCGCGCGGGAAAACACCGCAGGGCGGTTGGGTCGATGACGGTCGGGGCGCACGGGCTCCGCATCCCAGGGCGTGCCCGCAGTGTAGGCCACGGCCGGCCTCGCGCAACAAGCTGCCGGCACGTGCCCGTTGATACACTGCGCGCGCCCCGCCAGGAGTCGCGCAGTGTCCGATGTCGAGTTGCCGAGCTGGACCGCCGTCCACGACGCCGTCGCAGGCCTCGGCCTGGCGGTCACGCCCGCCGAACTGCACGGCGCATTGAGTGGTTGGTTCGCCGGCGGCGGCGCGGATGCGCCCGACTGGCTCGCGCAGGTGATGGCCGATCCCGACCTCCCGCAGGTCCCGCGCGACACCCCGCTCGACACGCTGCGCGCCGCCAGCCTTTCGCAATTGTCCGATCGCGGCTTCGGCTTCGAACTGCTGCTGCCCGCCGCCGACGCCACGCTCGGCGAACGCAGCGGCGCGCTGTTCGACTGGTGCCGGGGCTTCCTCGGCGCGTTCGGCCTGGCCAGCGGCGCCAACCCGCCGCTGTCGGAAGAAGGCAGCGAAGCGCTGGCCGACATCGCGCGCCTGGCCACCGCCACCGCGCAGGACGACGGCGACGACGACGATGAAGAAGCGTTGTCGGAGATCGAGGAATTCGTGCGCGTCGCGGTGTTGCTGATCCACGGCGACTGCGTCCTCGCGCCGGCCCATCGCCAGCAGTTCAACTGACATGCCCGCGGCGTCGAAGTCCCCGCGACCGCTTGCGCTCCCGGTGTCGGCGTTCGCGCGCCGCCGCAAGCAACTGATGCGCATGGCCGGCGACGACGCGATCCTCGTCCTGCCCGCCGCCGCCGAACGCATCCGCAGCCGCGACACGCATTACCCGTACCGGCAGGATTCCGACTTCTGGTACCTCACCGGTTTCCCGGAACCCGAAGCGGTGCTCGTGCTCGTGCCGGGCCGCGCGCATGGCGAAGCGATCCTGTTCTGCCGCGAACGCGATCCCGACCGCGAAGCCTGGGACGGCCCGCGCGCCGGCCAGGAAGGCGCGGTCGAAGACTTCGCGATGGACGATGCGTATCCCATCGCCGACCTCGACGAAATCCTGCCGGGCCTGCTCGAAGGCCGCAGCCGCGTGTACTACCACTTCGGCCGCGACGCGGAGTTCGACCTCAAGCTGATCGGCTGGCTCAACCGCGTGCGGGCGCAGGCGCGCATGGGCGCGCAGCCGCCGCACGAATTCCTCGAACTCGGGCACCTGCTCGACGAGATGCGCCTGTTCAAGGCCAACGACGAAATCAAGCTGATGCAGCGCGCCGCCGACATCAGCGTGCAGGCGCACCAGGCCGCGATGCGGATGTCGAAGGCCGGCGTGCGCGAGTACGAACTGCAGGCCGAACTCGAACGCGTGTTCCGCGCCAACGACGCCGAGCCCGCCTACGGCAGCATCGTCGGCGCCGGCGCCAACGCATGCGTGCTGCATTACCGCGCCAACAACGCGACCGCGCGCGCAGGCGACCTCGTATTGATCGACGCTGGCGCGGAATACCGCAACTACGCCTCCGACATCACGCGCACGTTCCCGGTGGACGGGCGCTTCACGAAGGAACAGCGCGCGCTGCACGATCTCGTCGGCGATGCGCAACGCGCCGCGCTGGCCAAGGCGATGCCGGGCGTGGCGTACGACGCGGGCCACCAGGCGGCGGTGGAAACATTGACCGAAGGCTTGCTGCGCCTGGGGTTATTGAAAGGCCGCCTGGAAAAATCGATTGCCGACGGCGCGTATCGCCGGTTCTATCGCCACAAGACGGGGCACTGGATCGGCCTGGACGTGCACGATGTCGGCGAGTACCGCATCGATGGCGAATCGCGTTTGCTCGAGCCGGGCATGGTCTTCACCATCGAACCCGGCCTGTACGTCGCGCCGGACGACACGAGCGTCGCGGCGAAGTGGCGCGGCATCGGCATCCGCACGGAAGACGACGTGCTGGTGACGGCGAACGGCCCCCGCGTGCTGACCGACGCGTTGGTGCGCGACGCCGACGCCATCGAAGACTTCATGGGATAGCGCTTTGACGCGGGCGCGCCAAAGCGCTCCCAAAGTTTGCTGCGCAAACTTCGGGCCCCGACCCTATGCACCCACATTCCCCCGCGCTGTCGCGCCGCCCCCTTTGACTCAAAGGGGGCTCTCCATCAATGGGTATCGACGCAACTTCGCTTTCGCAAATTCTGTTGCGCAAGCAAAGCTTGAGCAGCGAAATGCCAGTAGAGACGCTCTGCTTTCCCAACCCGAAGCCGTAGCCAGCACGTATCGGTGAGGCGCACCGCACGCCGAGCCAATCCCGCCCAGCCGCCCATGGATGGGCGGCGCCGTTGCTCGCAGCCAGGGATGGCGAGGCAGCGGAGCGGGATTGGCTGGGCGTGCAGTGCGCCGTCCGTCCGAACCAGTTGTGTTCGCCAGCAACCCAGACGATCCGGTGCAAGGCGCTACCCCTACGCAGCGTCGCAACGCTCCGGTCGCGAAGCGCTTCGACGTGATGAGGGCCTATAGGTCCGTACAGTGCGCCATGGATGGCGCACGGCCGGCGTCTTGCGGCTGGACGCATCGCAAAACGACGGGGGAGGACCTATAGGCCCTCATCGCGGCGGAGCGCCGGGCCGGAGGAGGTTGGACCTCGCTGCTGGCTCCCCGCCTTCGCGGGAATGACAAGCATCAACCCGCCGCAAACGCCTCGCGCGTCAAATTAAACGGCGCATCGTCGGTGCACACCACGTCGTCCTCGATGCGGATGCCGCCGAACGGACGGAACGCATCCACGCGGCCCCAATCCACGCTCGGCCCCAGGCCGCGATCGCGCAGCTGTTCCAGCAGCATGTCGATGAAGTAAAGGCCAGGCTCGATCGTCACCACCATGCCGGGTTGCAGCGTGCGCGTCAGGCGCAGATAGGGATGGCCTTCCGGCTTGGGCAGCGTGCCGCCGGCGTCGGATTCGGCGAAGCCCGCCACGTCGTGCACCTGCAGGCCGATGCCGTGCCCGATGCCGTGCGGGAAGAACGCCGAGCTCACGCCCGTTTCCACCGCCACTTCCGGCGACACCGTGATCAACCCGAACTCGCGCAGGATCCCCGCGAGCGACAGGTGCGCATCGAGGTGCAGCTGGCGATAGTCGAAGTCCTTGCGCACCTGGTCGCACATGCGCAGCTGCGCGCGGTCCACCGCGTCGATCAGCGCCTGGAATTCATCCGACGTGTCCTGCGAATACGTGCGCGTGATGTCGCACGCATAGCCGGCGTTGCTCGCGCCGGCGTCGATGAGGAAGCTGCGCACGGGCCTGGGCGGCAACTTGTCGCGATCGGTGTAGTGCAGCACCGCACCGTGTTCGTTGAGCGCGACGATGTTGCTGTAGGGCAGGTCGTTGGCATCCTGGCCCGCGGCCTGGCAATACGCCATGTGGATGCCGAACTCGCTGGCGCCGGCGCGGAACGCACGCTCGGCCGCGCGGTGCGCGCGCACGCCGATGCGGCTGGCGCCGCGCATCATCTCGACTTCGTACGCGGTCTTGAACGCGCGCTCGTATTCCAGGTACGCCACCACCGCCGGCGGATTGTTCGGCACGAACTCGCCGAGCGCACTCTGCGGCTCGCCGAGGATCGCGCAACGCGCGGCATTCTTCGGCAGGTGCTGCAGCGCTTCTTCCGGCGTGCGGATCACCACGACGTCCATGTGCTCCGTCCACGCACCCGTCGGCGTGCCCGGCACGACGTGCCAGTAATCGAACGGCTGGTGGTAGATCACCTTCGGCCGATGGCCGGGCACGTACACCAGCCAGCTGTCCGTCACGCGCACCAGCGGCACCCACGCCTTGAACTGCGGGTTCACCGCGAAGGGATAGTCGCGATCGTCGAACACCTGGTAGTGCAGGCGGCCGCTCGGCACCACGAGCGCGTCGAAGCCGCCGCGGTGCAGCGCCTCGTCGGCGCGCCGCTTGAGCATGTAGAGATGATCGGCGTAGAGCGCGGGCAGGTCGGGGCGCATGTGCGTGGCTCGGCGACACGGGGGACGCCGATTGTGCCGCAGGCCGGGGGAATCCGCCTTTATTCGAACTGACCGCCGGGCCCGTCGATCCAGTCGCGCAGCTGGCGCATGTGCTCTTCCGGGACCGTGATGAAGCGGAAGCCCGTCCAGCGCTGGCCCGAGGCGTGCGCCGCGTCCTGCCACAGCAGGTGCGCGCCCACTTCCAGCGGCGTCTCGCGCCCGTGCGCATCGTTGAGGTTGAAGCGGAACTGGTACAGCGCGTCCTCGACCAGCGCCGCGTTGGCCATCAGCAGCATGCCGGTCTCCGACAGGTTGCCGAGACGGCCGACCACGCTGTCGACCATCGTGTCCACCACCATCACCGTATCGGGCACCTTGCGGCGCCGCGCACGTCGGAATTCATCGATCACGCGGTGCCCTCCTGGGGTGCCTGGCCACTGCCGGCGAAGCTGCGCAGCGCGCCGAGCGCGGCCTGCCATGCGCGGTCGACCATGCGGCCCTTGTCCGCGGTGACCACGTGCGCCTGGCCCATCGACATCATGCGCGCGAGGCTGTCGAGCGACTGTTCGCCCACGCGCTGGCCGCGCTGGTTGACGAACAACGCGTTGTCGGTGACCGGGCTGAACCACGACAGGCGCCGCCGCACGCGATCGCCCTGCTGGTTGCTGACGAATTCGAACCACGTGCCGAAGGGCAGCGTGCGCAGGTGGTCGTAGGCCGCCTGCTCGTCCTTCGTGCGCGGCGGGAGCTTGGGCTTCGGTGCATCGGTGTCTTCGCCCAGGCGCGCACGCGCCTTGAGCTTCATCGCCAGTTCGGTGCGCGAGGCCGGATCGTCTTCTTCCTCGCCGATGCCCGTGGTCAGGCGGCGCGCGATCGCGGCGGCTTCGTCGGCGTGGTAGCCGACCTGCACCAGCGACCCTTCGATCTGTTCGGCGAGCTTGCCGTCGGTCTGCGTGCCGCCCTTGCCGGTGGCCGCGACGATCTGCTGCGTCGCCTCGACCTGGCGATGCCACTCCTCCGACTCTTCGCCATGGCGCAGCGAGGTCAGCGTGAGGACGTCGGACCAGGCCTGGTTGAGCAGCGCGCGCACGAACTTCGGCAGGCGCTGGTCCTTGACCGACGCCTCGATGACATCGTTGGCGCGGCGCTTGGCGAGTTCGAGCTTTTCCTTGCCGCGCGCGGCTTCCACGTGCCGGCGCTCGGTGACTTCGGCCTTGCGCGCCAGGTGCTGCAGGTTGGTCTGCAGTTCGCGGTTGGCGGTGTCGAACGCCGCCGGGTCTTCCTTGAAATGCTGGACGACGTGTTCGACCGCGTTGCGCAGCGAATGCACCAGTTGCGGATCGACTTCCTCGTCGCTCAGCCAGTTGGCGCCGGATTCGGCGACCGCGTTGAGCAACTGGCGCGCCGGATGCTGCTGGCGCACGAAGAACGCGCGATCCTGCAGCGCCACGCGCAGCAGCGGTACCTGCAGGCGGCCCAGCAGGCCGACCGCGGGCGTGTCGCGCCGCACTTCGCGTTCGATCTGCGAATACAGCATGCCGAGCAGTTCGAAGGCGTCGTTGTCTTCGCGCGCGAACTGCGCGCCCTTGCCGTGCAGCTGGCGCGACTGCGCCAGCAGCGTCTGCTTGATGTCGAGCAGGCTGCGCGGGCTGCCCGTGGGCGAGGCCGCGGTGATCGGCATGCCGTCGAGCGCGCCGAGCAGATCCTTGGTATCGAGTTCCTGGCGCACGCGTTCGGGCTGGGCCGGACGCAGCTTGCCGATCAGGTCGCGGCGGCCTGACAGCAATTGCTGCAGCAGCGCGAAGGCGGCCTGTTCGTCGTAGGGCTCGTCGTTGGCGTCGGTCTCGCCGAGCCACGCCGTGTGCGGACGCGGGCCGCCGTCGCGTTGCGAGGCGTGGCCGCCGCGGCGCGTGCCTGCGGATCCACCGCCACCACCGCCCGCGTGACCGTCGCCGCCATCGCCACCGTCCGCGGCATCGCCGGAACGCCGGCCACCCGCGACGGCACCGCCACCGGACCCACCACCACCGCCACCACTTCCGCTGCCACCAGCACTCGCGCCACCACTTCCGCCTTGGCCGCCGCCGTGCGAATGACCGCCACCGCTGCCGCCATCGCCCATGCCGAGCCCGATGTTGGCGGGCGCTTCACCGCGCGGGCGACCGCGCTCGTCGCGCGGCTTGGCGCGCGAAGGATCGGGGTTCTGCAGCACCGGCCGCACCCGGATCGGCACGTACGCCAGGCTGGGCAGGATGCCGTCGCGCTCGAGCAGGGCGTTCATCGTCTCGGCGATCTGCGAGAAGTGCTGCATCACCACGCGATCGTAGGTGCGATACAGCAGCAGCCGCGCCTCCATGCCGATCTGCAGCGAACCGGCGGCCTCGCGCAGGATGCGGCCGAGCATCTGCGGACCCACCGGCAGGCGCTCGGCGTCGAACGCCGGCTGGCCCGCCAGCACGCCGAAGCGCTGGCCGAGCAGGTGGAGGGGCAGGCTGGCGCGGGATTCGTGCCGCAGCGCGACATCGCGCAGCACCGAGTCCTCGTCCATCGATTCGTCGTCGACCAGCGCCAGGTTGCGGAACGACGGGCCCTGCGCGCCGGTGACGCCGAGGCGGCTGGCCGTGCGCGGATCGCGGATGCCGGCGAGCGCGGCTTCCAGGCCCATCAGGTAACGGGGCACGAGGTCCGCGCGATTCAGGCGCAGCGTGCGCAGCGTTTCCATGTGCGCGGCCTGCATGCCCGGGTTGCGCGCATGGTCGGCGAGGCGGAACAGTTGCTGTTCCATCTCGTTGAGCATCGACGACAGATGGCGTGCCATCTCGTCGGACACGAGGCTGAGGAGGTGCTCCAGCACGCGACGCACCCGGCGCGGAAGATTGGCCGAGGCGAGGGTGGGGGGTGCGTGGGCGCCGGGCAGGTCGAATGAAACGGGCATCGGACGCTCGCGCGGTACGTTCTTCGCTTCTTATCACGCCCATGAGGCCCGCGGCCAGCCCCGGTCCACATTCGGAGGCGAATGGCGGTGGCGATCGGCTCAGTCGGCGAGGAACAACCCGACCACGTCGTTGTTGAAGCGCCGCCCCAGTTCGGTCGGCGCCACGTGGCCGGACGGGTCGATCGTCAGCCAGCCGCGGTCTACCGCGGCGTCGAGTTGCGGGGCGATCGCCGCGCGCGCCAGCCCCGTGCGCGCTTCGAAGGCGTCCAGCGCGAAGCCTTCGTGCAAGCGCAAGGCATTGAGCATGTAGTCGAACGGGAGGCGTTCGGCCGACAGGCGTTCGTCGCCGCCGATCGCGCCGGGATGGCCCGCCTGCACGAGATAGTCGGTCGGATGCTTGACCTTCCACCGGCGCAGCACCGATTGCTCCGCCCCCAGCGTCAGCTTGCCGTGCGCGCCGGCGCCGATGCCCAGGTAATCGCCGAATCGCCAGTAATTGAGGTTGTGCGCGCACTGCCGGCCAGGCTTGGCGTACGCCGACACTTCGTAATGCTCGAAGCCCGCTTCGGCGATGCGCGCCTGGCAGGCCTCCTGGATGTCCCAGCTCGCGTCTTCGTCGGGCAGGCCCTGCGGCGGGCGGGCGGCGAACACGGTGTTGGGTTCCAGCGTGAGCT
The DNA here is from genome assembly GCF_018406645.1 of Lysobacter helvus. Lineage (NCBI taxonomy): Bacteria > Pseudomonadati > Pseudomonadota > Gammaproteobacteria > Lysobacterales > Lysobacteraceae > Lysobacter > Lysobacter helvus. The sequence continues at coordinate 1,787,471 of NZ_AP024546.1, forward strand.
GGTAATGCGACAGGTGCGTGGGTTCGAGCGCGAGTGCGCGTTCGACATCGTGCACGGCCATCTCGAGCGTCTGGCCAGGCAGCGCGTACATCAGGTCGAGGTTGAAGTTGTCGAAGCCCGCGTCCTGCGCCAGCTTCACCGCCGCGACGGCTTCGCGGCTGTCGTGGATGCGGCCGAGGCGTTGCAGGCAGCCGTCGTCGAAACTCTGGATGCCGAAGCTCAATCGGTTCACGCCGGCGGCGCGATAGCCTTCGAAGCGTCCGTGTTCGGCCGTGCCGGGATTGGTTTCGAGCGTGATCTCCAGACCCGGCGCAAAGCGCAGCCGCGCGCTGGCCTGCTGCAGGAACGCATCGATCGCCTCGGGCGGGAACAACGACGGCGTGCCGCCGCCGAAGAACACCGAGTTGACGACGCGTCCCCACGCGAGCGGCAAATCCTGGTCGAGGTCCGCGATCAACGCATCGACATACGCGGCGAACGGCAACGCGCCGCGCTGCTGGTGCGAATTGAAATCGCAGTACGGGCACTTGCGCACGCACCACGGCAAGTGGACGTACAACGACAGCGGAGGCGTGGCGAGCGACATCGGCGCCTCAGAGTTCGTGCAGGCGCGCCCGCAACACCGACAGCGCGAGGCCGCGATGGCTGCGCGCGTGCTTGGTGTCGGCGTCGAGTTCGGCGGCGGAGCGTCCCAGCGCGGCGTCGAGGAACACGGGGTCGTACCCGAATCCGCCATCGCCGCGCGGCGCGTGCAGGATGCGGCCCGGCCAGCGGCCTTCGGCGATGATCGGTTGCGGATCGTCCGCGTGGCGCAGCAGCACGACGACGGCGTGGAAGTGCGCGGTGCGCGCGGCATCGGGCACATCGCGCAGCGCTTCGAGCAACTTGGCGATGTTGGCCTGCGCATCGCCATGTGTGCCGGCGTAGCGTGCCGAATACAACCCCGGTGCGCCGCCGAGCGCATCGACGCACAACCCCGAGTCATCGCCGAGCGCGGGCAGGCCGGTGGCGCGCGCGGCATTGCGTGCTTTCAGCAGCGCGTTCTCGACGAAGGTCAGTCCGGTTTCGTCGATGTCGTCGACGCCGAACTCCGATTGCGCGTGCAACGACAAGCCGGTGTCGGCGAGCAGTTCGCGCAGTTCCACCAGCTTGCCTGCGTTGCCGCTCGCCAGGACGAGGCGCTTGCCGCTCACGGCCGCGGTCCGTCCAGTGCCGCGCGCTGCGCGGCGAGCAGCTCGGCGATGCCCGTTTCGGCCAGGCCGAGCAGCGCATCGAGTTCGTCGCGGCGGAACGCGTGGCCTTCCGCCGTGCCCTGCAACTCGATGAAACCGCCGCCGTCGTTCATCACGACGTTCATGTCGGTGTCGCAGCCGCTGTCTTCCGCGTAATCCAGGTCCAGCACCGGCACGCCCTGGTAGATGCCCACCGAGACCGCGGCGACCGCGCCGTGGATCGGATCGCGCGTGAGTTCCTTGCGGGCCTGCATCCAGCGCACGGCATCGACCAGCGCGACGTAGGCGCCGGTGATCGCGGCGGTGCGCGTGCCGCCGTCGGCCTGCAGGACATCGCAGTCGAGCGTGATGGTGCGTTCGCCGAGGGCATTGCGGTCCACGCAGGCGCGCAGCGCACGGCCGATCAGCCGCTGGATCTCGAGCGTGCGCCCGCCCTGCTTGCCGCGCGAAGCCTCACGATCGGACCGGGTGTGGGTGGCGCGCGGGAGCATCCCGTACTCGGCCGTGACCCAGCCTTCGCCCTTGCCGCGGAGGAACGGCGGGACCTTGTTGTCGACGCTGGCCGTGCAGAGCACGCGGGTCTGGCCGAAGGAGACGAGGACGGAGCCCTCGGCATGCCGCGTGTAGCCGCGCTCGATGGTGACGGCGCGCAGCTGGTCGGGCATGCGGCCGCTGGGGCGCACGACGGGCATGGGCATTCCGGAAAAATGGGGGCCGCTAGATTACCATCCGCCTCCCGTTGCCCCGCCTGGACGTGCACGTGATCCGCAGCATGACCGCCTTCGCCTCCGGCGAACGCACCACGCCCTGGGGCACGCTGTCGTGCGAAGTGCGGTCGGTGAACCACCGCTTCCTCGAGATCGGCGTGCGCATGCCGGACGAACTGCGCGTGCTGGAACCCCAGCTGCGCGAACGCGTCTCCTCGAAGATTTCCCGCGGCAAGGTCGAACTGGGCCTGCGCCTGCGCGCGCCCGAAGGCGGCGAAGCCCTGCAGATCGACGCTACCGTGGTCGAGCGCCTGTCCACCCTGGCGCAGGACCTGCAGGCGCGCTTCCCGTCGATGCAGGTGGGTTTCACCGAATTGCTGGCGTTCCCGGGCGTGCTCGGCACGCGCGCGACCGATCCGGCCGCGCTGCACGCCGCTACCCTCGAATTGCTGGACACGGTGCTGGCCAACTTCGTCGCCGGCCGCGAACGTGAAGGCGCCGCGCTGTCGGCCGCCATCAGCGAACGCGTGGACGGCATCGCGCGCATCGCGGGCGAAGTCCGCGCGCTGGTGCCGGACATCCGCGCCGCGCTGCGCCAGAAGCTCGAACTGCGCCTGTCCGAACTCGCCCAGCCCGTCGATCCGGGCCGCTTCGAACAGGAACTGGTACTCGGCCTGCAAAAGCTCGACGTCGACGAAGAACTGGACCGCCTGGAAAGCCACGTCGCCGAACTGCGCCGCGTGCTGGGCCAGCGCGAGCCGGTGGGCCGCCGCCTGGACTTCCTGCTGCAGGAGTTCAACCGAGAAGCCAACACGCTGGGCAGCAAGTCGGTCGATGCCCGCACCTCCGCCGCGGCGGTGGAACTGAAGGTATTGATCGACCAGGTCCGCGAACAGATCCAGAACATCGAATGACCACCATGCGCGGCACCCTCTTCATCGTGGCGGCGCCTTCCGGTGCGGGGAAATCCAGCATCGTCAACGCGTGCCTGGCCCGCGACCCGAACATCTGCCTGTCGATCTCGTTCACCTCGCGCGCGCCGCGCCCGGGCGAACGGCACGCCGAGCACTATCACTTCATCGATGCCGCGCAGTTCAAGCAGATGGTCGCCGACGGCGACTTCTTCGAGCACGCGCTGGTGCACGGCGACTGGAAGGGCACGGCCAAGCAATCGGTCGAACCGCAGTTGGCCAGCGGCAAGGACGTGCTGCTGGAAATCGACTGGCAGGGCGCCCAGCAGGTACAGAAGCAGGTGCCCGACGCGGTGAGCATCTTCATCCTGCCGCCGTCGCGCGATGCGCTGGAGCAGCGGATGCGGGCGCGCGGGCAGGACAGCGAAGAGACCATCCAGCGCCGGCTCGCCGCCGCGCGCGAGGAGATGTCGCACTACGACGAGTTCGACTACGTCATCGTCAACGAGGACTTCGCGACCGCCGTGGCCGAGATGGGCGCGATCTTCGTGGCCAGCCGCCTGCGCCGTCCGCTGCAGCAGGCGCGCCACGAGGGCCTGATCGCGGCGCTCCTGGACGAGGCCGGTTCAGCCTAAGCGCTTGATTTTCCAAGGACACGCTTGCGCCCGGCGCAGGCGCGCCCCTACAATCGCGCCCCTTCTGTTCTAGCCAGGCCGCAAGGCCCCGGAGCCCCATGGCCCGCATTACCGTCGAAGATTGCCTGGAAGTGGTCGATAACCGCTTCGAACTCGTGATGATGGCCGCCAAGCGCGCGCGCCAGCTCGCCAATGGCGTCGAGCCCCGCCTCGACAACGCCGAAGCCAACGACAAGCCCACGGTCCTCGCCCTGCGCGAAATCGCCGCCCGCATGATCGACCTCGAGTTCATCGATGCCGTCGACAAGTCCGAGCGGGAGCGCAAGGAACGCGAGGCGCTGGAATGGGCCGCAGCCGAAGTGGTGGCCGACGACGACATGTCGAAGGGCGACGACTGAGGCCGCTGCTCCACCCGAGATCGAAAGGCCCCGCTTGCGGGGCCTTTTTCGTTCCGGGCCCGTGGTTTGCCGCTTCGGGCCCGCACGCGTAGGCTCAGTCGCATGACCCCGTCGCAGCCCGCGCACCTGCTCGCCGAACCGCCCGTCGCGGCGGTGCCCGAGTACGTGCTCGCGCTGGAGAAGGCCGCCAACTACCTGCCGGCCGACCAGGTCGTGTTGTTGCGCCGCGCCTGGGCCGTCGGGGCCGCGGCCCACGTCGGCCAGACCCGCAAGTCGGGCGAGCCCTACATCACCCACCCGGTGGCGGTGGCGACGGTGCTGGCCGAGGAACGGCTGGACGTCGAAACGCTGATCGCCGCGATCCTCCACGACACCATCGAAGACACGCCGCTCACGCGCGCGGCGATCGCCAACGAATTCGGCGAAACCGTGGCCGACCTGGTCGACGGCGTCACCAAGCTGGACAAGCTCCACTTCCGCGACCGCCAGGAAGCCGCCGCCGAAAGCTTCCGAAAGATGCTGCTGGCGATGGCGCGCGACCTGCGCGTGATCCTGATCAAGCTCGCCGACCGCCTGCACAACATGCGCACGCTGGGCGCGCAGAATCCCGAAGCGCGCCGCCGCATCGCCGCCGAGACGCTGGAGATCTACGCGCCCATCGCGCAGCGCCTCGGCATGAACCTGATCAAGGCCGAACTGCAGGACCTCGGCTTCCGCGGCCTGCATCCGTGGCGCCACGCGGTCATCGAAAAGCGCATCCGCATGCAGCCGGTGGTGCGGCGCGAAGCGCTCACGCAAATCGAAGCGCGCATGGCGCAGCGCCTGACGAAGGAAGGCTTCTCGTATCGCCTGGTCGGGCGCATCAAGTCGCCGTGGAGCATCTACAGCAAGATGCGCGCGGAAGGCAAGACGCTCGACCAGCTGATGGACGTGTTCGGCTTCCGCATCGTGGTGCGCACCGTGCCGGAGTGTTACCACGCACTCGGCGTCGTCCACACCGCGTTCAAGCCGCTCGACGGGCGCTTCCGCGATTTCATCGCGATCCCGAAGGCCAACGGATACCAGTCGCTGCACACCGTGTTGTTCGGGCCGTACGGCTCGCCGATCGAAGTGCAGATCCGCACGGAAGAAATGGACCTGATCGCCGAGCGCGGCATCGCGGCGCACTGGTCGTACAAGCACGGCGGCGATGCGCCCAACAGCGCGCAGAGCCGCGCGCACCAGTGGATCGCCAACCTCGTCGAATCGCAGCGCGCCACCGGGTCGTCGCTGGAGTTCCTGGAAAACGTCAAGGTCGACCTGTTCCCGGACGAGGTGTACCTGTTCACGCCGAAGGGCGCGATCCTCTCGCTGCCGCGCAACGCCACCGTGCTCGACTTCGCCTACGCGGTGCACACCGACGTCGGCAACAAGGCGGTCGCCGCGCGCGTGGACCGCACGCTGGTGCCGCTGCGCACGAAGCTGGTGAGCGGGCAGACGGTGGAGATCATCACCGCCAAGTCCTCGGCGCCGAAACCGCAGTGGCTGGAGTTCGTGGTCTCGGGCAAGGCGCGCACCGCGATCCGGCACCAGCTCAAGCACCTGGAACACGAAGACGCGGTGCAGCTGGGCCATCGCATGCTCGATCGCGCACTCGAAGCACTGGACACCTCGCTCGACCGCCTGCCGCAGCAACGCCTCGACACCTATCTTTCCGAACACCGTTACCCGCGCCTGGAAGCGCTGCTCGCCGACATCGCGCTCGGCAACCGCATGCCGTCGCAGGTGGCCCAGGTCCTGGCGCGCGCCGCCGCCGACCGCACCGACGCGGACACCGACGACCTGCTCGCCGCCGCGCGCGCGCTGCAACCGACGGACCTCATCCTGATCACCGGCAGCGAACGCGGCGTGGTCACCTTCGCCAACTGCTGCCTGCCGATCCCGGGCGACGACATCATGGGCTACCACACCGCGGGCCGCGGACTGGTGGTGCATCGCCTGGAATGCCCGAACGTCGCCGAGCTGCGCAAGTCGCCGGAGCGCTGGGTGCCCGTGGGCTGGGACCGCGAGGTCACCGGCGACTACCAGGCCGCGCTGAAGATCGAAGTGGACAACCGCCCGGGCGTGCTCGCGCAGGTGGCCGCCGCGATCGCGCAGGCCGAATCCAACATCGACCGCGTCGAATACGTGGAGCGCGACAGCAACATCAGCGCGATCCGCTTCTCGATCGAAGTGCATGACCGCAAGCACCTGGCCGACGTGATCCGCCGCGTGCGCCGCCTCGGCGTGGTGCACGGCGTGCAGCGCCTCTAGCGCCGCGCTTACACTGGCGGCCTCGCATTCCCGGGGGCTTCGCCCATGCCGCGCCAACCCATCCACTCCGAACATGCCCCCGCCGCCATCGGCCCGTATTCGCAGGCCGTGCGCAAGGGCGACACCGTGTACCTGTCCGGCCAGATCGCGCTGGATCCCGGCACCGGCCTGCTGATCGAAGGCGACATCGACGCGCAGGCGCGCCGCGCCTTCGACAACCTGCGCGCGGTGTGCGAAGCGGCGGGCGGTTCGCTCGACGACGTCGTGCGCCTGGGCCTGTACCTGACGGACCTCGACCAGTTCGCCCGCGTCAACGCGGTGATGGCCGATTACTTCGAAGCGCCGTATCCGGCGCGCTCGACGATCGGCGTGGCGTCGTTGCCGCGCGGTGCGGCGTTCGAGGTCGACGCGATCGTCGTGCTCGATTGATCCTGGTGCCCTGACCCGCGTGGCGCGCGCCGCCGCTCCGTTGTCGTTCGCCGCCGTCGGCGATGCGCCGTTGTCGACGCTGTCCGGCGTGGGCGCGCGCGTGGCGGAAAAACTGGCCGCCCGCGGATTGGTGACGCTGCAGGACCTGTGGCTGCACCTGCCGCGCCAGTACGAAGACCGCACCACGATCGTGCCGATCCGCCTGTTGCGCCCCGGCATCGCGGCGCAGGTGGAAGGCACGGTGGAAGCGGTCGAACGCGGGTTCCGCTATCGGCCTTCGTTGCGCGTGGCGATCAGCGACGAGTCGCAGGGCACGTTGCTCCTGCGCTTCTTCCATTTCCGCGCGCAGCAGGTGGCGCAGTTCGCCGTCGGCGCGCGCGTGCGCTGCTACGGCACGCCGCGCGCGGGCGGCAACGGGCTGGAGATCGTGCATCCGAGTTATCGCGTGGTCGCCGAGGCCGGCGACGATGCGCTCGGTGAACGCCTCGATCCGGTGTATCCCGCGATCGAAGGCATCGGGCCCGGTGCATTGCGCAAGTTGATCGGGCAGGCGCTGGATCGGTTGCCGGATGCGGAAGCGCTGGAGCTGCTGCCCGAGCCCATGCGCGCGGCCCTCGACCTGCCTTCGCTGCGCGACGCGTTGCTGACGATGCACCGGCCGCCGCGCGATGCCGACGTCCCCGCGTTGCTGGCGGGCACGCATCCGTCGCAGCAGCGCCTGGCGCTCGAAGAACTGTTGGCGCATCACTTGAGCCTGCGTCGCCAGCGCATCGCCTTGCAGCGGCATCGCGCGCCCGCCCTCGCGACCGCCGGCGCCCTCGCGCAACGCCTGCGCGATGCGTTGCCGTTCGCGCTGACCGGTGCGCAGGAACGCGTGTTCGCGCAACTGCGCCACGACCTCGCGCAACCGCATCCGATGCTGCGCCTGGTGCAGGGCGATGTCGGCAGCGGCAAGACCGTCGTCGCGGCGCTAGCGGCGATGCTCGCCGTCGAATCGGGACGCCAGGCCGCGTTGATGGCGCCCACGGAACTCCTCGCCGAACAACACCTCGCCAACCTGCGCGCGTGGCTCGAGCCGCTCGGCGTGCGCGTGGCGTGGCTCGCCGGAAAGGTGACCGGACGCGCGCGGCGCGACGTGCTCGCGGCGGTCGCGTCGGGCGAGGCGCAAGTCGTCGTCGGTACGCACGCGCTGATGCAGGACGCCGTCGCCTTCGATGACCTCGCGCTCGCGATCGTCGACGAACAACACCGCTTCGGCGTGCACCAGCGCCTCGCGCTGCGCGACAAGGGCGCCGGCGGCGATCGCGTGCCGCACCAGCTCGTGATGACGGCAACGCCGATCCCGCGCACGCTCGCGATGGCGGCCTATGCGGACCTCGATGTCTCGGCGATCGACGAACTCCCGCCCGGCCGCACGCCGGTGCAGACCGTCGCGCTGAGCGCGGAGAAACGCCCCGACCTCGTCGAACGCATCCGCGCCGCGTGCGCCGAAGGCCGCCAGGCCTATTGGGTGTGCACGCTGATCGACGACAGCGACGAAGTCATCGCGCAGGCCGCGCAGTCCACGTTCGACGCGCTGTCCGCCGCACTGCCGAAGGCACGCGTGGGCCTGGTGCACGGGCGCATGAAGGCGTCGGAGAAGCAGGCGACGATGCGCGCGTTCAAGGAAGGCACGCTGGATCTTCTCGTCGCGACCACGGTGATCGAAGTGGGCGTCGACGTGCCCAACGCTTCGCTGATGGTGATCGAGAACGCCGAACGCCTGGGCCTGTCGCAGCTGCACCAGTTGCGCGGGCGGGTGGGGCGGGGCAGTGCGGCGTCGAGTTGCGTGCTGCTGTACCAGTCGCCGATGTCGCAGATGGCGCGGCAACGCCTGGAAACGATGCGCGAAACCAACGATGGCTTCGTCATCGCCGAAAAAGACCTGCAGCTGCGCGGCCCGGGTGAACTGCTCGGCACGCGCCAGACCGGCCTGGCCGCGTTCCGCGTCGCCGACCTCGCGCGCGATGCAGCGTTGCTGCCGCAAGTGCGCGAACTCGCCGACACGCTGCTCGCCGACGACCCCGCGCTGGCCGATCGCATCGTCCACCGCTGGGTCGGTGGCGCGGCGCGTTACGCTTCCGCCTGACTTTCGAGACCTGCAATCCCATGACCGATCGCATTCCCCTGCTCATCGACACCGATCCCGGCGTCGACGACGCCCTCGCACTCCTGATGGCCTTCGACGATCCGCGCCACGAGGTCGTCGGCTTGACGATCGCGGCCGGCAACGTCGGCCTCGCGCACACGGTGCGCAACGCGCTGAAGCTGTGCGAAGTGGCGAAGAGCGATGCCCCGGTGTTCGCCGGCGCGGAAGCGCCGCTGTTGCATCCCGCGCGCGACGCCGGTTACGTGCATGGCCTGGATGGGTTCGGCGACGTGGCCTACGCGCACCCGACGCGCACGCCGCATCCGGAACACGCCGCCCTCGCGATCCTGCGCCTGTCGCACGCGCACGCCGGCAAGCTGCTGCTCGTCGCGCTCGGCCCGCTGACCAACCTCGCGCTCGCGCTGAAGCTGGACCCGACGCTGCCGCAACGTATCGCGCGCTGCGTGGTGATGGGCGGCGCGGTCACCGCGCACGGCAACATCAGCGCGGCGGCGGAGTTCAACGTCGCCTTCGACCCGGAAGCCGCGCACATCGTGTTCTCGTCCTTCCCGCGCATCGAACTGGCGGACTGGGAGGCCACGATGGCCCATGGGTTCGCGCACGAGACCTTCGAGCGCTGGCTGCAGGCCGATTCGCCGCGCGCCCGCTTCTACGACACGATCTCGAGGAAGACCCGGACCTGGGCCGCCGGCCGCCGCGGCGAGGACTGGCATTCGGCCGATGCCCTCGCGATGGCGCTGGCCCTGCGGCCGGAGGGGGCGCTGGAGGTCGTGGAGCGGCCGATGGCCGTCGAGCTGGAAGGGCGGCACGCGCGCGGGGCCACGATCGTGGACTGGCGCCGCGAGGAGGGCCGGCCGGACAACGTGGCCATCCTGCGCCGGTACGACCAGGCCCGCTTCGAAACCCTGCTGGCATCGGCCCTGGCGGCCGGTTGAGGCCCGGAGCGGGGCCGTCGGTTCAGCCTTCCGCGCCCCGATCGGGTTGCGCCGGGCTCTGCAGGACGGCTAAAATGCCGCTCTTTCCTCGCACAGACTCGGTAACACGCCATGAAGACCGGCATCCATCCCGAATATCGTGACGTCGTTTTCCAGGACGTGACCTCGGATTTCAAGATCCTGACCCGCTCCACCCTTGGCAGCAAGGAAACGACCAAGTGGGAAGACGGTAAGGAATACCCGCTCGTGAAGATCGAAGTGTCCTCGATGTCGCACCCGTTCTACACGGGCCAGTCGAGCCGCATCGACACCAGCGGTCGCGTCGACAAGTTCCGCAAGCGCTACGCGCAGAAGTAATCCTCGCGGCGGCGTGCCCCGGCACGCGCACCACGACACGACGGCCGCCCCAGGGCGGCCGTTTCGTTTGCAGGAGCGACGCAGCTTTTTTAGTGCAATCCATCGGTTTCGCCATGACGCCGCGTTGCGTGCCATGGGTCGAAAGTCCGGGGTGTCGCGCTTGGGCGCTATGCAATAATTCCGGCCTTCCGCGGCAGGCCCGCGGCTCTTCCGCCGTCCATCGACGGCCATCGAAATCTCCGCAGGAGTGCGTTGTGTCCAAACTCGACCAGGTGACGCTGACCGCCGGCGACAAGACTGTCGCGTTGCCCGTGCAGCACCCGGTGCTCGGCCAGCCGTGCATCGACATCGCGAAGCTGCCGAAGGAAACCGGTTGCTTCACCTACGACCCGGGCTTCACCGCCACCGCCGCGTGCAAGTCCGCCGTGACCTACATCGATGGCGATGCCGGCGTGCTGCTGTATCGCGGTTACCCGATCGAACAGCTGGCCAACAACTCCAGCTTCCTCGAAGTGGCCTACCTGCTGATGCACGGCGAGTTGCCGAACAAGACCGAGTTCGAAAGCTTCGAGCACGAAGTCACGCATCACACGATGATGCACGAGGCGTTCCGCACGTTCCTCTACGGCTTCCGCCACGACGCGCATCCGATGGCGATGATGGTCGGCATGCTCGGTTCGATGGCGAGCTTCTACCACGGCTCGCTGGACCTGGAAGACGCCGAACAGCGCCGCCTCGCCGCGATCCGTTTGATCGCCAAGGTGCCGACGATCGCCGCCGCGTGCTACCGCTATTCGATCGGCTGGCCGATCCGCTATCCGAAGAACAACCTCGAATACACCACGCGCTTCCTGCACATGATGAAGGAAGTGCCGAGCGAGCCGCTGGAGCTCAGCCCCACCGCCGCCAAGGCGCTGGACCTGCTCTTCATCCTGCACGCCGACCACGAGCAGAACGCGTCCACGTCCACCGTGCGCCTCGTCGGTTCCACCGGTGCCAACCCGTATGCGTGCGTCGCCGCCGGCGTCGCCGCGCTGTGGGGCCCGGCGCATGGCGGTGCGAACGAAGCCGTGCTGAAGATGCTCGAGGAAATCGGGCGTCCGGAACACGTCGGCGCCGCGGTGGAGAAGGCGAAGAACAAGGAGTCGGGCTTCCGCCTGATGGGCTTCGGCCATCGCGTGTACAAGAACTTCGACCCGCGCGCGAAGATCATCCGCGAGATGACGCACAAGGTGCTCGGCGAACTCGGCGTCAACGATCCACTGCTCGACGTGGCCGTGAAGCTGGAAGAGGCCGCGCTGAAGGACGATTACTTCGTGCAGCGCAAGCTCTACCCGAACGTCGATTTCTACTCCGGCATCATCTACAAGGCGCTGGGCATCCCGACCGAGATGTTCACCGTGATGTTCGCCATCGCGCGCACCGCCGGCTGGGTGTCGCATTGGCTGGAGCAGCAGACCGATCCGGAAGCGAAGATCGGCCGCCCGCGCCAGATCTACACCGGTTACGCCGAACGCGATTACAAGGCGCTCGACAAGCGCTGATCCGGCAACGCAAGCGATCCACGCAACGCCCCGCCTCGCGCGGGGCGTTTGCGTTTCAGGGGATCAACCGCCGGCTTCGTACCCGGAGATCTCTTCGTCTGCGAGCAACGCGCGCAGCTGCACGGCGGACGCGCGCTTCACCGGCTTCTCGTCGAACGACGACAGCGGCGCCTGGCGCAATGCATCGAGCGGCAGCACCGTGAGGTCGAACGTCAGGTCTTCGGCGCTGAACAACCACACCGGCACGTCGGCGGCGCGTTCGCGATCCAGGCGGATGCGGCGCGCGCGCGACTCGGCGGGGATGCCGTGTTGTTCGAGCGCGCGCGGCACGGCGTCGGCGTCGTCGGTGTACAAGTGCAGCGCCACGGGCGCATGGCGATCGGCGGTGCCGTCGAGCACGGGGCCGACGAGGCGCGGTTCGAAGGCAGCGAAGAAATCCATCGCGCGCAGTGCGGCGTCGCGACGCTGGCGCAGGCCCGTGGCCTGCGCATCGCCGCGGAACAGGCGCTGGTATTCGCGCAACGCGTCTTCGATCTCGCGGTTGCGGGGCAGGGAGGCGTCGTCGTGGATGCCCAGGCGCTCGGCGGCCTTGAGCTTGGCCTGGTGGTAGTCGCGGATGCCGCTTTCGGCCATCAGCCGCGCGGCCTCGTGGGCGAGGCGGTGGCGGCGTTCGCGGGTCCTGGTCTCGGCGTGCTGACGGGCGTGGTGCATGGCGCGTCCTCCGTTGAGACCCGGGCCGACTCTAGCATCGGCCCGTCGTTGCGATGTCGACTCAGAAGATGTCGAACGCCTCTTCGCTCGGCGCCGTGTCCTCGGGACCGTAGTCCACGTAGTTCTCCATCTTCTCGAGGTCTTCGTTCTTCACCCACTCGACGATGCCGCCGTTGCCTTCCGGCAGCAGCTGGCCGCCGGCGCCGACGGAGACCTTGACCATGCCGTCGGGCGGATCGTTGGCCATGATCGGACGATCCTTCAGCGCGACGCGCATGTAGTCGATCCAGATCGGCAACGCGGCCTTGCCGCCGTATTCGCGATAGCCCAGCGACTCGAACTTGTCGCGGCCCACCCACACGGTGGTCACCATGTTGCCGCCGAAGCCGGAGAACCACGCATCGCGGTGGTCGTTGGTGGAGCCGGTCTTGCCGCCGACGTCTTCGCGGCCGAGCACCTTGGCGGCCGTGCCGGTGCCGCGCTGCACGACGTCGCGCATCATCGAGACGAGCTGGTAGGCCACGCGCTCGTCGATCGCGCGGGGCGCGAGGACGGCGTCCGGCGGCGGGGCCGTCGGCTTGGCCTGCGCCTTGTCGCCGGCGGGCTTGGCGACCGGCGCGGGCGCGTTGCCGAGGTCGAAGCCATCGACGACGCTCGACGCGGTTTCCTGCCCCGCGCGCTGGCCGCACCCGCGGCAGGCGATCGGCGGCTTCTCCTTGAAGATCACCGTGCCGTTGCGGTCCTTCACTTCATCGACGAACCACGGATTGACGAGGTAGCCGCCGTTGGCGAACACCGCGTAGCCGCGCGCGACGTCGATCGGCTTGAGCGACGAGGCGCCGAGCGACATCGACAGGTTGGGGACCAGCTGGTCGATCGGGAAGCCGAAGTGGCTGATGTACTTCCGCGCGTAATCCACGCCGATCGCATCGAGCAGGCGCACCGACACCAGGTTGCGCGACTGCACCAGCGCTTCGCGCAGGCGCATCGGGCCCTTGAAGTCGCCGGTGTCGTTCTGCGGGCGCCACGTGTGGCCGACGCGATCCTTGAACACCACCGGTGCGTCGAGGACGATCGACGCCGGATTGAATCCGCGCTCGAACGCCGCTGCATAGAGGAACGGCTTGAAGCTCGACCCCGGCTGGCGACGCGACTGCGTGGCGCGGTTGAACTTGTTGGACGCGAAGCTGAAACCGCCGACGAGCGCGCGCAGCGCACCGGTGTCGGCATCGAGCGAGATCAGCGTGGACTGCGCGCGCGGCAGCTGGTCGAGTTCGAACTTGGGCTTCGCATCGGCGGCGGCCAACGCGACGGGCTTGCCGTCCTTGTCGAGCGCGGGCTTCGGCACGATGCGGCGCACGCGCACGATGTCGCCGCGCTTCACCAATGCGGACGGGCTCTTGCCGGTCCACGTGCTGGCGGAGGCGCCCAGTTCGAGCGACGTGCCGTCGCCGAGCAACACGGTCGCGGTGCCCGCGCCGGTACCGGTCACGAGCGCCGGCCACAGGTCGCCCTGGACCGACATGCCGCGCAGGTGCGCGCGCAGGGCGTCGGGCGAGGACTCGGTGCCGAGGTCGACCTGCTTTTCGGCGCCGCGCCAGCCATGGCGGTGGTCGTAGGTGGCCAGGCCATCGCGGATCGCCTGGTCGGCCGCCACCTGCAGGGTGGGGTCGATCGTGGTGGTGACGTGGTAGCCCTTGGTCAGCACGTCGCCGCCGAACTTCGCCACCATCGCCTGGCGCACCATCTCGGCCACGTACGGCGCATAGACCTCGACCGGGCGCTCGTGCGGCGTGGCGTGCATCGGCACGGACACCGCGGCGCGTTCCTCGGCCACGCCGATGAAGCCCAGCTCGCGCATGCGCTGCAGCACGTAGTCGCGACGCAGCTTCGCGCGCTCGGGGTTGGTGATCGGGTTGCCGCTGGAGGGGAACTTCGGGATCGACGCGAGCGTGGCCATTTCGTCCAGCGAGAGCTGGTCGAGCGACTTGCCGTAATAGAACTCCGAGGCCGCGGCCACGCCGTAGGCGCGGTTGCCGAAGAAACTCTTGTTGAGATAGAGCTCGAAGATCTCGTCCTTCGTCAGCTCGTTCTCCATGCGCATCGCCAGCATCATTTCCGCGAGCTTGCGCGTGTAGCTGTACTCGGAGCTCAGGAAGAACTGGCGCGCCACCTGCTGCGTGATCGTCGATCCGCCGGGCACGCGCTTGTCGTTGGTGGTGGCGAGCAGCCACACCGCGCGGGCGACGCCCTTGTAGTCCACGCCGTGGTGTTCGTAGAAGCGCGCGTCCTCGATCGCGATGAAGGACTGCTTCAACTTCGGCGGCACGCGCTCGATGTCGATCGGGTAGCGGCGCGTCTCGCCGAACAGGGCCATGAGCCGCCCGTCCCGCGCGTACACGTACATGGGCTCCTGCAGTTCGACATGGCGCAGGGCGTCCACGTCGGGCAGCTTGGGAGCGATCAGGAAATACAGGAGGGTCAGACCCAGGACGCCCAGGACCACCGCGCCCAGGAACGCGACGAGCGTCCAGCGCAGCCAACGACGAAAACGTGACATCAAACCAATCCGATTGCGGGTGTCGTGGCCCGGGAGTATAGAGGTAGCACGCCGACGTCCCGAGCGACTGGGGAACACCGTCCGGAATCGACGCCCGGCGACGTTGGAAGGGGGAATGTCTCGACTTGTGACCGCCACCCGGGGAAGGGGTGGTTGCCAGAACGTTTAAAGTCCGTTATTTAATGCTCTGGGGCACGATGTGCGCGTAAGCGCCCGTCAATAGGGGAGAAAACGTGGGTCTGATCACAAATAGTCAGCCGCCCTTGATCGGCGTCGACATCAGTTCGACTGCGGTCAAGTTGCTGCAGCTCTCCCGTGCCGGGAACCGCTATCGCGTAGAGCACTACGCGGTCGAGCCGCTGCCGCCGAACGCCGTCGTCGAGAAGAACATCGTCGAAGTCGAGGCGGTGGGCGAAGCGATCAAGCGTGCCGTGGCACGGTCCGGCGCCCGCGCGCGCCATGCGGCCGCGGCCGTCGCCGGGTCGGCGGTGATCACCAAGATCATCCCGATGCCCGCCGACCTGGACGAGGACGAACTGGAATCCCAGGTCGAACTCGAAGCGGTCAATTACATCCCGTACCCGATCGAGGAAGTGAACCTCGACTTCGAGGTGCTGGGCGCCATGCCGGGCAACGTCGAAATGGTGCAGGTGCTGCTCGCGGCCTCGCGCACCGAGAACGTCGATGCCCGCGTGTCCGCGCTGGAACTCGGCGGCCTCTCGGCCCGGGTGATGGACGTGGAAGCCTTCGCCATCGAGAACGCGTTCTCGCTGCTCGCCGACGGCCTGTCCGCGCCGCGCGACGGGATCATCGCGATGGTCGACACCGGCGCCACGATGACCACGCTCAACATCCTCCGCAACGGTCGCAGCCTCTACAGCCGCGAACAGGTGTTCGGCGGCAAGCAGCTCACCGACGAAGTGATGCGCCGCTACGGCCTGAGCTACGAGGAAGCCGGCCTGGCCAAGCGCCAGGGCGGGCTGCCGGAAAGCTACGAGATCGAAGTGCTCGAGCCCTTCAAGGAAGCGATGGTCCAGCAGGTCAGCCGACTGTTGCAGTTCTTCTACGCGGGCAGCGAATTCAACCGTGTCGACCAGATCGTCCTCGCCGGCGGTTGCGCCTCCATCCCCGGCATCGCCGCGATGGTGGAAGAACAGCTCGGCGTGCCGACCGTGGTGGCCAACCCGCTCGCGCAAATGACGCTCGGCCCGCGCGTGCAGGCACACGCCCTCGCGCAGGACGCCCCCGCGCTGATGATCGCCTGCGGCCTCGCCCTGAGGAGCTTCGACTGATGGCACGGATCAACCTCCTCCCCTGGCGCGCGGAACGCCGCCGGCTCCGGCAGAAGGAATTCCTGGCGATGCTGGGCGCGTCCGCGGTCGCCGCGGCGCTGATCTCCTTCGGGATCGTGATGTTCTACAACCGCCAGATCGACGGCCAGAACGAGCGCAACGCGTTCGTCAAGGACCAGATCACGCAGGTCGATTCCAAGATCAAGGAGATCGAGGAACTCGACAAGAAGAAAGCGAAGCTGCTGGCGCGCAAGGAAGTCATCGAGCAGCTGCAGGCCAACCGCTCGCAGATGGTGCATCTGTTCGATTCGCTGGTGCGCACGATCCCCGACGGCGTCACGCTCTCGGCAATCAAGCAGGAAGGCGACGTGCTCACGCTGTCGGGCCGCTCGCAGTCCAACGCGCGCGTCAGTACCTACATGCGCAACCTCGAAGGCTCCGGCTGGATGACCAACCCCGAGCTGTCGGTCATCGAAGCGCGCGGCGACAACAAGGGCCTGCCGTACGAGTTCAACCTGCAGGTCAAGCTGGCCAACCCGAACGCGCCGAAGGACACCAACGGCGACGGCATCCCCGACACGGTGGCCACCGCCCCGGTCGCCACGCCCGTCGACGTGACCGCCCCGGCTTCGTTCGCCACCGCCGCGCCCGCACCGGCCGCCACCGCCGCCGCCGCGCCGGCCGCGCCCGCCGCAACCGCTGCAAAGCCGACCACCGGAGGCGCCCAGTGAGCCAGAAAACGATGGCGCTGAAGGACCTCAGCCTCAACAACACGTCCGCCTGGCCGCAGCAGTACAAGATCGCGTTCTGCGCCCTGATCGGCCTCGTGATCGTCGGCCTGGCCTGGTACTTCTTCGTGTCCGACCAGCGCAACGAGCTGGCCGGCCTGGAACGCCAGGAAGCCGACCTCCGCGCCGAGTTCGAAAACAAGCAGGGGCGCGCCGCCAACCTCGAACCGCTCAAGCTCCAGCTCACGCAGATGGAACAGCAGTTGCAGCAGATGCTGCGCCAGCTGCCTTCCAAGACCGAGATGCCGGACCTGATCATCGACATCTCGCAGACCGCGCTCGCGACCGGCATCTCCAACGAACTCTTCCAGCCGGGCCCCGAAGCCCCGAAGGAGTTCTACGCCGAGAAGCCCATCTCGCTGCGCATGGTCGGCACCTACCACCAGTTCGGCGCGTTCGTCAGCGGCGTGGCCTCGCTGCCGCGCGTGGTCATCATGACCATGCACGACATCTCGCTCACCCCGCGCAACCCGACGCCCGGCAGCAAGATCGGTCCCAACAGCGTCCTGCAGCTCGCAGGCACGGTGAAGACCTACCGCTACCTCGACGAAGACGAGACCGCCGCGAATGCGACGACCACGCCGGCCGCCGCGCCGCAGGGAGGGAAGTGAGATGGCCCGCCTTGCACAAGCACGCCTGCCCGCCGCCCTCGCCATGGCCCTGCTGCTCGCCGGTTGCGGCCGCAGCGTGACCAGCGGTCCGCCCCCGGGCAACCTGGAAAGCTGGGCCGCCGAAGTGAAGGCGCGTCCCGCGCCGCCGCTCGACCCGCTGCCCGTGATGCAGCAGTTCGAGACCTTCGAATACGCCGCGCAGGCCCTGCGCGATCCTTTCAGTGAAGCCTTCACCGATGTCAGCGGTGGCAGCGGCCCGCGTCCGGACCCGAACCGTCCGAAGCAGACGCTGGAGCAGTTCCCGCTCGACAGCATGGACATGGTTGGCACGATCGGCCGGGGACCCGGGCTGACTGCGTTGGTCATGGCACCGGACAAGGTGACTTACCGGGTGCACCCGGGCGTTTACATGGGGCAGAGCGACGGTCGGGTGACCGCCGTTTACGAAGACCGCATCGAACTGGTGGAGTTGGTACCGGACGGCGCTGGCGGCTGGCTGGAGCGACCCGCTTCGGTCGCGCTACAAGATCAATAAGGGGATAGACGATGACCGTTCTCAACGCCAAACCCATGCGGCCTGCTCGGCGCCCGTTCCTGAGGGCGAGCGCCATCGGGCTCGCCATCGGGCTGCTCACGGCGTTCGGCGCCGTGGACGCCGCGCAGTCCGGACGCGTCCTGATGGCGCAGGCAGCGGCTGCCGCGCCCGCCAACGCACCGGCCTCCAGCCTGGATCCATCCAAGGTCCTGCCGGGCGCGATCAGCGTGTCCAACATCGACTTCAAGCGTGGCGACGGCGGCTCCGGTCGCCTCGCGCTGCGCTTCACCGGTGGTGGCGCGGTACCCGACATGCGCACCGAAGGGTCGCGCGTGATCATCGATGTCGGTAACGCCAAGCTGCCGGCCGCGCTGCAGAAGTCCATCGACGTGGGCGACTTCGCCACGCCGGTCGAGCGCATCGAACCGCGCGCCAACGGCGCCGGCACCAAGCTGGTGGTCAGCACCAACGGCAACTACGAGTCGCGCGCCTACCAGACGGGCAACGAGTACGTGGTCGAGATCGTGCCGAAGGCCGCCAAGGTCGCCGCCGCGCCGGGCGCAGGCCCCGCGATGGGCGCGGCCAACACCAACGGCACGCCGGTGCGCGCCTACGGTGGCCGCCCGGTGACGTTCAACTTCCAGGACGTGCCGGTGCGCACGGTGCTGCAGCTGATCGCCGAAGAGTCCAACCTCAACATCGTCGCCTCCGACACCGTGTCGGGCAACGTGACGCTGCGCCTGATCAACGTGCCGTGGGACCAGGCGCTCGACATCGTGTTGCGCGCCAAGGGCCTGGACAAGCGCCGCGACGGCAACGTCGTGTGGGTCGCGCCGCAGAAGGAAATCGCGGACTACGAGCAGGCCAAGGAAGACGCCCGCATCGCGATCGAGAACCGCGCCGAGATGGTCACGGAGTACATCCCGATCAACTACGGCAACGCCGAGGAAATCGCCAAGCTGCTGACCGACGAGAGCAAGAGCGGCTCGGGTGGCGGTGGCGCCGCCGGTGCCACGCGCGGCTTCCTGTCCGGCCGCGGCAGCATCAGCTTCGACCGTCGCACCAACACGCTGCTGGTCATCGACATCCCGGCCAAGGTCACCGAAGTGCGTCGCCTCGTGGGCCTGCTGGACAAGCCGGTCGACCAGGTGCTGATCGAAGCGCGCATCGTGATCGCCACCGAATCCTTCGCCCGCGAACTGGGTGCGAAGTTCGGCATCGCCGGCAACACCGACAACGTGTTCTACAACGGCAACGTCGCGGCCAACACCGAGACCGCCAACTCGTACGCCAAGGCCGCGCAGGCCAACAGCTCCACGCCGCCGCCGAACCCGCTGCAGGTCGGCACGCTGACCAAGGCGCTCAACGTCAACCTGCCCGCGGTCAACGCCGCCGGTGCGCTGGCGCTGTCGATCATCAACGCGGGCTACGTGCTGGACGTCGAACTCTCGGCGCTGCAGACCGAAGGCCGCGGCGAAGTGATCTCCAACCCGCGCATCGTCACCAGCAACCAGAAGGAAGCGGTGATCCGCCAGGGCCAGGAAGTCGGCTACGTCACCGTCTCCGCGCAGCAGGGCGCCGGTGCCGCCGCCATCCCGAACGTCCAGTTCAAGGACGTGCTGCTCGAGCTGAAGGTCACCCCGACGATCACCAACGATGGCCGCGTGTTCCTCAACATGGCCGTCAAGAAGGACGAGATCGAAGGCTTCGTGTCCTCCGGCATCGGCGACGTCCCGCAGATCAACAAGCGCGAAATCAACACGGCGGTCCTGATCGACAACGGCCAGACCGTGGTGATCGGCGGCGTGTACGAGTTCCGCGACCGCGCCGACGTCACCAAGGTGCCGTGGCTCGCCGACCTGCCCGTCATCGGCAACCTGTTCAAGAAGAAGGGCCGCTCGAAGGAAAAGGCCGAGCTGCTGATCTTCGTGACGCCCAAGGTGATGTCGGTGGCGCAGCGCAATCCCGGCTGATCCCAGCGCATCCGCTTCACGCAATCCCAACGGGGCCGAAAGGCCCCGTTGTCGTTCCGGGCCTTAACGCGACGAAACCATGACCTTCGTCGGTGAACCATCGCATCGGCAACCAGTCAAACTGCGCCCTCCCCCCTGAGGCGAATTCGTCGATGGACGCTCGCACCGACCCGCCGTCCCGCCTGCACGTCGCCTTCGGCACGTTGCGCGACCAGTTGTCCGCGGAGATCGTCGGCCAGGCCGAACTGATCGAACGCCTGCTCATCGCATTGCTCGCCGACGGCCACCTCCTTGTCGAAGGCGCGCCCGGCCTGGCCAAGACGTCCGCCATCCGCGCGCTCGCCGCGCGCCTGGATGCGGCCTTCGCCCGCGTGCAGTTCACGCCGGACCTGTTGCCGGCCGACCTCACCGGCACCGAAGTGTGGCGGCCGCAGGACGGCCGCTTCGAATTCCAGCCCGGCCCGATCTTCCATCCGCTGCTGCTGGCCGACGAAATCAACCGCGCGCCCGCGAAGGTCCAGTCCGCGCTGCTCGAAGCGATGGGCGAGCGGCAGGTCACCGTCGGTCGCCAGACGTATCCGCTGCCGCCGCTGTTCCTGGTGATGGCCACGCAGAACCCGATCGAACAGGAAGGCACCTTCCCGTTGCCCGAAGCGCAGCTCGACCGCTTCCTGATGTACCTGCGCATCGGCTATCCGGCCGTCGCGGCGGAAACCGAAATCCTGCGCCTGGCCCGCGAACGCGCGCGCACCGTGCTGCAACCGGTCAGCGACGCGATCGACCGCATGCCGATCGACGACGTGTTCGCCGCGCGCGCCGCCGTCCTCGACCTGCACCTGGCGCCGCCGGTGGAGCGCTACATCATCGAACTCGTCCTCGCCTCGCGCGACGCCGGGCGTTACGACCCCGCCCTCGCGCGCCGCATCGCGTGGGGCGCGAGCCCGCGCGGGTCGATCGCCCTCGAACGTTGTGCACGCGCCCGTGCGTGGTTGGCGGGCCGCGATTTCGTCACGCCGGAAGACGTGCGCGCGATCGCCCCCGACGTGCTGCGCCATCGCGTGCTGCCGAGCTACGAAGCCACCGCCGAAGGCTGGGACGGCGATCGCCTCGTGCACGCGCTGCTCGACAAGGTCCCCCTGCCGTGATGCTGCGCGCGTTCTGACATGGCCGAGGATCGGCAACCGCGCGAAGGCCTCGCGCCGACCCTGCAGGAACTGGTCGGCCTGCGAGCGCTTGCGTTGGGCCGTCGCGCTGCGCGGCGCGGACGCCACGGTGTGTCCGGCCAGGCGCTGTCGCCGTTGCGCGGCCGTGGCATGGAATACGCCGAATCGCGCGAGTACGCGATCGGCGACGACGCGCGCCACATCGACTGGCGCCTCACCGCGCGCAGCGGACGCCCGCACACCAAGTTGTTCCAGGCCGAACGCGAACGCCTGACGCTGCTCGTCGCCGACACCGCGCCGTCGATGTATTTCGGCACGCGCGTGCGCTTCAAGTCGGTGCAGGCCGCGCGCGCCGGCGCGATCGCCACGTGGGCCGCCCTGCGCGACGGCGACCGCATCGCCGCCTTGCGCGGCAGCACGCGCGAAGCGCCGATCCCGCCCGCCGCCGGTCCGCGTGGCGCATTGCGCGTGCTCGATGCGCTCGTGCGCTGGTACGCCGCGCCGCCCGCCGACGACGCGGGCCTCGGCGTCGCGCTCGACCACGCGGCACGATTGCTGCGCCCCGGTTCCCGTCTCGTCGTGCTCGCCGATCCCGCCAGCATCGCCGCGATTCCCGCGCATCGCTGGCCCGCGTTCGCGCTGCACCACGACACCACCGTGTTGTTGCTGGTGGATCCGCTCGAGCGCGATCCGCCGAAGGCCGCGCTGCCGTTCTTCGCCGCCGGCGAAGCCGCGCATCGCGTCGAGCTCGACCTCGCCAGCCCCGCGCAACGCCAGCGCTGGCGGACGGAATTCGTCGCGCCGCTCGACGCCGCATTGCAGGCCTTGCCCGCGCGCGGCGTGCGCGTGCAGATCGTGTCCACCGATGCGCCGAGCGATGCCTGGCTCGGCGCATGGGGCCGGCCGCAGGCCAGCGTGGCCTGAGATGCCGATGGCCGCGACGCCCGACCTGGTCCTGCGCGACGTGCACGCCGCCGCCGCGACGCCGTGGTGGCCGCTCGCGCCGGGCTGGTGGCTCTTGCTCGCGCTGGTCGTGGCCACGTTCGCGATCGTGTTTGCGATGTGGTGGCGCAAGCGGGCGCGGCGCCGTGCGTTCGCGCGCGTGTTCGACACGACGCTCGCCGACGCACCAACGCCCGTGGCCCGCGTCGCGGCGATCTCCGAACTGTTGCGTCGCGCTGCCCGCCTGCGCGATCCCGACGCCGATCGCTACGAAGGCGAACGCTGGCGCGCGCACCTGGATGCCGGTGCGAAGCAACGCCTGTTCGAAGGCGACGTCGGTGCGCTGTTGCTCGAAGGCCCGTTCCGCCGCGACGTCGACGCCACCGCCGTCGACGCGCTGCAACGCCGCGCGCGCCAGCGCTACCTCGAGTGGATGCGATGAGCGCGCTGCTGCCTGCGGGTCTGCTGGACACGCTGTCCACGTTCGCGTGGCCGCTGGTGCTGCTCGCGTTGCCGTTGCCGTTGCTTGCGCGCTGGGTGTTGCCGCGCCGCCGTTCGATCGGGGCCGCATTGCGCGTCCCCTTCGGTGCACGGCTCGACGCCGTGGCCGCCGCCGGGGGTGGCCATGCCTTGCGCGGTCGCGGCGCCGGCCTGCTCGCGTGGATCGCCTGGGCTGCGTTGTGCGTCGCCGCTGCGCGACCGCAGGAACTTGGTCCGCCCGTCGCGCCGCCGCAAGCCGGGCGCGACCTGATGCTCGCCGTCGACCTGTCCGGCAGCATGAGCCAGGAAGACATGGACCTCGGCGGACAACCCGTCGATCGCCTCACCGCGGCGAAAGCCGTGCTCGCGGATTTCCTCGACCGGCGCGCAGGCGATCGCGTCGGCCTGCTCGTGTTCGGGCAACGCGCGTACGCGCTCACGCCGCTCACGCTGGACCTGTCGACGGTGCGCCAGCAGCTCGACGACAGCGTCGTGGGCCTCGCCGGTCGCGAGACTGCACTCGGCGATGCGCTCGCACTCGCGGTGAAGCGCCTGCAATCGCAGCCCGCCTCGCAACGCGTGGTCGTGTTGTTGACCGACGGCGTGAACACCGCCGGCGTGCTCGATCCCGACAAGGCCGCCGAACTCGCGCGCGATGCGCACGTGCGCGTGCACACCGTCGCCTTCGGCGGCGACGGCGGCATGTCGTTCTTCGGCTTGCGCTTGCCGGTCGCCGGCGGCGACGACGAGATCGACGAGGCCGGCCTCAAGCGCATCGCCGATACGACCGGCGGCCGTGCGTTCCGCGCGCGCGACACCGAATCGCTCGCCGGCATCTACGCCGAGATCGATCGCCTCGAACCCGTCAAACGTCCCGGCCAGGCCGTGCGCCCGCGGCTCGAACGCTATCCCTGGCCGCTCGGTGTCGCGCTGTTGTGCGCGGTGCTCGCAGCGCTCCCGTTCGGGCGCATCGGACGGCGCGTATGAACGACTTCTCGCTCGCGCTGCTCCACTTCGTGCGTCCCGCGTGGTTGTGGGCGCTGCTCGCCTTGCCGCTGATCGCGTGGCTCTGGCGGCTGCGTCGTCGTCGCGAGAACGCATGGCGCGGTGTCGTCGATCCGCACCTGCTGCCGCACCTGCTCGAACCCGCGGGCGGCGTGCGCGCCCGCAGCGCCATCGTCTTCGTGCTGCTCGCGTACGCGCTCGCGATCCTCGCGCTCGCCGGCCCCGCGTGGCGCCAGGTGCCGCAACCGTCGTGGCAGAGCCGCACGCCGCTGGTGATCGCGATGGACCTGTCCAGCGCGAGCGCCGCCACCGATCTTCCGCCGTCGCGCTTGCTGCAGGCGCGCGCGAAAGTCGCGACGTTGCTGCGCGAACGCAACGGCGGCCAGGTCGGGCTCGTCGCGTTCGCCGACGACGCGTACACCGTTGCGCCGCTCACCGACGATGCGGCGAACGTCGCGTTGTTCCTCGATTCGCTCGAGCCCAGCGTGATGCCGATCGACGGCCATCGCCCCGGCCACGCGATCCGGCAGGGCGCGCGCCTGCTGCAGCAGGCCGGCTTCGATCGCGGCGACATCCTGGTGCTCACCGACCACGGCGACACCGACGCGAACGAAGCCGCCCGCGAAGCCGCAGGCAAGGGCCTGCGCGTCTCGGTGCTCGGCATCGGTTCGAAAACCGGCAGCGACGTGCGCACGCGCGACGGCGAGCTCGAACGCGTCGCGCTGGATTCGCGTTCGCTGCAGGCGCTTGCCGCGGCGGGCGACGGCAACTACGCGCCGATCGCCGTCGACGATTCGGATCTGCGCGCCCTCAACGTGCTGCAACCGCGCGCCGAAGATGCGATCGCGACGCAGGGCCGCGCGGGCAAGGCGTGGGAAGACGCGGGGTACTGGTTGTTGTTGCCGTTGATGGCGATCGCGTTGTTCGCATTCCGGCGTGGCGCCGGCGTTGCGGCCGTCCTCGTCGTGTTGTGCCTGCCGCCGGGGTTCGTGCATGCACAGGCGCGCGATGCGGTGCAGGGTTCGCTGTGGCGACGCGCGGACCAGGTGGCTGCAGAACGCATGGACGCCGGCGAACAGTCTTATCGCAAGGGCGATTTCACCGCGGCGGAGCATGTGTACGACGGCCTCCCGGGCGCCGATGCGCACTACAACCTCGGCAACGCACTGGCAAAGCAGGGCCGCTACGACGAAGCCATCGACGCCTACAACGCTGCATTGCGCGAACACCCCGGCATGGCGGATGCGATCGCCAACAGGAACGCCGTGCTGAAAGCGAAGCAACGCAAGCCGCCGTCCGGCAAGAGCAAGCACGAAGATCCGCGGTCGCAAGGCCAGCAGGGCGACCAGAAGCAGAAGGGATCGGGCAAGACCGATTCGGAGGCGCCCGAGCCCGGCAAGGCGCAAGGGCAGGGCACGCCGCAATCGCAGCCGCAGCAGAAGCCTGCGTCGTCGGAATCGCAGTCGCAGGGCCAGTCGAAGCCTGCGCCGCCGCCGAAGAACGCGGATCCCGAAGCCCAGCGCGCCGCCGACGCCGCGCAACGCGAACGCATGCAACGCGCGCTGCAGGGCAAGCAGCCCGGCCAGCAGGATCCGTCGAAGACGCCGCAGGCTGCGCGCCCCGAGACCGCCGCCGAACGCGAACGCCGCCTCGCCAACGAAGCCTGGCTGCGCCGCGTGCCGGATGATCCGGGCGGCCTGCTGCGCGCCAAGTTCCAGATCGAATACGAACGCCGACAGCAGGGGGGCGAATGACAACGCGTCGTTGGGTGGCCTTCGCGCTCCTCGCCTTGCTGTGCATGAACGCGCAGGCGCAGGTGCGCGCGTGGCTCGATCGCGATCGCATCGCCTCGGGCGAAACCACGACGCTCAACATCGCCGCGCCCGCGCTCGACGTCGCGCCCGATTACGCGCCGCTGCAGCGCGACTTCGAACTGTCGCAACGCAGCAGCCAGCGCAGCGTCTCGATCGTCAACGGCGCCACCACGATCCACACGCAGTACTCGGTGGTGCTGCAACCGCGCCGCGACGGCGTGATCACGATCCCCGCGCTGCGCGTCGGCGGCAACCGAATGTCGCCGCCGCTCACGCTCACCGTCACGCCGGCCAGCAGCGTGCCCGCGCGCGCGGGTGACGTCGCGTTCATCGATGCGCAACTGGATGACGCGCATCCGTACGTGCAGCAGGCCGTCGGTTTGAAACTGCGTCTGTTCTACGCGGTGCCGCTGGTCTCCGGCCAGCTCGACCAACCCGAACCGCAGGGCGCCACGCTGCGCAAGGTCGGCCAGGACCTGCAGTACTCGCAGGAAATGGCGGGCCGCCGCTACAACGTCGTCGAGCGTCGCTACCTTTTGATCGGCGAACACAGCGGCCGGGTGCTGCTGCCGGGTGCGCGCTTCCGCGGGCAGGGCGTCGGTGGCTTCTTCGACGATCTGTTCGGCGATGGCCGGCGTCCGCTCGCCGCCGATTCGCCGGCGCGCACGCTCGACATCCGTCCGATCCCCGCCAACGCACCGCAACCGTGGTTGCCGCTCAACGACCTGCGCCTGCGCTATTCGACGATGCCCGGCCGCGTGCGCGCGGGCGAAGCGACGACGGTGACGGTGGAAGCGGTCGCCGACGGTGCGGTCGCCTCGCAGTTGCCGGAACTCGTGCTCGATGCCGGCGGCGCCGCGCAGGTATTCCCCGATCCGTTGCAGTCGGACGAAACCTTCGAAGACGGGCGCCCGCGCACCACGCTCACGCGCAAGTTCTCGATCGTGCCCGCGCGCGCCGGTGCGCTGAGCATCGCCGCGCCACGCATCGAATGGTGGGACGTGCGCGGTGCGGTCCCGCGCACCGCGACGTTGCCGCCGATCGCGCTCGATGTCGCGCCGGGGGCCGCGGGCACCCCCGCCGCTGTCGACGCGACGGCCACGACCGCCACCACGACGCAAGCCGGCGAAGACGGCCGCATCCGCATCCCCGGCATCCAGGGCCGCATCCTGCCGTGGGCCGCGCTGGCGGCGCTATTTGCGGTGTTGTGGTTCGTCACGCTGATGTGGGGATTGCATCGCCGGCCCGTCGTCGTCGCGGCGCCGACGGAAGGCCCGTCGCCATCGCCCGCACCGCATCCCGACCTGCGCCGCGCGCTCGCCGACGGCGACCTCGGCACCATCGCCGATGCATTGCGCGCCAGCGCCACGCCCCCCGTGCACGACCTCGATGCGTTGCGCGATCGCCTCGCCGATCCCGCGCAGCGCAACGCAGTCGAACAGTTGCAGCGCGCACGCTGGGCCGGCGGCGACCCGCGCGCCGCGCGCGACGCCGTGCGCGCGGCCTTCGCACGCGGCCTGCGCTGGCGCACCGATGCCCCCGCACCGCGCGCAGACCCGCTGCCGCCGCTGTACCCGCCCGCCTGACGCGCACCGCGGCCTGCTAAAGTCGCGAGCGATTCCGCGGGCGGTCCGCGGGCACCGGATCCGACGCGATGACCAACACGCCTTCCGCCCGCACGGGCATGCCGTTCCACTGGAAGATGGCGATCGGCTTCGCCGCCGGCATCCTCGCGGGGCTGGCCGTGCACGCCACGGGGCTGATGGAAGCGGGCTGGGTGCAGGCGTTCACGCAGTACGTCACCACGCCGTTCTCGAAGATCTTCCTCAACCTGATCTTCATGCTGATCGTCCCGCTGCTGTTCTCGGCGCTGGTGGTCGGCATCGCGGAGATGGGCGACATCCGCGCGCTGGGCCGCATCGGCTGGAAGACGCTCGCCTACACGGTCGTGCTGTCGGCGGTGGCGGTTTTGCTGGGCCTGGTGCTGGTCAACTGGCTGCAGCCGGGCGCGGGCGTGGACCCGGCGCTGGCGCAGCAACTGCTCGCGGAGAACGCGGGCCGTGCGCAGGAAATCGTCGCCAGCGTCGGCACGCAGCCCAAGGGCATCGACATGCTGCTGTCGATCGTGCCGGACAACGTGATCGGCGCGGCGTCCGACAACAGCTCGATCCTCGCACTGATGTTCTTCGCGGTGATGTTCGGCGTGGGCCTGGTGCTCAGCCCGTCGCCCAACACCGACGTGCTCAAGCGCGGCATCGAAGGCCTCCTCGAGATCTCGATGACCCTGATCGGCATCGTGATCCGCCTGGCGCCGTACGCGGTGTTCTGCTTCATGTTCAACCTCACCTCGATCTTCGGCTGGGACCTGCTGCTGAAGCTCGGGGCGTACGTCGGCGTCGTCGTGCTGGCGCTCGCGTTGCACCTGTTCGTCAACTATTCGATCGCGCTGAAGCTGGCGGGCAAGTCGCCGCTGCAGTTCTTCCGCGGCAGCCAGGAAGCGATGGTGATGGCGTTCTCCACCGCCTCGAGCAACGCGACGTTGCCGACCGCGCTGCGCGTGGCCGAAGAGAACCTCGGCCTGCCGCGCCGCGTGTCGCGCTTCGTGCTCACGGTGGGCGCCACGGCCAACCAGAACGGCACGGCCTTGTTCGAGGGCGTGACCGTGCTGTTCCTCGCGCAGTTCTTCGGCGTGGACCTCAGCCTTGGCCAGCAGGCGATGGTGATGGTGGTCTGCATCCTCGGCGGCATCGGCACCGCGGGCGTGCCGTCGGGCTCGCTGCCGGTGGTGGCGCTGATCTGCGCGATGGTGGGCGTGAACCCGGTCGGCATCGGCATGATCCTGGGCGTCAACCATTTCCTCGACATGTGCCGCACCACGCTCAACGTCACGGGCGACCTGACGCTGGCCACGCTGGTGGCGGCGGGCGAGCCGGACGCGGAGCCTGCGCCAACGGTCGCTTGATCGGGGCGCGGGCGGGCGCCGGCGTGGGAGAATGCGCGCCTTGCCCGCCGCCCCCCTCGACGCCCCCATGACGACGCCCAGCCGCCGCGACCTCGCCAACGCCATCCGATTCCTCGCCATCGATGCGGTCGAGGCCGCGAAGTCCGGCCACCCGGGCATGCCGATGGGCATGGCCGACATCGCCGAAGTCCTGTGGAACGACTTCCTCCGGCACAACCCCAACAATCCCTCGTGGTTCAACCGCGACCGCTTCGTGCTCAGCAACGGCCACGGCTCGATGCTGCACTACGCGCTGCTGCACCTGTCGGGCTACGACCTGACGATCGACGACCTCAAGCAGTTCCGCCAGCTCGAATCGAAGACGCCGGGCCATCCGGAAAACTTCATGACGCCGGGCGTCGAAACCACGACCGGCCCGCTCGGCCAGGGCTTCGCGAATTCCGTCGGCATGGCGCTCGCCGAGCGCCTGCTCGCGCAGCGCTTCAACCGCCCGGAATTCGAAGTCGTCGACCACCACACCTGGGTGTTCATGGGCGATGGCTGCCTGATGGAAGGCATCTCGCACGAAGCCGCGTCGCTGGCCGGCACGTGGGGCCTGAACAAGCTGATCGCCATCTGGGACGACAACCACATCTCGATCGACGGCAACGTGCGCGGCTGGTTCACCGACGACACGCCGGCGCGCTTCGAAGCCTATGGCTGGAACGTGATCCGCGGCGTCGACGGCCATGACGCCGATGCGATCAAGCAGGCGATCGAAGGCGCGCTCGCCTCGCAGGACAAGCCCACGCTGATCTGCGCGCGTACCACCATCGGGTTCGGTTCGCCGAACAAGGCCGGCAAGGAGTCGTCGCACGGCGCGCCGCTGGGCAAGGACGAAATCGCCCTCACGCGCGAAAAGCTGGGCTGGACGAGCGGCCCGTTCGAAATCCCGCAGGAGATCCGCGACGGCTGGCGCGCGGGCAACGCCGGCATCGTGCGCGAAGAACAGTGGAACCGGATGTTCGACGGCTATGCCAAGCGCTATCCGGACCTCGCCGACGAACTCGTGCGCCGCGCGCGCAACCAGTTGCCTGAAAACTGGAACGACGCCGCCGACGCGTACATCGCGAAGCTGCAGGCCGAAGGCCCGGTCGTCGCCTCGCGCAAGGCCTCGCAGATGGCGCTGGAAGCCTACGGCCCGCTGCTGCCGGAACTGATCGGCGGCTCGGCGGACCTGGCGCATTCCAACCTGACGTTGTGGAAGGGCAGCAAGTCGGTCACCAGCACGGACGCCGACGCCAACTACGTGTACTACGGCGTGCGCGAATTCGCGATGACCGCGATCAGCAACGGCATGGGCCTGCACGAGTGCTTCATCCCGTACGACGCGACGTTCCTGGTCTTCAGCGACTACGCGCGCAACGCCGTGCGCATGAGCGCGCTGATGGGCGCGCATGCGATCCACGTGTACACGCACGATTCGATCGGCCTGGGCGAAGACGGCCCGACGCACCAGCCCATCGAGCACCTCGCCACGCTGCGCTACATCCCCGGCAACGACGTGTGGCGCCCGTGCGACGCGGTGGAATCGGCCGTGTGCTGGCGCGCCGCGATCGAACAGCACGACGGCCCGAGCTGCCTGGTGTTCACGCGCCAGAACCTCGCGCACCAGCAACGCACGCCGCAGCAGGTCGCCGACATCCGCCGCGGTGGCTACATCCTGCGCGACAGCGTGGGCGCGCCGCAGCTGATCCTCATCGCGACGGGTTCGGAAGTGGGCCTGGCGATGGATGCCGCCGCGCAACTCGGCGATGGCGTGCGCGTGGTGTCGATGCCTTCGACCGACGTGTTCGACCGCCAGGACGCCGCGTATCGCGACGCCGTGCTGCCGGATGCCTGCCGTCGCCGCGTCGCCATCGAAGCCGGCGTCACCGACTTCTGGCGCAAGTACGTCGGCCTGGACGGCGCGGTGGTCGGCATCGATCGTTTCGGTGCGAGCGCACCGGCGGAAGCGCTGTTCCCGCACTTCGGGTTCACGGTCGAGAACGTGGTGCGGGTGGCGAAGAGCCTGCGCTGACGTTCAATCCACCCGGTACACCGCGTCGGCCAACCGCGCGGTTTCTTCCGGGGAATGACTGACGTAGACCATCGGCAGCGCGACCTCGTCGCGCAGTCGTTGCAGCCACGGCAGCAGTTCGTCCTTGCGCTTGCGGTCCAGCATCGACAGCGGTTCGTCGAGCAGCAGCAATTCGGGCGCGGACAGCAACGCACGGCCGATCGCGACGCGTTGCAGTTCGCCGCCGGACAGGCCGTCGATGCGGCGTGCCAGCAGCGGCGCGATGCCCAGCAGGTCGACGATGCCTTCGAGCGAGAAGCGCGCATCGCCCGACGCGCGACGCGGTGCGCCGTAGAGCAGGTTCGCGCGCACGTCCAGGTGCGGGAACAGGCGGCCGTCCTGGAAGACGTAGCCGATGCGGCGCAGGTGCGCGGGTTCGTCGATGCCGATGGCGGAATCGAACAGGCAGCGCCCGCCGATCACGATGCGGCCGCGCGTGGGACGAACGAGGCCGGCGATCGCGTGCAGTACCGATGTCTTGCCGGTGCCCGACGCGCCGACGAGCGCGATCACGCGGTGCGTGCTCTCCACGCGCACGGTGTTCCAGAACGTGCCGCGGACCAGGTCGACGTCGATCGAGAAGACCGGCTGCTTCATGCCGGCTCCCTGCGCCGCTGGCGTTGCACCAGCCACTCGGACACGAACACCGCGACGAACGAAATCGCGATCGCCACCGCGGCCAGCCGCCACAGGCCCGCTTCGCCACCGGGTACTTGCATGAGCGTGTAGATCGCCGACGACAACGTTTGCGTTTCGCCGGGGATGTTGGACACGAAGGTGATCGTGGCGCCGAATTCGCCGAGCGCCTTCGCGAACGCGAGCACGGCGCCCGCGACGATGCCGGGCCACGCGAGCGGCAGCGTCACGGTGGCGAACACGCGCCACGGCGGCGCGCCGAGGGTGGCGGCGGCCTGTTCGAGGCGCAGGTCCACCGCTTCGATCGCCAGGCGGATCGCGCGCACCATCAGCGGGAATCCCATGATCGCGCTCGCCAGTGCCGCGCCCGTCCAGCGGAACGCGAACACGATGCCGAAGGTCTCGCGCAGGAAGGTCCCGATCGGCCCCCGCGCACCGAACCACACCAGCAACACGAAACCGGTGACCACCGGCGGCATCACCAGCGGCAACACGAGCAAGGTGTCGAGCAGCAACTTGCCGGGGAAGCGCTTGCGCGCGAGCAACCAGCCGAACGCGATGCCGAACGGCAGGCTGCACGCGACGGCCGTGAGTGCGACCTTCAGGCTCAGCGCGATGGCGTCGCGTTCGGCGGGCGAGAGGGCTTCCACGCTCAGAGCGGCGCGAAACCGTGGCGGGCGAAGATCGCGCGCGCTTCGCGCGACTGCAGCCAGCGGACGAAATCGCCTCCGTTCGCATGCGTGCTCGCCGCGATGCGCGCGACCGGATACACGATGGGCGCATGCGAATCGGCGGGGAAGGTGCCGAGCACGCGCACGCCCGATTCGGCCAGCGCGTCGCTGCCGTACACGATGCCGAGTGGGGCTTCGCCGCGCGCGACCAGCACCAGGGCGGCGCGCACGTTCTCGGCTTCGGCGGTGCGGCTCGCGACGCCCGGCCATGCGCCGAGTTTCACCAGGGATTGCTTCGCGTACTTGCCGGCGGGGACGCTGGCGGTGAGCGCGACCGCGAGGCGGCCTTCGCCGAGCGCGGGCCGCAGGTCCAGGCCGGGGCGCAACGCGATCGGCGCGGTCTTGCTGTCGCGTGGCGCGACGAGCACGAGCGTGTTGCCGAGCAGGTTGCGGCGCGTGCCGGCGTCGATCAGCTTCTTCGCCTGTAGCACATCCATCCAGTCGAGGTCGGCGGACAGGAACACATCGGCGGGCGCGCCCTGTTCGATCTGTCGCGCAAGCGCGGAGCTCGCGGCGTACGACACGCGCACCGGCACGTGCGTGCGGTGTTCGTAGGCGGTCGCGGCTTCGTCGAGCGATTCCTTGAGGCTGGCGGCGGCGAAGACGGTGAGCGGTGTCGGCTTCGCCGGCGGGGTGGCGGCGAACGCGAGCCCGCTCGCGATCAACAACGTGCAGGCGAGCAAGAAACGCCGCGTCACGATGCAGCTCCGACGGTGATCGTCTCGACCTGGCGCACGGCGCGTGCCGGACGCTTGTCGGCGGGCACGAGCAATCGCAGCGGCCCGTCCTTGGCGTCGAGCGGCTTCCCGCCGCAGCGATCGACGACGAACACCGCGCGATCGCCCAGCGTGGCATCGAGTTCGGCGAGGGAGAACACGACGCGATAACCGTCGCGCGCGCGCACCGTCACCACGCGTGACAGGTCCTTCCCACGCGACGGCTCGGCCGACATCGCGCCCGCCTTGCGCAACACGTCGCGCAACGCGACGCCTTCGCAATGCAGCGCGACGTCATGCACCTGCGCTTCGACGGGCTTGCGCGGCAGCGTCGCGAGCGTGGTTGCATCGAGGGGCACGTTCGTGGAATCGGCCGCGAAGGCGACACCGCTGGTCGTCAACGCAAGGCACAGGCAAGCAAGTCGCATGGATCAGATCCGGTCGAGGGGAATGCGCAGGTAGCGCGTGCCGTTCGCCGACGGCGGCGGCAGGTGTCCGGCGCGGAGGTTGACCTGCAGCGACGGCAGGATCAATGCCGGCATCGGCAACGTGGCGTCGCGCGCCTGGCGCATCGCGACGAAGTCGGCTTCCGTCGTGTCCGCGCGCAGGTGGATGTTCTCGCGCTTCTGCGCGCCGATGGTGGTTTCGCCCGCGATCGCGCGGCCATCGGGGCCGTAGTCGTGGCAGACGAACACGCGGGTTGCGTCGGGCAATTCGTAGAAGCGCTGGATGGTGCGGTACAGCGTCGCCGCATCGGCGTTCGGGAAATCCGTTCGCGCGGTGCCGGCGTCGGGCATGAACAAGGTGTCGCCGCAGAACAGCGCATCGCCGACGAGGTACGCGACGCAATCGGCGGTGTGCCCCGGTGCCGCGATGACTTCGGCTTCGATGCGCCCGATCGCGACGTGGTCGCCGGCCTCGAACAACTGGTCGAACTGCGAGCCATCGGTCGGCACGTCCGCGCCGAATTCGAACACCGGCGCGAAGCTGCGTTGTGTCTGCCGGATCCCGCTGCCCATCGCGACGCGCGCCTCCGGGAAGATGGCGCGCAACCATTGCGCCGCGCTCAGGTGGTCGGCGTGCGCGTGCGTTTCCAGCAGCCAGCGCACCTGCAGGGCGTTGGCGCGGACGTGATCCACCAACCGTTGCGCCGACGCGTGCGTGGTGCGCGCCGACTTGCTGTCGAAATCCAGCACGGGATCGAGGATCGCGGCCTCGCGCGTCGCAGGGTCCACGACGACGTAGCTCCAGGTGCCCGTGGCGGGATCGTGGAAGCCGGTGACGTCGGGTCGCATGGCGAATCCTCAGGGTTGGGGCGCGGGGCTGCCCAGCGTGTCGTCGAGCAGCTTCGCCAGCCGCCACGCGGCCTGGCGGACGCGCTGTTCGGCGAGCGGACGCATGGCATCGAGGTACGTGCGATCGAGCACGTGGCCTTCCGGATACAGCGAACGCGCATCGACGAGGCGGCAGGACTCGCCGGCCCAGGCCTTGGGATCGCTGACCGCGCCGGATTCCGGCGGCCACGGGAAGGCATCGAGCTTGTCGGTGTAGCCCTTCAACCCGAGGCCCGGATGGCCCGGCTTGTCGACGCCCACCTCGCCGAGGATGTAGTAGTCCCAGACCGAATGCAGGTTGGTGCCCATCACGCCGTCCACGTAGTTCTTCTTCGCGTAGGCCTCGGGTTCCAGCTTCGTGCGCAGGCTGA
This sequence comes from Lysobacter helvus, assembly GCF_018406645.1. NCBI lineage: Bacteria > Pseudomonadati > Pseudomonadota > Gammaproteobacteria > Lysobacterales > Lysobacteraceae > Lysobacter > Lysobacter helvus. Next base: position 1,821,782 of record NZ_AP024546.1, read on the forward strand.
TCTGGTAGTCGTTGCCGCCCTTGTCGGGATGGTTGTTGGCGTGCATCGGCTGGTGCGCGTCGCCGACGTAATGGACCAGGAACTTCAGCGCATCGCGGCGGGCGGCGATCGGCCGGGTGCGGTCGGCGAGGATCGCGCGCTGGGTGTCGATGGCGCCGATCACGCACTGGCCGTCCGGACAGTCGCGTTCCATCACGACGTGGCAGGTGCCGTCGGTGGTGTTCACGTAGTGCTGGCGCGAGGTGGCCTTGAAGCGGTCGGCGTCCGTGTTGCGCAGGTCGTCGGCCCAGGTGGCCACGCCGGCAAGGGTGGGGTCGGGTTCGCCGGCCAGCAGCAGTTTCACCTGCGCTTCGGCCTCCGGGTTGAGGTGCCGCTCGGCCAGCGCACCGACCATCCGGTGCCCCAGGGCGCTCCAGGCCTGGGCCGCGGGGGCCGCGAGCAGGGCGGCGAGGGCGGCGGAAAGGGCGAACAGGCGGGGCATCGTCGGCATCGCGGTCGTCTGGGGGTGGGCGTGCCGCTAAAATACCGGGCTTTCGTTCCCTCAGGAGTCCCCATGGCGATCAAGGTTGGCATCAACGGCTTCGGCCGCATCGGCCGCAACGTGCTGCGCGCCGCCGTGCAGAATTTCGGCGACAGCATCGAGATCGTGGCGATCAACGATCTGCTGGAACCCGACTACCTCGCCTACATGCTCCGCTACGACTCCGTGCACGGCCGCTTCGACGGCGACGTCGCCGTCGTCGACGGCGCGCTGGTGGTCAACGGCAAGACGATCCGCCTGACCCAGGAACGCGATCCGGCCAACCTGAAGTGGAACGAGGTGGGCGCGGACATCGTCATCGAGTCCACCGGCCTGTTCCTCGACAAGGCCACCGCGCAGAAGCACCTGGATGCGGGCGCGAAGAAGGTGCTGCTGTCGGCGCCGTCGAAGGACGACACGCCGATGTTCGTCTACGGCGTCAACCACGCGTCGTACAAGGGCGAGGCCATCGTTTCCAACGCCTCGTGCACCACCAACTGCCTGGCGCCGATCGCCAAGGTCCTGCACGACAAGTGGGGCATCAAGCGCGGCCTGATGACCACCGTGCATGCGGCCACCGCCACGCAGAAGACCGTCGACGGTCCGTCCAACAAGGACTGGCGCGGCGGCCGCGGCATCCTCGAGAACATCATCCCGTCCAGCACGGGCGCGGCGAAGGCCGTCGGCGTGGTGATCCCGGAATTGAACAAGAAGCTCACCGGCATGTCGTTCCGCGTGCCCACCTCGGACGTCTCGGTGGTCGACCTCACCGTCGAACTCGAGAAGCCGGCCACGTACGCGGAGATCTGCGCGGAAATGAAGGCGCAGGCGCAGGGCGCGTTGAAGGGCGTGCTGGGCTACACCGAGGACAAGGTGGTCGCCACCGATTTCCGCGGCGATGCGCGCACCTCGATCTTCGACGCCGACGCCGGCATCGCGCTCGACCCCACCTTCATCAAGGTGGTCAGCTGGTACGACAACGAGTGGGGCTACTCGAACAAGTGCCTCGAAATGGTCAAGGTCATCGCCGGCAAGTAAGGCGGCCCCATCCCGGCGAAGGCCGCCCCGTCCCGCGCACAAGCTGCGGACGGGGTCACGCCCGGGTCTTCACGGCAGCCCCGCTTTGGCGGGGCTGTCTGTTTTTGGGACGCAGTGCCACCGACTGCGACCGTTTTCCGGTTGCCCGCTTGCGGTCACCCCGGTAGCTTGCGGGACATGGCGGCGGCGGTCTCAATCGGTATCCGGTCGGCAGGTCCTGACTGGGCACTGCGGCGCGACTTTGCGCGCCTGCTTGTCGTCGCCGTCGTGTTGCCCGCGCTGATCCTCTGCGCCCTCCTGGCCTGGGCCCAGGCCAACACCCAGCGCACCAACGCCGCCGCGCAGCTGCATGCCGTGGCCGAAGCCGCGGGCAGCGACCTCGATGACTTCCTCCGCGTGCAGGGCGCCGTCACCTCGGTGATCGCCGAACGCCGCACCAGCGAACGCACCATCACCGACCGCGCGCGCTGGACCGAAGACCTGCGCCGCCTGCGCGCGCATTACCCCGCCTTCGCCGCGTTGCGCGTGTTCGATGCGCGCGGCGTGCTGGTCGCCGCCGACCCGGGCGTGGAATCCGACAGCGGCGTGGCGCCGTCGCCGTGCTTCCTCGCCACGCAAGTGGCCGATCGCGCCGTCGTCTCCGATGTGTACAACGCGCCCGGCGAGGCCGCGCGCGCCTGCGTCGGTGCGCCGCTGCGCGTGGGCGGCCGCTTCGCCGGCGTAGTGGATGGGGCGATGCCGGTGGCCGCGTTCGTCGCGGCGCGCGCGGCCTGGCTGCAGGGCCACGGGTTCGAAACGCTGCTCGTCGACCGTCGCGGGCAACTCGCCTATGCCAGCGATGGCGTGGGCGTCGCCGCCACCGGCGCGCTGGATGCGTCCGCACCCGGGCGCGTGCTCGCGGGCGTGGGCGATGCCGCCAACGGCATGCAGCGCATCCCCGGCGTGCTGCGCGACGACGCGGATGCCTACGCCGTCGCCGTGCCGCTGCAGGTCGGCTGGCACCTCTACGTGCTGCTGCCGAAGGACACGCTGGACGCCCAGTTGTGGCGCTCGATCGGGATGATGCTCGGCCTGCTGGTCACCGTGGCGGCCGGCGTGCTCGGCATTGCGTGGTGGCAGATGCGCCGCCTGTCGATGAGCGTGCACAAGCTGCTCGTGCAGATGCAGCGGTTCGCGCTGGACCATGCATCCGCGCCGATTTCGCCGGATTCGATGCCGCAGGAACTCGTGCCGCTGGCCGATGCGATGAACCAGCTCACCGTGCGCCTGTCCGATGCGTACTCGCTGACCAGCCGCAGCCTGGAAGAACAACGCAAGCTGCGCGCCTCGCTGGAACAGGAAGTCGGCGCGCGCGAGCGCGAGATCGCGCAGCGCACGCAGGAATTGCGCAACGCGGTGTCGGAGCTCGATCGCCTGAGCCGCACCGACGCGCTCACCGGCTGCCTCAACTACCGCGGCTTCCGCGAAGTGGCCGCCGTGCTGTGGCGCGACGCGCGCGAGAACGGCACGCTGCTCTCGGCGCTCGCGCTCGACATCGACTACTTCAAGTCCTACAACGACCGCTACGGCCACCCGCGTGGCGACCAGGCGCTGAAGCGTTTCGCCGGCGCGGTGCGTTCGGCGCTGTACCACCGCGAAGACGTCGTGGTGCGCCCCGGCGGCGAAGAATTCATCGTGTTCCTGCCCGACACCACGCTGGAACAGGCGATGCGCGTCGGCGAGCGCATCTGCGCCAGCGTGCTGCACGCCGACATCGCGCACGCCGGTTCGCCGAGCGGCGTGCTGACGGTGAGCATCGGCGTGGCGACCAACCTCGCCGAGGACGGCGACGACCCCGAGGTGATGCTGTCGCGCGCGGATGCGGCGCTGTATCGCGCGAAGAATGCGGGGCGGAACCGAGTTTCGTTGTGAGGTGGTGCAGCACGCCTGGCGGTTAGACTCGCGCAAATGACACGACGCGCGCCGACCCCATGAGCGGCCACTACGACACCATCGTCCTCGGCGGCGGCGCCGCCGGCCTGATGTGCGCGCTGACCGCGGGGCAGCGCGGCAAACGCGTGTTGCTCGTCGAACACGCCAACCGCGTCGGCAAGAAGATCCTGATGTCGGGCGGGGGGCGCTGCAATTTCACCAACACCGGCGCCACGCCCGCCCACTACCTGTCGGCCAATCCGCACTTCTGCAAGTCGGCGCTGGCACGCTACACGCCGCGGCACTTCATCGACCTGGTCGAGCGGCACGGCATCGCCTACCACGAGAAGGAACTGGGCCAGCTGTTCTGCGATGTCTCGTCCAAGCTCATCGTGAAGATGCTGCTGGACGAATGCGACGCGGCCGGCGTGCGGGTGGAGACCAGTTGCAGCATCGAACGCGTCAGTCACGGCGACAGCGACGAGGCGCGATTCCGCGTGCACACCACGCACGGGAATTTCTCCGCGCCAGCGTTGGTGGTCGCGTGCGGCGGCTTGTCGATCCCGAGCATGGGCGCGACGGGGTTCGGCTATGAACTCGCGCGGCAGTTCGGCCACGCGGTGCTGCCCACGCGCGCTGGGCTCGTGCCGCTGACGCTCAGCGGCAAGCACCAGGAACGCCTCGCGGATCTCAGCGGCGTGGCGCTGCCGGTCACCGCGCAATGCAACGGCGCCAGCTTCAGTAATTACATGCTGGTCACGCATCGCGGCATCAGCGGGCCGGCGATCCTGCAGGTCTCGTCGTTCTGGCAGCCGGGCGACGAATTGCGCCTGGACCTGTTGCCGGGCCGCGACGCACTGGAGGCGCTGCAGGAATGGCAGCGCGAGCGCCCGGCCGCGGAACTGAAGACCGTGCTCGGCGACGTGATGCCGAAGCGTTTCGCGCAACGCCTGTGCGAGCACTGGTTGCCGAATCGCCCGATGAAGCAATTCAATGCGCCGCAGTTGCGCGAGATTGCCCAGGTGCTCAGTGACTGGGCGCTGGTGGCAAGCGGGACCGAGGGGTATCGCACGGCCGAAGTGACCCTGGGTGGTGTCGATACGGATGAATTGTCGTCCAGCACGATGCAGTCCCGGCGCGTGCCCGGGTTGTATTTCATCGGCGAGGTGGTCGACGTGACCGGGTGGCTGGGTGGTTACAACTTCCAGTGGGCGTGGGCGTCGGGGACCGCGGCAGGCAACGCGGTGTAGGCGCGGCGTTAGCGCAGATCGCCGAACCTGGCCTGCATCGCGGCGATCGCGGCAAGGCCCGCCGTTTCCGTCCGCAGGATGCGCGGACCCAGTCGCAAACCGACGAACCCCGCCCCGTGCAGCGCTTGCCGATCGCGATCGCTCCATCCACCTTCCGGCCCGATCGCCAGCACCACGTCGCCACGCAGCGCTTCGATCGTCGCAATCGACGTCGTCGCTTCCGGATCCAGCAGGAACTTCGCCGCCTGCGCATCGAGCCCGGTGAGCGCCGCCTGCAACGGCTGCGCTGCGAACACCTCCGGCACCCGCGCCCGCCCGCTCTGTTCGCACGCACTCACCACCACGCAGCGCCAATGCGCGAGGCGCTTGGCGGCGCGCTCGGCGTCCAGCTTCACTTCGCTGCGGTCGCTCTGCACGGGGTGCACGGCGGCGATGCCGAGTTCGGTGGCCTTCTGCAGGATCAGGTCCATCTTTTCGCCGCGCGCGATGCCCTGCACGAGCGCCAGCCGCAGCGGGGATTCGTTCCCGACGTCGCGCGGCGCGCCGACTTCGGCTTCCACGCCGCGCTTGTTCGCGGCCAGCAACGTGGCGGGGAATTCGCGCCCGTCGCCATTGAACAGGACGCACGCATCGCCTTCCTGCATGCGCAGCACGCGCACGAGGTGGTTGGCGGCGTCGTCCGGCAACGCCACGCGCACGCCCGCAGCGAGGGGAAGATCGACGAACACGCGCGTCGTGCGCATCAGGCGGCATCCCGGGTGGCGTCGAGAATGGCGGCCTGCGTGGTCTCCGCGAGCAGGCGCAACTGGTCGTCGTCGACGCAATACGGCGGCATCCAGTACAGGATGTCGCCGAGCGGCCGGAGCACGACGCCTCCTTCCAGCGCCGCGCGATAGGCCTTCAGGCCGACGCGCGATGCGGCCGCGAACGGCGTCGCACGGTCGCCGCCGCGCGTGAGTTCGAACGCGACGATCATTCCGGCCTGCCGCACATCGGCGACGTGGGGCATCTCGCCGATGATTGCCGCGAGTTCCGACATCCGCGCTGCGGTCCGCACGTTGCGCGCCAGGATGTCGTCTTCGTCGAAGATCGAAAGCGATCGCAACGCCGCCGCGCACGCCAGCGGATTGCCGGTGTAGCTGTGCGAATGCAGGAACGCGCGCTCGCGCGAATCGTCGAGGAAGCCGTCGTAGATCGCCTGCGTGGCCAGCACCGCGGCGAGCGGCAGGAAGCCGCCGGTCAAGCCCTTCGACAGGCACATCAGGTCCGGCTGGATCGCGGCCTGTTCGCACGCGAAGCGCGTCCCGGTGCGCCCGAAGCCCACCGCGATCTCGTCCGCGATCAGGAACACGCCGTGCGCATCGCACAGCTCGCGCGCGCGCGCGAGGTAATGCGGATCGTGCATGCGCATGCCGCCGGCGCATTGCACGCGCGGTTCCAGGATCAGCGCGCAGATCTCGCCGGGATGCGCTTCGAACACCGCCTGCAAGCCGAGCGCCGCACGTTCCGCGCAATCGCGCGCCGTCTCGCCGTCGCGCGCCATGTACGCATCCGGCGAAGGCGCGAACATCCCTTCCGCCAGCAACGGTGCATACACGCGCCGATACAGCGGAATGTCACCGACCGACAACGCGCCGATCGTTTCGCCGTGGTAACCGTTCTCCAGCGCCACGAACTTCGTGCGCTTGTCCTCGCCCCGGTTGCGGAACCAGTGGAACGCCATCTTCAGCGCCACTTCCACGCCGGCCGAGCCGTTGTCGGCATAGAACACCTTGGCCAGCGGCGCACGGCCGGCTTGCCGCGGCGCGATCGCCAGCAACCGCTCGGCCAGCTCGACCGCCGGCGCATGCGAGAAGCCCGCGAGGATCACCTGTTCCAGCGTCCCGGCCTGCGCGGCGATGGCCTGCGCGATGCGCGGTTCGGCGTGGCCGAACAGGTTGGTCCACCAGCTCGACACCGCGTCGAGGTACCGGCGGCCGTCGTGGCCGATGAGCCACGCGCCTTCGCCGCGCGCGATGGGCACCAGCGGGAGGATGTCGGGGTGCTCGCGCATCTGCGTGCACGGGTGCCACAGCACCGCCAGGTCGCGCGCCCGCCAACGGGCGTCCGTTATGATCCCTTGCTCATGACCCTGGTCCATGCGCGCCATTATGGCGCGACCCGCCGATGACACGCCGCCTCCCCACCATCCACGGCATCACCGAACACGACGCCGGCCCCTGGCGCATGGAGCGCCTCGACCTGGAGTTCGGCAACGGCGAACGCCGCCGCTACGAGCGCCTGCACGGCCGCGGCCATGGCGCTGTGATCGTGGTGCCCATGATCGATGCCGACACCGCGCTGCTCGTGCACGAGTACGCCGCGGGCGTGCATCGCTACGAACTGGGCCTCGTGAAGGGCCGCATCGATGCCGGCGAGACGCCCATCGAGGCCGCCAACCGCGAGCTGAAGGAAGAGATCGGCTACGGCGCGCATTCGCTGCAGGTGCTGCGCAGCCTCACCATCGCGCCCACGTACATGAGCCACCAGACGCACCTCGTGCTCGCGCGCGACCTGTACCCGGAGCGCCTGGCCGGCGATGAACCGGAAGAGCTCGAAGTGGTGCCGTGGAAACTGGACGCGCTGGACGAGTTGATCCTGCGCGAGGATTTTTCGGAAGGACGCTCGATCGCCGCGCTGTTCATGGTGCGCGAATGGCTGCGCAAGGAACCCCGCACGTGAAGATCGACGACACCCTGCGCGAAGGCGCGATCGTGCTGGCGCATGCCGCTGCCGACGCCATCCTCGCCATCTACGAACACGCGTTCGAAGTGGAGCGCAAGGCGGACGCAAGCCCGCTGACCGCCGCGGACCTCGCGGCGCACCGCATCCTGGTGGAAGGCCTCGAACGCCTCACGCCCGACATCCCCGTGCTGTCCGAGGAAGCCGCCGAAGACACGCCCTGGAACGTGCGCCGCGACTGGCGCCGGCTGTGGCTGGTCGATCCGCTGGATGGCACGCGCGAGTTCGTGAAGCGCAACGGCGAATTCACCGTGAACCTGGCGTTGATCGAAGACGGCGAAGTGATCTTCGGCGTCGTGCAGGCGCCGGTGACGGGGCAGTTGTGGCATGGCACGCGCGGCGGGCCCGCGTTGCGGCGCGACGCCGATGGCGAAGTCGTCATCCAGTCGCGGCGTCCGGCAACGGCGCCGTTGCGCGTGGCAGCGAGCCGTTCGCATCGCGATACGCGCACCGAAGACTTCATCGCGCGCATGGGCGAAGTGGAACCGATTGGCCTGGGCTCGTCGTTGAAGTTCTGCAGGCTCGCCGAAGGCGGGATGGACGTGTATCCGCGCTTCGGGCCCACAAACGAGTGGGACACGGCGGCAGGGCAAGCCGTGCTGGAAGCGGCCGGTGGCTGCGTGCTCGATTCGAAAGGCCGGCCGATGCGCTACAACCAGCGCGACACGCTGCTCAACGGGGATTTCATGGCGCTCGGCGATCCCGCGCTGCCGTGGCGCGACTGGATGGGCGGCGCATGAGCGACGCACCGACCATCCACGATCTGCTCGCGATCATGGCGAAGCTGCGCGATCGCGACGGCGGTTGCCCGTGGGACATCGAACAGACCTTCGCCACGATCGCGCCGTACACGATCGAAGAGGCGTACGAAGTCGCCGATGCGATCGACCGCCACGACCTTCCGGGCCTGCGCGACGAACTCGGCGACCTGCTGCTGCAAGTTGTCTTCCACGCGCGCATGGCCGAAGAGCAGGGCGCGTTCGATTTCAGCGGCGTGATCGCGGCCATCTGCGACAAGATGGTGCGGCGGCATCCGCACGTGTTCGGCGATGCGCAGGTCGGCGATGCCACCGCGCAGACCGTCGCGTGGGAAGAACACAAGCGGCGCGAGCGCGATGCGGCCGGGCACGAAGACACGTCCGCACTCGCCGGCATCGCGCGTGGCATGCCGGAATGGCAGCGCGCGGTGAAGCTGCAGCACAAGGCCGCGAAGATCGGCTTCGACTGGCCGGGCCCCGCGCCCGTGATCGAGAAGCTGCACGAGGAAATCGACGAGGTGCGCGCGGAGTTCGCGGCCGTGGCGGCCGACGCGGGCGATTCCGCCGCGCAGCATCGCCTCGAGGACGAAATCGGCGACCTGCTGTTCGTCTGCGCCAACCTGGCGCGGCACGCGAAGGTGGACGTCGGCAACGCGTTGCGGCGCGCGAACCTCAAGTTCGAACGCCGCTTCCGCCGGATGGAAACGCTGGCGGCGGCGGAAGGCGTGTCGCTGGCGTCGCTGTCGCTGGACGCGCAGGACGCTTACTGGAACCGCGCGAAGGCGGAGGAGAAGGGATGACGTCCGAAACCCCGCGCCGCTTCGCGAGCTTCCGCGAGTTCTATCCGTTCTATCTCGGCGAACACGCCAACGTGGTGTGCCGCAGGCTGCACTTCGTCGGCAGCCTGGGCGTGCTGGCGTTGGTGGCCACGGCCGTCGTGCGCGGCAACGCGTGGTGGTTGCTGGGCGCGCTGGCGTGCGGGTATGGCTTCGCGTGGGTTGGCCACTTCTTCTTCGAACACAACCGGCCCGCGACATTCAAGCATCCGCTGTATTCGTTCGTCGGCGACTGGGTGATGTTCGCCGACGTCCTGCGGGGCCGCGTCAAGCTCTGAGCGTGTCATCCCTGCGAAACCAGGGATCCAGGTTTCAGTTGTCCCCGCGAAGGCGGGGACACCCATCAGGGCGCTCCGCCACGTCCCATCGCGTGTCTCTTTTCCGCTGCCACAGCGAAAAAGAGACACGCGACGTGCCGCGTCGGATCTCGTCGCGGACTGGTTTTCGCCAACACGTCGTAGTAGTTCCCCGCACCGCGTCGGACAGCCGCTGGCGAACCCACCTTCTCCGGTTGGAGGCGCTCGCCCACCTCGAGCCCTCGCATCTGAAATGCCTCACTGCTCTCTGGCAAGCGATGCGCCAGTCCAAGTCTGTGCCTTCCACACATTAGGAAGGAAAGCGGCGGCACCGCGCTTCTGCTCTCGCAGAAGGAAATTGCAGAAAGCAAAGGTTCGGTGAGGCGCACCGCACGCCGAGCCAATCCCGCGCAGCCGTCCATGGATGGACGGCGCCGATGCTCGCAGCCATGGATGGTGAGGCAGCGGAGCGGGATTGGCTGGGCGTGCAGTGCGCCGTCCGTCCGAGTGCAGCTGTTCGCCAGCAACCATCCGACGAAGTGCAAGGCGCTACTCCTACGCAGCGTCGCAACGTTCCGGTCGCGAAGCGCTTCGACGTGATGAGGGTGATAGGTCCTTGGAGTGCGCCATGGATGGCGCACGGCCGGTGCTTGGAGCAGGGACAGCGGAACGCACCGGGCAAGGACCTATCACCCTCATCGCGGCGGAGCGCCGTGCCGGAGGCGGTTGATGCACCGCGCTTCTGGATCCCTGTTTTCGCAGGGATGACAGGGTCATTCCTTCGGCGGAACCACCTTGCCCGGCTTGCTGCCGAAGTCGCCGTCCGCATCGGCCGCCATGTACGCGAACACCGCATAGGCGGCCACGTTCTGCGCCAGCGCCTTCGGATCGATCTTGTCGAGCGTGTCGTCCGGCGTGTGGTGGTAGTCGAAGTAATCCGTGCCGTCCTGGCGCAACGCGCCCCACGCCAGGCCATTGCCGGCGAACGGGCCGATGTCCGGGCCCGGGCCGCCTTCGGTCGGCGTGTACGCGATGCCCAGCGGCGCCAGCACGTCGGCGATCTGCTGCGCGGCGGCCTTCGCGTAGTCCGGTGCGCTCGTGTTGAACGCATAGATGCGGCCCGCGCCGAAGTCGCTTTCCGCGGCGATCAGGTGCTTGCGCACGTCGCCCACGTGCTTGTCGTTGTACGCGCGCCCGCCGTGCAGGCCCTGTTCTTCGTTCGCGAACGCGACGACGCGGATGGTGCGCGCCGGGCGCTGCTTCATCGTGCCGATCATCTTCGCCGCGCCGACCGCGATGGCCACGCCCGCGCCGTCGTCGATCGCGCCGGTGCCGAGGTCCCACGAATCCAGGTGCCCGCCGATCAACACCACTTCGTCGGGCTTGCTGCGGCCGCGCATTTCGCCGATCACGTTGTAGGACGTGGCCGTGCCGTCCCAGCCGCAATCGAGTTCGACGTGCACGCGCGTCGGGCCGCGCGCGACCAGGCGCGCCAGCTGGTCGGCGTCGGGTGCGCCGAGCGCGGCGGACGGGATCGGCGTGAGGCCTTCGTCGAAGCGCGTGATGCCGGTATGCGGGTTGCGGTGCGAATCGGTGCCGGCCGAACGCATCAGGTAAGCGACCGCGCCTGCGCGGATCGCGGCCGACGGACCGGCGCCGCGCACGCGCGAGCCCATGCCGTAGCCGCCGCCGTCCTTCGCGCGTTCCATCCGGTAATCGATGAAGGCGATCTTGCCCGCGAGCGAACCGGCGGGCACCGCCTGCAGCGACGCGAGATCGGGGAAGCGCACGACTTCCGCTTCGACCTTGCCGCCCGGGCTGCCGCCGAGCGCGGTCAGCGTGAGCTTCTGCGACGACGCGCCGACGACCGAAGCGCTTTCACTGCGGCGCTCCCACTTCGGGAACGTCACCGGCTCGGTCCACACCTTGTCGAACCCGAGCGCCTTGAACTTCGCTTCGGCCCACTTCACCGCGCGCGCATCGGCTTCGCTGCCGGCCAGGCGCGGGCCCACTTCCGTGGTCAGGCCTTCGACGAACTTCCATGCGGTGTCGTCGGCGAGCGCACGCTCGCGCAGTTGTTCGGCGTGCTGCACGGTGGCCGGCGCGATGCGCGTGGTGGCCGTTGCCGCGACGGGCGCCTGCGCGTGCGCGGCGGACAGCGCGGTGGTGAGCGCGAGGGCGAGCAGGGTGGTGGTCAGGCGCATGCAGGGGTCCCCTTGAACGAAGGCGTCGAGCGTAGCAGTCCACCCCGGGCGGGCCGGGGTGTCGTCGGTCATGGCTGGTGTGCGCGCGGTCGCGTCAGCGCGACTTGAGGGCGTCGCGGATCTCGCGCAGCAGCAGCGTGTCTTCCGGCGTGGCCGCGGCGGCCTCGGGTTCGCGCAGGCGGTTGTAGGCCTTGAGGAACAGGAAGATCACGAAGGCGATCAGCAGGAAGTCGATCGCGGCCTGGAACAGCAGGCCGTACTTGATCGCGACTTCGGCGGCCACTTGCTTGCCCGTCGCATCGAGCGTGGCGGGCGTGACCACGTATTTCCAGTCGGCGACGCTCACGCCGCCGGTGACGAGCGAGACGACCGGCATCACGAAGCCATCCACGATGGCGGTGACGATCTTGCCGAACGCGCCGCCGATGACCACGGCCACGGCCAGGTCGACGACGCTGCCGCGCGCGATGAACGCCTTGAACTCCGAGAGCATGCCCATGCTGGCTTCCTCCTGCCGGCGGACGCCGGTGTCGGCGGAGGTTAGCGCGGGACGACGTGGCCCTGCAGCCGCAGCACGTCGTCCAGGCGGGCCTCGTACGCATCGCCGGGGACCAGCGGACCCACGCCCGCGGGCGTGCCCATGAAGACCAGGTCGCCGGCCTGCAGCGTGAAGAGCTTGGCGAGTTCGTCGAGGATGTCCGGCACGTCCCAGATCAGCTGGTCGAGCGTGGAGCGCTGGCGGGCCTGGCCGTTCACGGCCAGCGACAGCGTGCGCGGGGCGAGGGGGCCGATCGCATCGAAGCGGACGATCTCGCTGACCGGCGCCGAATGGTCGAAGGCCTTGCCGGTATCCCACGGCAGGCCCTTCGCCTTCGCGGCCGATTGCAGGTCGCGGCGCGTCAGGTCCAGGCCGATGGCGTAGCCGAACACCTGCGCGTCGGCGCCGAGGGCGACGACGAGTTCCACTTCGTGGTGCAGGTCGTGCGTGCCCGGCGGATACGGCACGACGCCATCGAGGACGACGGCGTCGGCGGGCTTGCAGAAGAACACGGGCGTGCCGCGGTCGGCCTTGGACGCGGGCACCGCGGCGCCCATTTCCTTGGCGTGGTCGGCGAAGTTGCGGCCGACGCAATAGATGCGGCGCACCGGGAAGGTGCCGCCGCCACGTACCGGGATGCGGACCGGCGCGGGGGCCGGGACGACGTCGCTCACGCCGAGGGCAGGGCGTGCTTGCGCACGACTTCGAATTCGCCGTCGACCACGCGCGGATCGCGGCGCACCTGCGGATCGTTGCGGCGCTTCCACATGCGCAGCAGCAGGCCGACCGACAACATCGCGATGCCGACGAACACGCTCACGAACACCAGCACGACGAGCACGGCGACGCCGAGCAGCCCCACCAGCAGGCGCGTCAACGGATGGCGCGGCTTGCGCGGCGCGAAGCCGTGGCGGAAGGAAGCGAAGTCGAAGCGGTGTGCGAATGCAGTCATCGTCAGGGGCCGTGACACAATGCGGCAGTGCCGGGGCGGCGAGTATCCGGCGGGTCTTCCGGCAGCGTGTGAGGACTTCGTTAAGAGGCGTGCAAACCGTGACCGTGGCCAACCCTGTCTTGCTGCTTGCACACCTGGACCAGCTCGCCGACGGCGCGGTGGTGGAAACCGACGCCACGATCGACGGCGATTCGGAGTCCGTGATCCTGCACCGCGCAGGCGAGACGATTCGCGCCTGGCTCAATGTCTGCCCGCATGCCGGTCGTCGCCTCGACTGGGCGCCGGGCAAGTTCCTGTTCGACAAGCAAGGGCACCTGGTGTGCGCGGTGCACGGTGCGACGTTCGAGTTGCGCGCCGGCGAATGCATCGCCGGGCCCTGTCGGGGTGCGTCGTTGCGCGCGATCGAGATCGACGTGCGCGACGGCGCCGTCTACCTCAGAACATGATGTTGACCGCGATCACCACGACGATCAGGTAGATCAACGACACCGGCGCACCGAGCCGCCACAGGTCCTTCGACTGGTAACCACCTGGCCCGGTGATCATCGACATCACCGGGTTGGACGCGGTCATGAAGTTGTTCGACGCCGACAACGCCACCATCAGCGCGAAGCCCGTCGGATTGCCGCCCGCGGCCAGCGCGAGGTTGATGCCCATCGGCACCATGACGATCGTGGCGCCGACGTGGCCGATCACCAGCGAGAAGATCGTCGTCAGCAGGCCCAGCGCGATTTCCAGCAATACCAGCGGCACGCCTTCGGGCAAGCGCTCGATGGTGTGCCCCGCGATCCACGCCGCCGCGCCGCTGGAATCCATCGCCCAGCCCAGCGGGATCAGGCAGGCCATGACGAACACGGTCTTCCAGTTGATCGCCGCGTAGGCCTCGTCGATGTGCAGCACGCCGGCCACCAGCATGCCGGCCACGCCGGTCATCAGCGCGATCGACACCGGGATGCGCGTGGAGAGCGCCAGCAGCATCGTCACCACGAAGATGCTCAGCGCGAGCTTGAACTTGTGCGGCCGCTGCTCGCCCTTCGGGTAGTCGGTGACGACCACGAAGTCCTTGTTCTCGGCCGCCTGCGCAAGATCCGTCCAGATGCCGTGCAGCACCAGCATGTCGCCGGCGCGCAGCGCGAGCTGGCGCACGTTCTCGCGGTGCACGGTCTTGTCGCGGTTCACTGCGAGGAGACTGATGCCGTACTGCTTGCGCAATTGCAGCTCGGCCTGCGACTTGCCGAGGTATTGCGAGGTCGGCGGCACCACCGCTTCGGCGATGCCCGCGCGGCTCGGGTTGAACAGGTCGCCGAACGTGCGCAGGCGCGTGCTCATGCGCAGGAAATTGTTCTGCGCGAAATCGGCGACCTGCTGCTTGCCGCCCATCGCACCGAGCACGCTGCCGACCCAGATGCGCGCGTCGGCGGGCGGCGCCAGGCGCGATTCGTTGCCGGTCTTCAGCGCGAGCAGGAGCGGTGCGTTGCGCAGCGCTTCGGCCTCGCCGAGCGACATGCCCACCAGCGGGCTGTCGGCCGACACGGTGAGTTCGTACACGTCGCCTTCGATGCCGTAGGCCTGCGCGAAATAACTCTGCGTGCGCGCCGGCGTGACGCCGCGGTCCACGTCATAGCGTTCGAGCTGCTTGTCGCCGAAGAAGCGGAAATACAGCAGGCCCGCGCCCAGCAGCGCCAGGCCGATCGGCATCGGCGCGAACATGTGCAGCGGTTCGAGCGTGGCCGCACCCGAGGGCAGGTTGGCGTTGGACGACACCAGCAAGTCGTTGAGCAGGATCAGCGGCGACGTACCGACCATCGTCAGCGAACCGCCCATCACGATGGCGATCGCCAGCGGCAACAGGAAGCGCGACAAGGGCAGGCCGGTGCGCGAACTCAGGCGCGAGGCGACGGGCAGGTACAGCGCCATCACCGACGGGTTCTGCATGAAGGAGGAGTTGAGGCCGGCCACCGCGGAGGTGAACAGCAGCAGGCGCGATTCGATGCCGTGCGCGCGGCGCAGCAGCCAGCCGGCGAGGCGGTTGAGCGCGCCGGTGCGGTCCAGGCCCGCGCCCAGGATCATCGTGGCGATGACGCTCATGACCGCGTTGCCGGAGAAGCCGCCGAACAGGTCTTCCGGCGCGACCACGCCGGTGAGCCCCAGCAACACCAGGACGACCAGGGCAACGACGTCGGCGCGGATGCGCTCGAACAGGAACATCACCATCGTGAAGCCCACCAGCCCGAGCACGAGCTTCATGTCGGTGGTGAGCATCAACGCGGTGTCGTTCACGCGCCCGAATCCCCTTGGCGTTCCGTGTCGTAAAGAAGGTCCCACACGCCGTGCCCGAGCTTCTGGCCGCGCGTCTCGAAATGCGTCTGGGGACGCCATTCGGGCCGCGGTACGGTGCCGCGGGGACCGGCGCGATTCACCAGGCCCGGCGTGGCATCCAGCACGTCCCACATCTGCTCGGCATAGTCCTGCCAATCGGTGGCGAGGTGCAAGCGCCCCCCGGGCGCGAGTTTCGACACCAGCAACGCGGCGAACCCGGGGTTCACCAGGCGACGCTTGTTGTGGCGCTTCTTGTGCCAGGGATCCGGGAAGTAGATGCGCACCTCGTCCAGGCTCGCATCGGCGATCTCGTGGGTAAGCACTTCCACCGCGTCGTGGTGGAACAGGCGGACGTTGCGTGCATCGTCGGCGGCGAGCGCGTTGAGCAGGCGGCCGACGCCGGGCGCATGCACTTCGATGCCGATGATGTCGCGCGAAGGATCCTGCGCTGCGGCGAAGCGCAGGGCCTCGCCGTTGCCGAAGCCGATCTCCAGCACGCGCGGCGCATGCCGGCCGAAGGCGGCGTCGAAATCGCGCGGCGCGCCGGTGTAATCCAGGCCGAAGCGCGGCCACTGTTCGTCGAACGCGCGCTGCTGCGCGGGCGTGAAGCGCCCCTGCCGCAGCACGAAGCTGCGGACCTTGCGCTGGCCGGGTTCGGCGGTGAAGGGCTTCTTGTCGGTCGGGTCGGACATCACCCGACCAGGCCGTCCACGGGGCTCGAGGCGGACGCGAAACGCTTGCGCGGGATGCGCCCGGCGAGGAACGCGGCGCGGCCGGCTTCGACCGCCAGCTTCATCGCATGCGCCATCAGGATCGGATGCTTCGCGCCGGCGATCGCGGTGTTCATCAGCACGCCGTCGCAGCCCAGTTCCATCGCGATCGCGGCATCGGACGCGGTGCCGACGCCGGCATCGACGAGCACCGGCACCTTCGCGTTCTCGATGATCTCGAGCAGGTTGTACTTGTTCTGGATGCCCAGGCCCGAACCGATCGGCGCGGCGAGCGGCATCACCGCGACGCAGCCGATTTCTTCCAGGCGGCGCGCGAGGATCGGATCGTCGGAGGTGTAGACCATGACGTCGAAGCCGTCGGCGACGAGGCGCTCGGCGGCGACGAGCGTCTGCACGACGTCGGGATACAAGGTGCGCTGGTCGCCGAGCACTTCGAGCTTGACGAGCTTGTGGCCGTCGAGCAGTTCGCGCGCCAGGCGACACGTGCGCACCGCATCGTCGGCGGTGTAGCAGCCGGCGGTGTTGGGCAGGATCGTGTAGCGGTCGGGCGGCAGCACGTCGAGCAGGTTCGGCTCGCCGGGCGACTGGCCCAGGTTGGTGCGGCGGATCGCGACGGTGACGATTTCGGCGCCCGCGGCTTCGGTGGCCAGGCGGGTTTCTTCGAAATCCCGGAACTTGCCGGTGCCGGTGAGCAGGCGTGAACGATAACGGCGGCCCGCGACGACCAGGCTGTCGTCGGCCGCGAGGACGGTGGGATCAGACATGGGCGCAATGGTACCGCGTCGGTCGCTCCGGCCGTTCGTCGGTCGCAGCAATCCGGTGGTCGCGACTCACGCCGATCATGCGTGCGAATCGACCACCCGGTGACCTGTAGTCAACGGATGCCCCGTAAGGAGTTGGGAGTGGCATCGAAGCGTCGCACCGGCACACCCCTGACCGGTCCTCCCCGACATGCCACTGCGCGCGATGCCCCATCGCGTGGTCCGCCAAGAGCACACCCGCGCGAAAGCCGGGGTCGCAAAGCTACGGGTCCTCCGGCATTCCCCCTGCCGCGGACAGCCGGGTTCCCGTGACCGCACGATGGGTGCATCGTGCGGTTTATCGCCTCAGGTCAGCCGCCACCCAGCGCGTGCACCACTTCCACGTGATCTCCCTCGGCCAGCGCATGCGCTGCGTGCTTGCCGCGCGGCACGATGTCGCCGTTGACCTCCACGGCGACGCGGCGCTCGGCGAGGCCTTCGAGGACGAGCAGGTCGGCGATCGAGGCGCCGGGGTCGAGCGAGCGGGGCTCGCCGTTCAATCGGATTTCCATGGGGCGCATTGTCGCGCGGTGCGCGGGAAGTTGCCGCACGCCACCGAAGTGCCGCGCCGCCGCTTGAGCCGCACGAAGCTTCGTGAAAGCATCCGGCCACCCCCGGGGCCATCCGTATCGGTATGGACGGCAGGTCGGGCTCATTCCAAGGGAGCAATCGATGAAGTCCAACCACCGGGCCATGCGGCCCGTCCGCAGCCTGCTTGCCGCCGCCCTCGCGATCGCAGCGCTGCCGGCCGCCGCGCAGACCTATACGCAGACCGTGAACTTCGGCGACAGCCTCAGCGACTCGGGCTGGTTCCGCCCCGCGCTGATCCAGGCGGCGGGCCCGAACGGCGCCATCCTCGGTCGCTTCAGCACCAACCCCACGCAGGTGTGGACCGAATACCTCGCCGACTACTACGGCGGCAACGCCGGCGCCGCCAACCAGGGCGGCCTCAACTTCTCCGTCGGCGGCGCGCGCACCGGCACCAATTCCGCCGGCGCGCTCGGCCCGATCCCGGGCATCAACACGCAGATCGCCACGTACCTGCAGCGCACCGGCGGCGTCGCCGATCCGCATGCGCTGTACACGGTGTGGGGCGGCGCGAACGATCTGTTCGCCATCGCCGGCGGCGCACCCGCCAATACCGTGCTGCCTGCGGCGGTCGCCTCGCAGATCGGCAACGTCGCCACGCTGCAGGGCGCCGGCGCGCGCTACATCATGGTGCCCACCGTGCCGGACCTCGGCCTCACGCCGTCGTTCCGCGCGCAGGGTCCGGTGGCGCAGGCCACCGCGACGGGCCTGACCACCACGTACAACAACGCGCTGTTCTCGGGCCTCGCCGCGCAGGGCCTGCGCGTGATCCCGCTCGACACGTTCCACCTGTTGCAGGAAATCGTCGGCAACCCGGGCGCGTACGGCATCTCGAACGTCACCGGCACCGCGTGCCAGCCGCAGATCACCGCCAACTCGCTCACCTGCAACCCGGGCACGTACGTCACGCCGGATGCGCCCAACAGCTACGCGTTCGCCGATGGCGTGCATCCCTCGGGCGCCGCGCATCGCATCCTCGGCGAGTACGCGATCTCGGTGCTCGAAGCGCCGCGCGACATCGCGATCCTCCCGTACTCCGAATCGGTGGTCGGCAAGGCGCGCGCCAACATCGTGGCGTCGCATCTCCCGGCCAAGCCGAGCGAAGACGGCATGCGCTGGTGGGGCAACCTGCGCGGCGACAGCCAGCGCTTCAACGGCGACGTCAACTACACCGGCGGCGGCCCGACGGGCACGTTCGGCGTCGACTGGACCAGCGGCACGCTCGTGTACGGCGCGTTCGCCGGCTGGGGCAAGCAGGACTTCGACTTCGGCGGCAACCGCGGCGACTTCAAGCAGGAAGACGCCACGCTCGGCGGGTTCCTCGCGTGGTACAGCGGCGACGTGTGGGTCAACGCGCAGGGCAGCTGGACCAATTTGAATTACGACGTGCAGCGCGACGTGCACCTCGGCCCGGCGGTGCGCAGCTATTCCGGTTCGCCGGCCGGCGACAACTGGGCCTTCGGCGCCAACGCCGGCTGGGATTTCCACGCAGGCAAGCTCACGCACGGCCCGGTCATCGGCGTGCTGTGGCAGAAGATCAGCGTCGATGGCTATTCGGAGAACGGCACCGATTCCACCGCGCTGTCGTTCGCCGACCAGGACTTCGATTCCACGATCGCCACCGCGGGCTGGCAGGCGAGCTACGCGATCAAGGACACCGTGGTGCCCTACGGTCGACTGTCGTGGGAACACGAGTTCGAAGACGCGCCGGAACAGGCGTTCGCACGCCTCAACTCCATGCCGGGCCTGCCGGACTACGGCGTGCCGGGCCTGAACCTCGACGACGACTACGGCACCGTGGCCGTCGGCGTGCGCACGCAGTTCTACGGCCTGGACGCCGACATCGGCGCCACCGCCAACGTGGCGCAGGAAGGCGGCAACCTCGCGACGGTGTTCGTCACGGTGGGCGCGAAGTTCTGATCCTCGCCCTGACCTGCTGAAATGCAGAACGCCGGTGCTGCAAGGCACCGGCGTTCTGTTTTCCGGATGAGGTGGAGCGGGTGATGGGAATCGAACCCACGCTAGCAGCTTGGGAAGCTGCAGTTCTACCATTGAACTACACCCGCGCGGCCCGGAGTCTATGCTGCGGGCCCGCCACTGGCAACGCGGCCCGCGGCCGATTCCAGCGCCTTCATTCCGGCAACACGCGCTCGCGTATCCTGCGCGCGTTTTCCCCCGGCACCCCGTGCACCCAGGAGATGCGATGGCCGCCGCGCGAGTCGTCCTCGGTTGGCGCGAATGGCTGGCGCTGCCCGCGCTGGGCATCAGCGCGATCCGCGCCAAGCTCGACACCGGTGCGCGCAGCAGTTGCCTGCACGTCGACGCGCAGTGGCGCTTCGTCGAAGGCGGCGCGCCGTGGACCGGATTCCGCATCAGCACCGGGGTGCACGGCGACCAGGTGATCGAATCGGCCGCGCCCGTGCACGACGAGCGCGACGTGGTCGATTCCAGCGGCAACCGCAGCCGGCGCGTGTTCCTGCGCACGCCGATGCGGCTGGCCGGCGTGGAACGCATCGTGGAGATCAACCTCGCCGACCGGCGGGGCATGCTGTTCCCGATGCTGGTTGGCCGTACTTCGCTGGCGCGCGCGTTCGTCATCGATCCGGCACGTTCTTTCCTGCACGGTCGCGCTTTCCCCGGAACCGCGCACCCTTCCACGATGTCGGACCGCCCATTCCCATGAAGTCCCCCGCATGAAGCTCGCGATCCTCTCGCGCAACGGCAAGCTCTACTCGACGCGCCGCCTCGTCGAGGCCGCGCGCGAGCGTGGCCACAGCGTGCGCGTCCTCGATCCCCTGCGCTGCTACATGCGCATCGCCTCCGACGGCTTCGCGATGCACCACCAGGGGCGGCCGCTCACCGGCTACCACGCGGTGATCCCGCGCATCGGCGCCTCGGTCACGCGCTACGGCACGGCGGTGCTGCGGCAGTTCGAACTGATGGGTACGTTCACGCCCAATCCGTCCGATTCGATCCTCAAGGCGCGCGACAAGCTGCGCTGCCACCAGCTGCTCGCCGCGCAGGGCCTGGGCCTGCCGGCCACGGTGTTCGGCGACAACCCCGACGACACCAGCGACCTGCTCGCGATGCTCGGCCCCACGCCGCACGTCATCAAGCTCAACGAAGGCACGCAGGGCGCGGGCGTGATGCTCACGGAAAAACTGTCGGCGTCGCGCAGCGTGATCGAAGCGTTGCGCGGCCTGTACGCCAACTTCCTGGTGCAGGAGTTCGTCGCCGAAGCGAAGGGCGCGGACCTGCGGTGCTTCGTCGTCGGCGGCAAGGTCGTCGCCACGATGAAACGCCAGGCACCGAAGGGCGATTTCCGTTCCAACCTGCATCGCGGCGGCACCGCGAAGGCGGTGACTGCAACCGCGGCCGAGGAAGACACCGCCATCCGGGCGGCGAAGCTCCTCGGGCTGGGGGTGGCGGGCGTGGACCTGATCCGGTCCCAGCGCGGGCCGCTGATCCTGGAGGTCAACGCGTCCCCGGGCCTGGAAGGCATCGAGGCCGCCAGCGGCGTCGATATTGCAGGGAGCATCATCGAATGCGTGGCGATCGGCGGCAAAAAGCCGACAACGCACGCGGGCCGGGGTCTCCTGCGCCAAGCGTGAGGCCGGCCGGAAAACGAATCTTTAACGGCAATTCGCGGCCGGTTTTAACGAGGGTTTAATCGCCCGGCCCGTAGCCTGTCGCCTACCGCAGATCTGTCTGTAGGCCGCTTGGCAAACCGCAACGGACGAAGCCAGATTACGGTCATCGGGGCTTGATTTGGCCCAGGCACGGGCAACGTGCCTGGGCCTTTGTTCTTTTTGGGCCACCACGCCGCCGTCGCTTCCCGCTCTGGCAGAATCGCAGCGGCCGCTTCCGCGTTCAGTGCGTTGAACCCCGGCGCGAGCCCCGGGTCGAACCCACCCCTCTCCTGCAGGACACCCACGGATGCGCATCCTCGTCATCGAAGACAACCAGGACATCGCCGCCAACCTCGGCGACTACCTCGAGGATCGCGGCCACACCGTCGACTTCGCCGCCGACGGGGTCACGGGCCTGCACCTGGCGGTGGTGCACGACTTCGACGCCATCGTGCTCGACCTCAGCCTGCCGGGCCTCGATGGCCTGGAGGTCTGCCGCAAGTTGCGCAACGAAGCGCGCAAGCAGACGCCGGTGCTGATGCTCACCGCGCGCGATTCGCTGGACAACAAGCTCGCCGGCTTCGATTCGGGCGCCGACGACTACCTCATCAAGCCCTTCGCGCTGCAGGAAGTGGAAGTGCGCCTCAACGCGCTGGCCCGTCGCGGCCGCGGCGTGCAGACGCGCGTGCTCAATGTCGGGGACCTCGAATACAACCTCGACACGCTCGAAGTGCGCCGCGAAGGCAAGCTGCTGCAACTCAATCCCACGGCGCTGAAGATCCTGCAGTCGCTGATGGAAGCCTCCCCGGCGGTGGTGACGCGCCAGGAACTCGAGACCCGCGTGTGGGGCGAGGAGCTGCCCGATTCGGATTCGCTGCGCGTGCACATCCACGGCCTGCGTTCGGTCGTCGACAAGCCGTTCGAAACGCCGCTGATCCAGACGCGCCACGGCATCGGCTACCGGATCGCCGCACCCGATGCCACCAGCTGAACCTGTCCGGCGGCCTGCACGCCGCTACCGGCGGCAACTCCGCAGCCGCATCATCTTGTCGTTCGTCCTGCTCGGGTTCGGGCTGACGGCGCTGTTCGCCTATTCGGTGGACAAGGTGCGCAACCAGGTCGAAGACAAGCTCGTCGTCGACCTGATGAACCGCAACATCGATCTCTACGCGCAGCAGTACGCGCGCGATCCGCAGAACCCGAGCCTGCCCGTCGACCAGATCCGCGCGTTCGCGTTCACGCCCGACAAGTTCGAGAGCGTGCGCGAGCAGCAACCGCAGTGGTACGAACTGCCCGACGGCATCCACGGCCTGAGCGGCACCGACGACACCGGCCAGCCGTTCTCCTACAAGCTCGCGGTGCGCAAGACGCCGCAGGTGTGGTTCTTCCTCGCCTACGACATGACGCAGACGATGCGCGGGCAGGAACAGTTCAACCGCGCGATCTACGGCGCGGTGATCGTGTTCACCCTGTTGTCGTTGCTGGTCGGCTGGTGGGCGGCGTCGCGCGTCATGAGCCCGGTGTCGGAGCTCGCCAATCGCCTGAAGGATTCGGGCCGCAGCGCGGAACCCGTGTCGCTGGCCGCGCATTTCCCGAACGACGAAGTGGGCCAGCTCGCCGCCGCGCTCGACGACTACGCCGCGCGCCTGACCGAAGTCGTGCAGCGCGACCGCGAGTTCAACGCCGACGTCAGCCACGAACTGCGCACGCCGCTGGCCGTGATCCGCGGCGCGACGGAGCTGCTGCTGTCGCGGCCCGAACTCGACGAACGCATGCAGGCGCGCCTGCGCCGCATCCAGCGCGCCGAACAGCAATGCACCGACCTGATCAGCGCGCTGCTGCTGCTCTCGCGCAACGAGCGCGGGCACGGCATCTGCGACGTGGGCAAGGTCGCCGAACAACTGCTCGACATGCATCGCGCGCAGCTGGGCGGCAAGCCGCTGGTGCTGCGCATGGAAGGCGAGGGCGGATTGATCGTGGATGCGCCCGACGCCGCCGTCGCGGTGGCGCTGGGCAATTTGATCGGCAACGCGGTGAAGTACACGCACGAAGGCGACGTGGTGGTGCGCATGGCGCCCGATTCGGTCGACGTCATCGACTCCGGCCCGGGCCTGACGGCCGAAGAAGCCGCACGCCTGTTCGAACGCGGCTATCGCGGCACGCACGCCGAGCATTCGCAGGGCGCGGGCATCGGCCTGTCGATCGTGCGCCGCCTGTGCGCGCTCTACGGTTGGGACGTGCGCGTGGTGCCGGGCGCGGAGCGCGGCGTGATCGCCACGCTCCGGTTCAAACCCGCGTGATCAAGCCTGCGGTCTGATCAGCCGACGAGTTCGAGCCAGCCGTACTTGTCTGGCGTGCGGCCATCGAACAGGCCGAAGAACAATTCCTGCATGCGACGCGTCACCGGGCCCGCGCGGCCTGCGCCGACCTGGCGCCCGTCGACCGAACGGATCGGCGTGATTTCCGCCGCCGTGCCGCACATGAAGAGCTCGTCGCACAGGTAGAGGTATTCGCGCGGGATGTCGCGCTCGACGACTTCGATGCCGTTGTCCTTCGCCAGGCGGATCAGCGTGTTGCGCGTGATGCCGTTGAGCAGCGCGGCGCTGACCGGCGTGGTGTGCAGCTGGCCTTCGAAGACGAGGAACAGGTTTTCGCCGGCGCCTTCGCTCAACAGGCCCGTGGAGGCCAGCGCGATGCCTTCGCCGAAGCCCAGGCGACGCGCTTCGCGCGCGACCAGTTGGCCCGACAGATAGTTGCCGCCGGCCTTCGCGCCCGCGGGGATGGTGTTCGGCGCGAAACGCTGCCAGCTCGACACGCATGCATCGATGCCTTCTTCGAGCACGCCTTCACCGAGGTACGCCCCCATCTGCCACGCCGCGACCGCGACGTCGGTGGGCGTATCCGCCGACAAGCCGAAACCGCCGAGGCCACGGAACGCGACCGGGCGCAGGTAGGCCTTGCCGAGGTCGTTCTTCTTCAGCACCGCGCGGCACGCGGCGTTGATGTCGTCGACCATGTACGGGATGCCCATCTCGTAGATGCGCGCCGACGCGAACAGGCGGCGCGTGTGGTCGGTGAGGCGGAAGATCGCCGGACCGTTGGGCGTGTCGTAGCTGCGCACGCCTTCGAACACCGACGACCCGTAGTGGATCGCGTGCGACATGACGTGCGTGGTGGCGTCGGCCCACGGCTTGATCGATCCGTTGTGCCAGATCCATTCGGGGTAGCGCATCGTCATGCGGGCGGCTCGCGTGCAGGGGAGTCGCGCATTGTAAGGGGCCCGCCTGCCGCGCCGCCCCTGCCGGAGAGGAGGGCTACAGCGAGATCCACCAGCAGCCGAGGTACCGGCGCAGCCCGAACACCGTGGACGCGGGCGTGGCGCTGTCGCCGAGCGTCTGTTCCAGCCGGACCCCGACCGGGGCGTGCCGGACGACCGGCGGCGCGGGCTGGTCCGTGGCCGCGGGCAGCGCGCCATCGTCGGGTGGGGCGCCGGACACTGGCACGATGTCGACCAGCGGCCGGCGCACGATCGCATCGAGCCGGTCCATCACGCCCACCGATGCGCCCTGCGACATGCCGACCCAGTGGTACACGCCGGCCAGGCGATTGACGTCGTTGGCATCCACGGCGCTCTGGATCTCGAACACCAGGTCCTGCAACGAATGCGAACACCCGCGATACACGCGCACGCCCGTCGCGCCGAGGGCCCGGGGTTGCTGCAGCGGGGGCGGTGCCTGTTCGGTCGCGCCGACGTCCACGCAGCGCCGGTCGGTGTAGATCTCCTGGCCTTCGCCGGTCACGCAGCGATGGATCTGCGCATGCGCGATGCGCGGCGCGAACGACGCCGCGACGAGCAGGAGCAAGCACAGCAGGGGACGAACGGCGGGCGCCATGCCGGGAGCGTACACGCGTGCACGGCTTCGTCGATTGGTCGATGGTGCTTCGATGCCCGGGGAATGCCCCCGGGACCAGCGTCAGAACCGGACGAAGTAGCAGCCCTGGTAACGCTCGACGTCGAAGTCCTGGATCGTCGCGCCTTCGCCGTCGCCGAAACGCACCTGCATCACGCCCGCGCCGCCGCCGATGCCGCCGCCCGCATCGGCGAAGCCGCCGATCTGCGCGTCGTAGTACTGCGTGTCGCGCACCTGGCGATGCGCGAGGCGATCGAGTTGCAGCATCGTGGCGTTCGCCGCGCGCTGGCCCATGCCGACCCAGTGGTAGCTCTCGGCGACGCGGTTGACGTCACCGAGCGCGAACGCGCCGCGCAGGTCCATCGCCAGTTGCGTCGGCGTGCGCGCGCAACCGCCCGCGGCGGCGCGTCGGCCGATCGCTTCGCGCGCGGCGGCCATCGTCGTGCTGTCGGGTTGCAGCGTCGCGACTTCGACGCCGGAGATGCTGGCTTCGAGCGCTTCCTCGCGCATCAAGCGCGTCGCGAGATCGCCACGCATGGGCACGGATTGCGCGCCCACCAGCTTGCAGGGTTTGTCGGTGAACAGGCTCGTGCCATCCGCGGTGCGGCATTGCTGCACGGTCGCACTGGCTTCGGCGATGTTGGGCGCGGGCAATGCGGCTGCGGCCAGGGCGACCGCGAATCCGGCGAGCAGGGACTTGTCCATGGTGTTGCACGTGCCTTGGGGGAAGACACGTGCAGCATCGGTGTCGATGCGTCAACGCAAGGTGCTGGATGCGCCGTTGCGCTGAACCGCAGTGCAATTCAGGTCAGATGTTCGATGACGTTCAGAGTCGGTTTCGACAGGTTCAATGTGTAGAAGTGCAACGCCGGCGCGCCGCCGTGGACGAGGCGTGAACACATGTCGGCGACGAACTCTGCGGCGAAGGACCGGATGCTCTCGGCATCGTCGCCGTAGGCCAGCATGCGCTTGGTGATCCAGCGCGGGATTTCCGCGCCGCAGGCGTCGGAGAAGCGGCGCAGCTGGCTGAAGTTGGAGATGGGCATGATGCCCGGCACGATCGGCAGCGTGACGCCCATGCGGCGCACGTCGTCGACGAAGCGGAAGTACGCATCGGCGTTATAGAAGTACTGCGTGATCGCGCCGTCGGCGCCCGCGTCCGCCTTGGCCTTGAAGTGGCGCAGGTCGGCGAACGCATCGTCGGCCTGCGGATGCATTTCCGGATAGCAGCCCACGTCGATGTGGAACCAGCCATCGTGTTCGGTGCGGATGAACTCGACGAGTTCGGAGGCGTAGCGGAAGTCGCCCATGCGCGCCATGCCCGAGGGCAGGTCGCCGCGCAACGCGACGATGCGCTTGCAGTCGAGCGCGCGATACAGCTTGAGCAACTGGCGCAATTCTTCGCGCGTGCCGCCCATGCACGAGACGTGCGGCGCGGACGGGAGGCCGTGGTGTTCGCGCAGGCGCTGGATGGTTTCGGGCGTGTAGGACAGCGTGGAGCCGCCGGCGCCGAACGTGCACGACACGTATTCCGGGTCGTGCGCCTTCAACCGGGCCGCGGTGCGGTCCAGTTGCACGCGTTGTTCATCGGTCTTGGGCGGGTAGAACTCGAAGGAGATCGGGACGCGCAGGGCCATGGACGGATCCGGTCGGGTCTGGAAAAGAAGCGGGCGGCTTTCGCCGCCCGCCGCGTGCATCAGTAGCGGTAGTGCTCGGGCTTGTACGGGCCGTCGACCGACACGCCGAGGTAATCGGCCTGGGCCTTCGTGAGCGTGGTGAGCTTCACGCCGATCTTTTCCAGGTGCAGGCGCGCCACTTCCTCGTCGAGGTGCTTCGGCAGGCGATACACCGTCTTCTCGTACGTGTCCTTGTTGGCCCACAGGTCGATCTGCGCGAGCGTCTGGTTGGAGAACGAGTTGGACATCACGAAGCTCGGATGGCCCGTCGCGCAACCCAGGTTCACCAGGCGGCCTTCGGCAAGCAGGAACATCGCGTTGCCGTTGTCGAAGACGTACTTGTCGACCTGCGGCTTGATGTTGATGCGCTTGGCGCCGGAGGCGTTCAGTGCGTCGACCTGGATCTCGTTGTCGAAGTGGCCGATGTTGCACACGATCGCCTGGTCCTTCATGCGGCCCATGTGCTCGAGCGTGATCACGTCCTTGTTGCCGGTCGTGGTCACGTAGATGTCGGCGCGGCCGAGCGTGCTTTCGATCGTGTTGACTTCGAAGCCTTCCATCGCGGCCTGCAGGGCGCAGATCGGGTCGATCTCGGTGACCACCACGCGGGCGCCGTACGCGCGCAGCGAATGCGCCGAACCCTTGCCGACGTCGCCGTAGCCGCAGACCACCGCGACCTTGCCCGCCAGCATCACGTCCATCGCGCGCTTCAGGCCATCGGCCAGCGACTCACGGCAGCCGTACAGGTTGTCGAACTTCGACTTGGTGACCGAGTCGTTGACGTTGATCGCGGGCACCAGCAGCTTGCCCTGCTCGGCGATCTGGTACAGGCGATGCACGCCGGTCGTGGTTTCTTCCGACACGCCCTTCCAGTCCTTGACCACGGTGGTCCAGAAACCGGGGCGTTCCTTCGCGACGCGCTTGAGCAGGTTCTTGATGATCTGCTCTTCGTGCGAATCCGACGGGGTGTTCACCCAGTCCGAACCCTGCTCGAGCTCGTAGCCCTTGTGGATCAGCAGCGTCACGTCGCCGCCGTCGTCGACGACGAGCTCCGGACCCTTGCCGCCCGGGAACGTCACCGCGTCCAGCGTGCAGTCCCAGTATTCCTCCAGCGACTCGCCCTTCCATGCGAACACCGGCGTGCCGGTGGCGGCGATCGCGGCGGCGGCGTGGTCCTGCGTCGAGAAGATGTTGCACGAGGCCCAGCGCACGTCGGCGCCGATGTCCTTCAGCGTCTCGATCAGCACGGCGGTCTGGATGGTCATGTGCAGCGAGCCGGTGACGCGCACGCCCTTGAGCGGCTTGGCGGCGGCGTGCTTGCGGCGGATGGACATCAGGCCCGGCATCTCGCGCTCGGCGATGTCGATTTCCTTGCGGCCCCAGTCGGCGAGCGTGATGTCGGCGACCTTGTAGTCCGGGGTTTCGTTGCGGACAGCATTCATGGCGTTTGCTCCATTCGAGCGGGCGCCGTTGTTGCGTGGTGCACCCCACCGAGCCTGGCCGTGCCTATCCACGGTCGCAGCGCCCCTCGGCGGAGCAGGAGGCGCGGCCCTCGCGGCCGCGCCCCCGATTTGCTTGCGACTTACTTCTTGAGCCCGCCGTCCTTGCGCAGCTCGTCGGCCTTGTCCGTCTTCTCCCAGGAGAACGCGGTGGCCTTCTGCTTCTTGCCGGCGCCGTCGACGTACTCGAACGCCTGCGGCTTGCGGCCGAAGTGGCCGTAGCTCGCGGTGGCCTGGTACATCGGGTGGATCAGGTCGAGCATCTTCACGATGCCGTACGGGCGCAGGTCGAAGTGCTTGCGGATCAGCTTCTCGATCTTGTCGTCGGAGATCTTGCCGGTGCCGAAGGTGGTGACCGAGATCGAGGTGGGTTCCGCCACGCCGATCGCGTAGGACACCTGCACTTCGCACTTGTCGGCCAGGCCGGCGGCGATGATGTTCTTGGCGACGTAACGCGCCGCGTACGCAGCGGAACGATCGACCTTCGACGGATCCTTGCCCGAGAACGCACCGCCACCGTGGCGGGCCATGCCGCCGTAGCTGTCGACGATGATCTTGCGGCCGGTCAGGCCGCAGTCGCCCACGGGGCCGCCGATCACGAAGATGCCCGTCGGGTTGATGTGCACCTTGTTCTTCGGCAGCTTGTCGAGCCAGTTCTTCGGCAGCACCGGCTTGAGGATGTGCTCGTACACGCCCTCGACCAGGTCCTTCTGCTTGATGCCCGGATCGTGCTGCGTCGACAACACGACGGCGTCGAGGCCGGCGATCTTGTCGCCTTCATAGCGCAGCGTGACCTGCGACTTCGCATCGGGGCGCAGCCACGGCAGCTTGGAGTTCTTCGCCTTGCGCACCTTCGCCTGCTGTTCGACGAGGCGATGCGAGTAATAGATCGGGGCCGGCATGAATTCCGGCGCCTCGTTGCAGGCGTAGCCGAACATCAGGCCCTGGTCGCCCGCGCCCTGTTCTTCCGGCTTCTTGCGGTCCACGCCGGCGGCGATGTCCGGCGACTGCTTGCCGAGCATGTTGATGATCGCGCAGGTGTGGCCGTCGAAGCCGACGTCGGAATTGTTGTAGCCGATGTCGTTGATGACCTTGCGCGCGAGCGTTTCGATGTCGACCCACGCGCCGGTGGTGACTTCGCCGGCGACGATCGCCGCACCGGTCTTCACCATCGTTTCGCAGGCCACGCGGGCGCGCTTGTCCTGCGCGAGGATCGCGTCGAGGACGGCGTCGGAGATCTGGTCGGCGATCTTGTCCGGGTGGCCTTCGGAGACGGATTCGGAGGTGAAGAGGTAGCTGGAGCTGGTCATCGCTGGATATATCCTTTGATTCGGATGAAAGGATGGGCCGGCATTGTACAAGCCTGCGGACGGGATTGCGCAGTTTGCGCCATCGCTCGTTCAGAGGAAAACCAAGCGGCCGTAAGCGGTGGGGAGGTGGGCGGCTGCTCGGCTAGGATCGGCGCATGGATTCGATCACCCACCTGTTCGTCGGCGCCGCCATCGCGGCCGCCATCGCCCCGCCGGCCCAGCGCCGCGCGGCCCTGCTGGCCGGGGCGGCGCTCAACACGCTGCCGGACCTCGACGTCCTGCCGCTGTTCCTCACGGACAACCCCGTGATCCGCATGACCTGGCACCGGGCGGCGACGCACTCGTTGCTGGTGCTGCCGATCGTCGGATGGCTGCTGTGGATGTGGTTCAAGGGCCGGGGCGGACGGGTCTCGGCGGCGCCGGTGCGATGGTTCTGGATCTTCCAGCTGGCGCTGGTCACCCATCCGTTGCTCGATGCCTTCACCGTGTACGGGACGCAGCTGTTGTGGCCGCTCGATGTGCCGCCGGCGATGTGGTCGACGCTCTTCATCATCGATCCGGCGCTGACGTTGCCGTTGATGGTCGGGTGCATCGTCGCGGCGTTCGTCGGCGCGCGGCGGGCAGGGCAGCGGGCGCTGGTGGCGGCGTTGTCGATATCCGTGGCGTACCTGGGGTGGTCGATCGTCGCCAAGCAGATGGTCGATCGCGTGGCCACGCAGTCATTGGCCGCGATCGGGCTGGGCGACGCACCGCATTTCTCGACGCCGATGCCGTTCAACACCTTGTTGTGGCGCGTGGTGGCGATGACGCCGCAAGGGTTCGTCGAAGGCGAGCGTTCGCTGGTCGCCGACCACGGGCCGATGCAGTTCACCGCGCATCCTTCCGACACGCAGGCGCTGGCCGCTGTGCGCACGCAGCCCGATGTCGCGAAGCTGCTCTGGTTCAACCACCACTTCATGAAGGCGCAGGTGCGCGACGACACGCTGGTGCTCAGCGACCTGCGCATGGGATCGGAGCCGGACTACAGCTTCCGGTTCGCGGTGGCGGAACGCGCCGGCGATGGCTGGCGTGCAATCCCCACCCAGCAGATGCGCTGGCCGTGGGAAGCCTCGCGACGCCTCGCGCCGATGTGGACGCGCATCTGGCATGCGCCCGCGAGCCCGCCGCAGACCGTCGGCGACGATTGATTTCGGACGGGACGCGCAGAGTGTTCGCGCGGGACGCGGGATCGATCGTGCAGACGCGAACGCGCGCGATCCGGAGACTGCGCCCGTGGTTGACCTCTTGCGCAGCCGCCCGTCGTGAGACGCGCCGACGTTCAAATCCCCTGCAAAACCTGTGACCAGAAAGTTGCGTCGCGCCTGGGGTTGGCCCGATTTCCCGGAAGGTGATTTTCCGCAGCGCGTTATGCGGCGACCGGCAGGTCCGGTGCCACGCCCGCGATCAGCGCGTCGAAGTAATCGCGCGTCAGGCGCAGTTGCGCCTCGGCCGTCTCGGCGCGATTGACGACGTGGCGGAAGGCGAGATGTTCGCGCTGGTCCTTCGCGTACCAGCCCAGGTGCTTGCGCGCGATGCGCACGCCGGATTGCTCGCCGTAGAACGCGTGCAGCGCTTCGAGGTGGCCCAGCAGCACGTCGCGCACGTCGGCGAGCGAGGGCGGGGCGAGGTAGGTGCCGGTCGCGAGGAAATGCGCGACTTCGCGGAAGATCCACGGCCGGCCCTGCGCCGCGCGGCCGATCATCACCGCATCGCAGCCGGTTTCGCGCAACACCGCGGCGGCCTTGTCTGGGCTGTCGATGTCGCCGTTCGCGATCACCGGGATCGACAGCGACGCCTTGATCGCCGCGATCGTCGTGTACTCGGCCACGCCGCCGTATTGCTGGTCGCGCGTGCGGCCATGGATGGCGAGCGAGGCGATGCCGCTCGCTTCGGCGATGCGCGCGATCTCCGGTGCGTTGCGCCGGTCGCTCGCCCAACCGGTGCGGATCTTCAGCGTCACCGGCACGTCGACTGCGCCGACCACGGCTTCGAGGATGCGCGCGACGAGGGCCGGTTCGCGCATCAGCGCCGATCCCGCCCAGGCGTTGCACACCTTCTTCGCCGGGCAGCCCATGTTGATGTCGATCAGTTGCGCGCCGTGGTCGACGTTGTAGCGCGCCGCCTCGGCCATCACCGCCGGGTCGGTGCCCGCGATCTGCACGCTGATCGGCGCCGGCTCGTCCACGTGGTCCATGCGGTGCAGCGACTTGGCCGTGGACCAGAAACGCGGATCGGACGTCGTCATCTCCGACACGCACAGCCCGGCGCCCAGCTGTTTGCACAGGATCCGGAACGGCTTGTCGGTGACGCCCGCCATGGGGGCGAGGATCACCTTCGGGTCGATGGCGTGGGGGCCGATGCGCATGGGGCGCGATTCTAAGGCCCCTGCCGCGATCAGGCCTGAAATGCTCAGGCCGGGCGCAACCTCGGCATGGCCTCGGCGGCGCCGCGCCGTTCCGTCGACCGTGCAGCGAACAGGCCCGCGAAGGCCACATGCTCGGCGAAGGCCGCGTCGCGTTGCGCGATCGAAGCGGCAAGCGCGCCGCTGAAGGCATCGCCTGCGCCGGTGGTATCGACGACGTCGGCGCGTTCGGCCGCCACGCGATAACAGGCGGCGCGATCGCCGCGCATGGCGTCGCCATGCGACACGAACGCACCCGCGGCACCCAGCGTGATGACGACCGTGCCGTGCGGCAACAAGCGCCGGCACACCGCATGCAGCGCATCGTCGTCCATGCGCACGACGGATTCGGGATCGATGCGCTCGCCGACGTGCTTGCCCGCCAGCGCCACGAATTCGGTTTCATTCGGCGTCGCGATGTCGGTGAGCGCCAGCAGCGTGCCGTCGACGTCGGCATTCGCGGGCGCGGGATTGAGCACCGTCGTCGCCCCTGCCTCGCGTCCGAGCCGCAACGCCATCGCCACCGCATCCGTCGGCGATTCGCGCTGCACCAGCACCACGCGCGCACCGGTGAACACATCGACCTGCGCCGCGATGAAGCCTGCGTCGAGGTCGCCGTTCGCGCCCGCGCCGATCACGATGCTGTTGCGCCCCTGCGCATCCACGTAGATGCCGGCGGTGCCGGTGGGATGCGTGCTGCGCTGGTCGCGCAAGTCGATGCCGTCCGCGTTGGCGAGCGCGCGGGCGAGTTGCGCGCCCGCGTCATCGCCGAGCGCGCACAGGAACGTCGTCGCCGCCCCCGCACGCACCGCCGCGACCGCCTGGTTGAAGCCCTTGCCGCCCGGCCCGGAGCCATACGCCCCGGCGAGCGTTTCGCCGGGGTGCGGCAGGCTCTCGCACCGCCACACGTGGTCGACGTTGAACGAACCGGCGACGACGACGCGTGTCATGCCCCGGCCTGCCTCAGGTTCCGAGGTACGTCAGCACGCCGGCGATCGTGGCCGTCATGAACGTCGCGATCGACCCGCCGAGCACCGCGCGCAGGCCGAAGCGCGCGAGATCCCCGCGGCGTTCCGGCGCAAGCCCGCCGATGCCGCCGATCTGGATCGCGATCGACGAGAAGTTGGCGAAGCCGCACAGCGCATACGTGGCGATCAGCTTGCCCTGTTCGGTCAGCATCACGCCCGGCACCTTGCCGTTCACGATGTCGGCGAGCTGCAGGTAGGCCACGAATTCGTTGATCACCACCTTCTGGCCGATCAGCGAACCGACCGTGGTCGCGTCCTGCCACGGCACGCCGATCACCCACGCCACCGGCGCGAGCACGTAACCGAAGATCGTCGCCAGGCTGGTCGGCTTGCCGATCGCGCCTTCCAGGCCCGTGACCTGGCCGAGCCACGTCAGCGGCGAATCGACGAGCGCGATCAGCGCGATGAAGGCGAGCAGCATCGCGGCGATGTTCAGCGCCAGGCGCAAGCCATCGCCCGCGCCGGACGCCGCCGCGTCGATGACGTTGCTGGCGGTCTTCTCCACTTCCATCTTCACCGTGCCGCGCGTGAGCGGCGTGCCGGTTTCCGGGATGAGGATCTTGGCGACGACGAGCGTGGCCGGCGCGGCCATGATCGAGGCCGCGAGCAGGTGCTTGGCGTAGAAGGCCTGCGCGACCGGATCGCCGCCGCCCAGCATGCCCACGTACGCGGCGAGCACGCCGCCGGCGATGTGCGCCATGCCGCCGATCATCATCGTGATCAGTTCGGATTCGGTCATGCGCGGGATGTACGGGCGCACGGTCAGCGGCGCTTCGGTCTGGCCGATGAAGACGCTCGCGCACACGGACGTCGTTTCCGCGCCCGACACGCGCATCACCTTCGTGATCGCCCACGCCATCGCGCGCACGATCATCTGCATCACGCCGAGGTAATACAGCACGCCCATCAGGGACGCGAAGAAGATGATGGTGGGCAGCACCTGGAACGCGAAGATGAAACCGAACTTCGACGTATCCATCAGCGAGCCGAAGATGAAGTTCGAACCGGCGCCGACGAAGCTGAGCACCTTCACGAACCCGCGCCCGAGGGCGTCGAACACATCGCGCCCGCCCGGCACCAGCAGCACGATGGCCGCAAAACCGATCTGCAAGGTCACGCCCGTCGCAACGAGGCGCCAGTCCACGGCCTTCTTGTTGTTCGAGAACAGCCACGCAATGCCGATGAGCACCGCAAGTCCGAACAGGCCGAAACCGACCCGCGCCAAAGCTTCCATCGATGAATCCCCATGGGCCGTTGCGGCCGACGGCGCAATCTACGGGCTGGGCGCCCCGTCGGGCAACCGAGGGGTGCCCGCGGCCGTGTTCAGGTATCCCGCGCGAGCACGCGGTTGCGCCCGGTGGACTTGGCCATGTTGAGGCGCAGGTCCGCGCGGCGGAGCATGCCGGACAGGTCGCTGGCTTCGTGCGGGAAGCTCGCCACGCCGGCACTGAACGTGAGCAGCAGCGGGTCGGCGCCCTGTTCGGGCACGAAGCGCCGCGCGAACAAGGTGCGCCGCAAACCGTCCACGCGCTCCCACGCGGTGCCGAGCGGCTTGCGCAGCACCAGCACGAATTCCTCGCCGCCCAGGCGCGCGAGCCATTCGCCGTCCTCCAGGCTGTCGCGCATCAGGTCCACCACGTGCAGCAGCGCGCGGTCGCCGGCGTGGTGGCCGATTTCGTCGTTGATGCGCTTGAACGCATCGAGGTCGATCAGCGCCACGCACAGGCTGACGCCGTCGCGGCGGGCCGCATCGAGCAGGCGCGGGAAGCGATGCACGAGCCAGGTGCGGTTGGGCAGTCCCGTCAGGCCGTCCGTGCCGGACATTTCCACCAGCCGCTGCATGCGATAGACCACGACCGCCGTGATCAGGGTGAACGCCACCAGCAGCACGAGCCGCTGCAACTGCCCGCCCAGGCTCACCGTGCCGTAGTCGCTGGAAATCAACTGGTCGGGCGTGGCGATCGCGAACACGACGAAGGTCAGCACGGCGTACTGCGCGACCGCGAGCAAGCCGATGAGCAAGGTCACGCGGCCGTCGTTGCGCAGCGCGGTCAGTGCGATCGCGAGCAGGTACCCGCACCACACGATCATGCTGTTGAGGCCGGCCGGCAGGTGGTTGAGCGCGAGCAGCACCAGCACCAGCGTCGTGGCGCTCACGTCGTAGGCGGCGGAGGCGAAGGGCAGCCAGCGGAACCGGCGCTTGTGCCGCGCCAGCGCGAGCCAGACCTGCGCGGAAAGATTGACGAACACCGCGCCGGCCAGGCCGATCAGCGTTTCGTTGACCTGCCCGCCCGTGGTGGCGTTGGCCAGCGGCAGCAGCAGCAACATCGCAGCGACCACCACGCGCAGCCGCGCGACGAGCAGTTCGCCGCCCGCGCCGACTTCCAGCATCACCTCGTCGGGCCGCGACAGCAGCGCAGTGGCGATGTCGCGGTAATGGCGCCCCGTGGTGCGCATCCGGTGTCCCCCCAATCCCCGCGGCGAGGATAGCGCTACTTGCGCCCACCGCGGGGTGGTGCGGCGGCGATCAGCCCAGGCCGCGGAACGCGGTCCAGATCGCCAGCGCCAGGAACAGCAGCGCCGCGACGATGCGCGCAGCGCGAAGCGGCAGTTTCGCCGCGAAGCGGCTGCCGAGCAGCACCACAGGCACGTTGGCCAGCAGCATGCCCACCGTCGTGCCCGCGACCACTTCCCACAGCGGGTGGTACTTCGCCGCGAGCAGCACGGTGGCGACCTGCGTCTTGTCGCCGATCTCGGCGATGAAGAAGGCGATGACCGTGGCGATGAAGGCGTTGCGCGCGGGCAGGGCCTGGTCGTCGTCGAGCTTGTCGGGCTTGAGCGTCCACAGCGCGATGGCGAAGAAGCTCACCGCCACGACCCAGCGCAGCACCTGCGGCGTGAGCCACTGCGCCGCGATCACGCCCAGCCAGCCGGCGAGCGCATGGTTGAGCAGGGTGGCCACGAGGATGCCCGCGATGATCGGCACGGGCTTGCGGAAGCGCGCGGCCAGCAGCAGCGCGAGGAGCTGGGTCTTGTCGCCGATCTCGGCGACGGCGACGGCCAGGGTGGAAACGAGGAAGGTCTGCATCGATGGGAGTTCCGGGGGCCGGGCGTTTCGCGTGGACGCGAAGGCGACGCCACGCAGCCCGGCCCCGGTTGCCCGGTGTGGTGCGCAGCGCTCGCCTTCGGTCTTGCTCCTGCAACGTGCGTTGCAGCCTGGCGCCATGGCCTGCCGGCCAAGTGTGTTGGCGCCCGGTCCGCACGGCCGGTGACGGCGGTGCGGCGAGCTACTCCCCGGAGGAAAGAGGGCGGCATTGTAATGGCCTCGCGGCGACGGCGCGATGGTTAGACTCGCGGTCCTGTTCAGCAGGCAAGGACACGCGCATGCAATACCGCCGCCTCGGCTCTTCGGGCCTCCAGTTGTCCGCGCTCTCCTTCGGCGCCTGGGTCACCTTCGGCAAGCAGGTGGGGCGCGGGGAAGCGCGCGAACTGCTCGCCGCCGCCTACGACCACGGCATCAACTTCTTCGACAACGCCGAGACCTACGCCAACGGCGAAGCCGAACGCGTGATGGGCGATGCGCTCGCCGACCTCCGCCTGCCGCGCGATGCGTGGTGCGTGTCGAGCAAGGTGTTCTTCGGATCGGTGGACGGGCCGCGGCCGACGCAGCGCGGCCTGTCGCGCAAGCACGTGCACGACGCCTGCCACGATGCGCTCAGGCGCCTGCGCGTGGATTACCTCGACCTGTTCTTCTGCCACCGCGCCGATCCGGACACGCCGATCGCCGAGACGGTGCTCGCGATGGACACGCTCGTGCGCCAGGGCAAGGTGTTGTACTGGGGCACGTCGGAGTGGCCGGCGCAGGCGATCCGCGAAGCGCACAAGGTCGCGCGTGCCAACGGACTGATCGCGCCGACGATGGAGCAGCCGCAATACAACCTGCTGCATCGCCAGCGCGTGGAACTGGAATACGCACCGCTGTATTCCGAGTACGGCATGGGCACCACGATCTGGTCGCCGCTCGCCTCGGGCCTGCTCACCGGCAAGTACAACGCGGGCGTGCCGCAGGATGCGCGCCTGGCGCAGGAAGGCTACACGTGGCTGCAGTGGTTGCTGCAGGATCCGGCGGAGCGTCGCCTCGAACGCGCGCGTGCATTCACCGACGTGGCGAAGCAACTCGGCGTGGCGCCCGCGCCGCTGGCGATCGCCTGGTGCCTGCGCAACCCGCACGTGTCGACGGTGATGCTGGGTGCGTCGCGCACCGAGCAGTTGCTGCAGAACCTCGAAGCGCTCGACCTTGTCGAGCGCTTCGATGACGCGACGTGGGAGCGGTTGGCCGCTGCGGCGAGTTGATGCAACGCGTCAGTTGCCGCGCACGTCCTCGGTGATGATCTCGACGTCGGGCGCTCCGGGCGCGTCCGGCGCCATCGGGGGTTCCGGCGGCGCCGGCAGGCTCGTCGGCGCGATGACGTGGTCGATCACGATCTGGCCCGGCGCGTCCGGTGCATAGGCCACGCGCGTGCCGTCGCGGTAGAGCGCGATCGTGCCGTGCTCCAGGTGCAGGTCTTCCATCGCGGCCGGCGGCGGCGGAGGCGGCAGCGGCGCCTTCGGTGCGCGCGGCGGCGGGGGCGGCGGCGGCGCGGGCACGCGGAACGGCATCGCCTTCGGCACTTTCACGCGCGTGCTGGCGACCTTGCGATCGCGCAGGTATTCCACCAGCGCCATCGCGTTCTCCGGCTTGTCGCGCAGCGCATCCATCGCATCGCGCGGCGACGACACGGCGCGGCCGTCGATCTTCTGGATCACGTCGCCCGGCTGCAGGCCCGCGAGATCGGCGCCGGCGCTGAGCACCAGCACGCCGCGATCGGTGCCGAAGTAGCGACCTAGCGCGGGATCGACCGACGCCAGGTTGAGCCCGTTCCAGCGGAACGCTTCGGCCAGCATCGGCACCTTGCAGTCCTGGCCCTTGCAATCGCCGCGCGGTCCGATGCGGATGATTTCCTGCTCCAGGCCCGGCGCCATGCCCGGCACGTCGATGAGGTGGATGCGGCGGCCCTCGCCCGGTTCGGCGCCGCGGAGCACGACGGTTTCCGGTTCCATGCGCGGCACGACGCTCGCGGTGGCGGTCTGTCCGCCGCGCTGGTAACCGATGCGCACCGGCTTGCCTTCTTCCATGTCGGACAGCAACGTGCGCGCGTTGTCGACGCGCAACTCGCTCGTGGTGCCGAGCACCTGCGTGCCGTTGACGCTGGTGATGCGATCGCCGGTCTTCAGGCCGGCCTTCGCCGCGCCGCTGTCGGGCGTGACGCCGGCGACGCGCACGCCACCCTGCGCGTCGGGCGCGAGCACCACGCCGATGACGGGCTTGAGCACCATGCGCTGGTCGATGACCTGCACGCGTCCGTTGTCGCGGCCGAGCTGGCGGTTGAGGGCGGCGACGCGGCGCGCGGCCTGTTCGAGGTCCTTCTGCGCGGCGGCGAGCTGCGCTTCGGTGGCGGGATCGGCGACGCGGACCTTGGTGGCGGGCGCGGCTGCGACGCGCGCCTTCGGTGCCGGCGTCTGCGCGGCGGCCAGGCCGCCGGCGAGCGCGAGCGCCACGGCCAGGCCCAGCAGGGAACGGGTGCGGATGGGTTGCATGCAAACCTCTTGGTCGGGATTCGATGGCATGGATGCGGCGCGGGAAGAAAGCGTCGCAGTGGTGTTCAGTCGACGCGCACCAGCGCGCCGTCGTAGCGTTCGCCCTGCGCGACCAGCCAGCGGCGCGTGCTCTCGAAGCCGACGGATTCGCGCAGCGTGTCCACGCGTGCCTGCCACAGCGTGAGCTGGCGGTCGCGCGGAAGATCGGACCGGGCGAGGGCGGCATCGATGCGGGCGAGCTGGCGATCCAGGTCGACCGCGACTTCGGCGGCGGCGCCGCTGGACACGCGATCGTCGCGCGCCACGTCGAGCAGGCGTTCGAGTTGCGCGGATTCGGACTGGAGCGCGACGAGCGGATCGGCGGGCGTCGTGGCGGTGGCGGTCGTGGCGACCACGTTCGGCGCAACCGCGGGCATCGGGCCGAGCAACCGCAACGGCACGATCAGCACGAGGACGAGCGCGGCGGCGATCGCCAGGCGCACCGGCCACTGCGGACGCGCGCGCACGCGCAGGCGCGGCGCGATGTCGGGCCATGCATCGCGGTCGGGACGTTCGAGCGGCAACGCGGCGAACGCGGCGCCCCAATCGGCGGGCGCGCCTCCCTGGGTGGAGCGGATGTCGTCAGGCATGTGCAGCCTCCGGGACCTGGAGCACTGCGCGCAGCTTCTTCGTGCCGCGCGCGAGTTGTGACTTGGAAAAACTGGGCGTGCGCTGCATCAGCGCCGCGATTTCGTCGTGCGTGTAGCCCTCGCCGTGGTACAGCCACAGCACGCTGCGCGTGGCCGTCGGCAACGTCGCCAGCGCGCGCTGCAGCAGCGCCGCATCGGCGGCGGCCGGCGGCAGCGGCGCGAGGTCCTCGGCGTATTCGGACGGATCGTCGACGCCGATTTCCTGCGCGAGCCGCTTGTCGCGACGCAGGCGCATCAGCGCCTCGTTCACCGCGATCTGGCGCAACCAGCCCCAGAACGGACTGCCGTCGCCGCGGAACTCGCCGATCCGGCCCAGCACCTTGAGCATCGTTTCCTGCAGCACGTCCTGTGCCTCCTCGCGGTTGCCGGCGATGCGCAGCGCCAGGGTGAACACCGGGCGCTCGAACCACCGGTAGAGCTGCTCGAACGCCGCGCGATCCCCGGCCCGTGCGCGGGCGAGGAGGGCGTCGGGGACATCGATGGCGAAGCTCGAATGACCGGTCATGTGCATGGCTGGATGCCCGAGGGGGCGAAACCGTCGCAGGCCCCCGGCAACCCTATACTCCGGCCGACCTGAGCATGGGGAGTGTGGCTATGTCGTTGAGCTGGATCCTGACCGCGGTCGTCGTCTTCTTCGCCATCGTGCTCGTGTCCAAGGCGGTGCGGATGGTGCCGCAGGGCTTCGAGTGGACCGTCGAGCGCTTCGGGCGCTACACCCACACGCTGAGCCCGGGCCTGCACTTCCTCGTGCCGATCTACCAGCGCATCGGGCGCAAGATCAACATGATGGAACAGGTGATGGACGTGCCCAGCCAGGACGTCATCACCAAGGACAACGCCGTGGTGAAGGTGGACGGCATCGTCTTCTTCCAGGTGCTCGACGCGGCCAAGGCCGCCTACGAGGTCGCGCAGCTGGAGGTCGCCATCCTCAACCTGGTGATGACCAACATCCGTACCTCGATCGGTTCGATGGACCTGGACGAGTCGCTCTCCAAGCGCGACGAGATCAACGCGAAGGTGCTGGTGGCGGTGGACGCGGCGACGCATCCGTGGGGCCTGAAGGTCAACCGCATCGAACTGAAGGACATCCAGCCGCCGCGCGACCTCATCGATTCGATGGCGCGGCAGATGAAGGCCGAACGCGAGAAGCGCGCCAACATCCTGGAAGCCGAGGGCCACCGCGCCGCGGCCATCCTGCGCGCCGAAGGCGAGAAGCAGGCCGCGATCCTGGAAGCCGAAGGCCATCGCGAAGCCTCGTTCCGCCAGGCCGAAGCGCGCGAGCGCCTGGCCGAAGCGGAAGCGAAGGCGACGCAGGTCGTGTCCGATGCCATCGCCGGCGGCAACGTCAACGCCATCAATTACTTCGTCGCGCAGAAATACATCGAGGCCTTCAAGTCGCTGGCCGAGGCGCCGAACCAGAAGTTCGTGCTGATGCCGATGGAATCCTCCGGCGTGCTCGGTTCGCTCGGCGGCATCGCGGAACTGGCGCGCGAAGCGCTCGGTGCACCGCGCATGGCCGCCAAGCCGATCGCGCCGCCGCCCACGCCGCGCCCGGCCGGGAGCTGACCCATGCGCATGGATGTCTTCGCGTGGGCCGCCATCGCGCTGCTGCTGTGCGCGGCGGAGATGATCGCGCCGGGCGCCTTCCTGTTGTGGCTCGGGTTCGCCGCGGCCGCGGTGTTCTTCGTCGTGCTACTGGTACCCGGGATCTCGGTGCTGTCGCAGGCCGTGCTGTTCGGCGTGCTGGGCGTGCTGTCGATCCTCGCGTGGCGGCGCTGGGCGCGCGGTCGCGGGCGCGCCAGCGACGACCCGGTGCTCAACAAGCGCACCGCCGCGCTGATCGGGCGCGTGGTCCCGCTGGAGCGCGGGATCGTCAACGGACACGGGCGCGTGCAGATCGCCGATGCGTTCTGGGACGTGGTCGGGCCGGAGTTGCCGGCCGGCACGCCGGTGCGCGTGCTCTCGGCCGAAGGCATGACGTTGCGGGTGGAAGCGGCCGGCTGAGCTTGCCGGCGATGCGATAATCCGGCGCTTCGGCCGCCGCCTTGCGGCCGCCCCCCACGGAGCCGGTGCATGACGCGCAAGACCATCCTCAACGACACCCATCGTTCGCTCGGCGCGAAGATGGTGGACTTCGGCGGCTGGGACATGCCGCTGCACTACGGTTCCCAGGTGGACGAGCACCACCTCGTCCGCAGCGACGCGGGCATGTTCGACGTCTCGCACATGACGGTGGTGGACCTGCGCGGCGCGCGCGTGCGCGAGTTCCTGCGCAAGCTGGTCGCCAACTCCGTCGACAAGCTGAAGGTGCCGGGCAAGGCGTTCTACACCGCGATGCTCGATCCGCAGGGCGGCGTGATCGACGACCTGATCGTGTACTTCATGGGCGAGGAATGGTTCCGCCTGGTGGTCAACGCCGCCACGCGCGACAAGGACCTGGCGTGGA
Source organism: Lysobacter helvus (assembly GCF_018406645.1). Classification (NCBI taxonomy): domain Bacteria; kingdom Pseudomonadati; phylum Pseudomonadota; class Gammaproteobacteria; order Lysobacterales; family Lysobacteraceae; genus Lysobacter; species Lysobacter helvus. Next base: position 1,863,569 of record NZ_AP024546.1, read on the forward strand.
TCACGGGCGAGGCGAAGGCCTTTGACGTGTCGGTGAGCGAACGCCCGGAGTTCGGCATGGTCGCCGTGCAGGGACCGACCGCGCGCGAACGCGTGGTCGGCCTGCTCGACGCGGCGAGCGCGCCGGTCGTGCAGAAGCTCGCGCGCTTCGCCGCGGTGGAGGCCACCTCGCGCGACGGCGTGCCGCTGTTCGTGGCGCGCACGGGCTACACCGGTGAAGACGGTTTCGAAATCATCGTCCCCGAAGCGCAGGCGCCCGCATTCTGGAACGCGCTGCTCGCCGCCGGCGTCAAACCCGCCGGCCTGGGCGCGCGCGACACGCTGCGCCTGGAAGCCGGCATGAACCTCTACGGCCAGGACATGGACGAGACCACCACGCCGTACGAGGCGGGCATGGCATGGACCGTCGCGCTCGATGAAGGCCGCGACTTCACCGGCCGTGCCGCGCTCGAAGCGCAGCGCGCCGCCGGCGTACCGCGCCAGATGATCGGCCTGGTGATGGACGAGAAGGGCGTGCTGCGCCACGGGCAGAAGGTGCTCACCGACAACGGCGACGGCGAGATCCTGTCGGGCACGTTCTCCCCGACGCTCGGCAAGGCGATCGCGTTCGCGCGCGTGCCGTCGGGCGAACCGGGCCAGGTGCGCGTGGACATCCGCGGGCGCGAAGTGCCGGTGCGGGTGGTGAAGTTCCCGTTCGTGCGCGAAGGCAAGGCGCAACCCGGCATCTGACCAAAGGCATGCGGCGCGCTTGATTTCGCGCCGGTGCCCTTCGCTACACTACGACCCACCCCCCGACGACGTAGAGCACGGAGCAACGCGAATGAACGAGATCCCCGGCGACCTGAAGTTCATGAAGTCCCATGAGTGGGCGCGCGTCGAAGGCGACGGCAAGGTCACCATCGGCATCTCCGACCACGCGCAGGGCCTGCTCGGCGACCTGGTGTACGTCGAGCTGCCGAACGTCGGCGACCGCGTCGAACAGGGCACGGCGAGCGCCGTGGTGGAGTCGGTCAAGGCGGCGTCCGATGTGTATTCGCCCGTCACGGGCAAGGTCGTCGCGGTCAACACCGCGCTGGCCGACAAGCCGGAAACGATCAACGAAGACGCCTACGGCGAAGGCTGGATCTTCGTCGTCGAAGCCGAAGAGCCGGAGCAACTCAACGATCTCCTCGGCCCCGACGACTACGCCGAACTGCTCGAAGCCGAAGACCACTGACGCGCGTTCCGAACACGGTCGCGCACGTCGCGACACACCCGATCCGGCCGCCTCGCGCGGCCGGATTCGTTTCCGGTGTTCGCGCAGTTCCGCGCAAATCGGGTGTTGCGACGCGCCATCGCGAAAACTTTTTTGCGGCCGACAAACGGTCGCGAACTTGCCCGCGCGGGCAACGCCGAACGGCGTCGTCGACGATCGCGCGCGGCATGCGCGACGGTCGCGATCCGCGTTCGCGTTTTTGTTGCAGTGCTGAAATCAAGATGTTTTTTGCAAGCGATGTCGCGACGGCGCGCCGCGCGCGACCGCGCACCCCTCGCCGCGCACGCACCGCCGACCCGCGCGCGCGGCGCCCGACGCGGCCCCCCGCGGGAGAAAAAAATCAAGGGGGGTTGTTGACATCGCAAAAAAGCCTAATTAGGTTTCGCCGCATCTGCCGCCCGTGCGGAAAAGAGTGAGTCTGAAAAACACGACAACGCGCACCACGAAACGGACCTCCGCCCGGACACAACACACGGTGGATGCAGGCCCCGTTTCCTTCGCGAAATCGCACAGGCACCAAATCCATCAAACCCGCGACGCTCGGCGTGGCGGGTTTTTTATTGCCGCGGCCCTGCCGTCGCGGTGCACCGAATCCGTCCCGGCGCGCCTGGCGCGTCGGCGGTTGGCCGCGGGTCCGACTCCCGCGGCGTCGCTTCGAACTGGGCAGTTCTAGCCAAGCAAGTCCACTGACGAGGAGCCATCCCATGGCCATGAAGAAAGCTGCGAAGAAGTCCGCCAAGAAGGCGACGAAGAAGACCGCCCGTAAATCGGCGGCCAAGAAGACCGTCCGCAAGGCCGGTGCCAAGAAGGCTGCGAAGAAGACGGCGAAGAAGGCCGTCCGCAAGACCGCGAAGAAGACGGCGAAGAAGGCCGTCCGCAAGACCGCCAAGAAGGCTGTCCGCAAGACTGCGAAGAAGGCCGCGAAGAAGGCCGTCCGCAAGACCGCGAAGAAGGCTGCGAAGAAGACCGCCCGCAAGGGTGCAGCCAAGAAGACCGCCCGCAAGTCGGCCGCCAAGAAGACCGTCCGCAAGGCCGGCGCCAAGAAGGCGACCAAGAAGCGCGCTGCGAAGAAGGCCGCCAAGAAGCCTGCAGCCAAGAAGGCCCGCAAGGCCTCGCGCAAGTCGGCACCGGTGAACATGCCGGCGCCCGTCATGCCGATGATGTAAGCAAGACCCGAAGCCGTAATCGAGACCCCATCCCGCGTTTGCCCAGGCGGGGTGGGGTTTTCTTTTGGGGTGACGAAAACAGGAACGCCGGCGCGAGGCCGGCGTTTTGCGTTCCAGCCGAAGCGGATTACTTCGGCGAGGCGGTGGACGTGTTGGCGTCGGCGCCGGCCTGCGTGGCCGGGGTGCGGCCCTCGGCATACAGCAGGTCGTCGGACGGTTCGACATCGAGCCAGCGCTGCGCGGGCATGCCGATCGCGCGGTCGATGATCGTGGGCAACAGGCCCGACGGCAGCGAGCTTTCGCTGTTCCAGAGGATGGCGACGCCGAGGTCGCGTTCCGGCAGCAGCGCGACCAGGCCGCGATAGCCCTGCACCGCACCGCCGTGGAAGACAAGCTGGTGGCCCGCGTAGTCGTACACGCGCCAGCCGATCGCATAGCTCGCGGCGGACAGGCGCGCGCGGCGCCACGACGACCCGCGCACTTCGCCCGGCGTGGACACCAGCGGTGCATGCAACGTGGCGAGCAGCGGCGCGGGCAGCACGTCGGGGCGATGGCCGCCCTGCGCGATGAGCCACTGCGCCATGTCGGAGATGCTGGCGTTGACGCCGGCGGCCGGGGCCACCTGGTAGTAGTTCGGCTTCGGCGTGATCGACACCCAGCCACCGCGACCGTGCACGTGCGGCTTGGCCCAGCGCGGGCTCGCTTCGATGCCTTCCAGGCCGTAGCTCGCATCGTTCATGCCCAGCGGCTTGAAGATGCGGCGCTCGACTTCCTGGCTGTAGAAGCTGCCGGTGGCGGCGAACACCACGTCGCCGATCAGGCTGAAGGCGATGTTCTGGTAGCCGTAGCAATCGCCGGGCAGGCACGCGGCCGGCGCGTACGCGAGCTTCTGCGTGAGCGAGCGGTAGTCGACGTTGCCCTCGAGGTCGCGGTCGTAGGTGTTGTGCACCAGGCCCACGCGATGGCTGAGGACGTCGGCCACCGTGAGGCGCTGCGTGGCGTACGCATCGCGCAGGTGGAAGTCGGGCAGGAAGTCGGTGACGCGGCTGTCCCACCGCAGCTGCCCGTCGTTGACGAGCAGGCCGGTCATCGTGCCGGCGAAGGCCTTGGACAACGACGCGAGGCGGAAGACGGTGTGCGTGTCGACCGGCTCGGCCGCGCGCGTATCGGTGATGCCGTAGCCGCGAAGCGAGACGATGCGCCCGTTCTGCACGATGGCCATCGCCATGCCCGGGATGCGCTGGTCCACGACCAGTTGCTGGGCGATGTCCTCGAACATGCGGACGTTGAAGCCGTCGGCGACCGGGAGCGGGTGGGGCACCAGGCCCGTGGGGCTGATGACGGGCGCGGCGGACGCGACCTGCACCGGCGTGCGGACCACCGGCGCCGAAGGCGCGGGCGTGTCCCAACGAAGCGGCGTCTGGGCCGCGGAACCGACGGCGAGCGGAAGGAGCAGGCCGGCGATGGCCCCCCTTGCGATTGCCCGAATTGAAGCGCCTTTCATCGGGCGATCCCCCTGCGTATGCTGCGATTGCTGGCGGATCATAGCGCCACGCCCACGGTTTGCATGAACGCGCGTCAATAAAACAAGGGGAAGTTCTGATGATCGGCTTGTTGATCCTGCTTGCGCTTGTCGTCGTCGTCGGCTTCTGGGTCATGGGGATGTACAACGGGCTGGTCACCGCCCGGAACGCCTTCAAGAATGCGTTCGCGCAGATCGACGTGCAGCTGCAGCGCCGCTTCGACCTCATCCCGAACCTGGTCGAGACCGTGAAGGGCTACATGGCGCACGAGCGCGGCACGCTGGAAGAGGTGATCGCCGCGCGCGGCGCCGCGATGGCGGGCCTGTCCGCCGCGAAGGCCAGCCCGGGCGATCCGTCCGCGATGGCCGAGCTGGCCAACTCGCAGGGCGTCCTGAATGGCGCACTGGGTCGCCTGATGGCGGTGGCCGAGGCCTATCCGGACCTCAAGGCCAACCAGAACATGATGCAGCTCACCGAGGAGCTGACGTCCACCGAAAACAAGGTGGCGTTCGCGCGCCAGGCCTTCAACGATTCGGTGATGACGTACAACAACCGGCGCGAGACCTTCCCGTCCTCCATCTTCGCGGGCATGTTCAATTTCCTGCCGGCCGCCTTGCTCGAGATCCCGGCGGAGCAGCAGGCGCAGGTGCGCGCCGCGCCGAAAGTGCAGTTCTGATCGAACGACGCCGCGCCCGGCGTGAGGCCGGGCGCGCGCCGATGGGGACCTTCGCATGAATTTCTTCGAACGCCAGGCAGCCGCGCGGCGGAGTTCCTCGCGCCTCGTGCTCCTGTTCGCGCTGGCGGTGGCCGGCATGGTGCTCGCGGTGGATGGCGCGGCGTGGCTCGTGTTCGGCAGCAGCGGCGCCGATCCGGGCGAGACCGGCGCGTTGCTCGCGTTCACCACGCTGCTCACGATCGGCATCGTCGGGCTGGGATCGCTGTACCGCATCGCCTCGCTGCGCGGCGGCGGCGAACCGGTCGCGCAGCAGATGGGCGGCACGCCCGTCGCGGCCGACACCACCGACTTCAGCATGCGCCGCCTGCGCAACGTGGTCGAGGAAATCGCGATCGCCTCCGGCGTGCCGGTGCCGAAGATCTACGTGCTCGAAGAAGAGTCGGCGATCAACGCGTTCGCCGCGGGTTATTCGCCGTCGGACGCGGTCATCGCGGTCACGCGCGGCGCGCTCGACAAGTTGAACCGCGACGAGTTGCAGGGTGTCATCGCGCACGAGTTCAGCCACATCCTCAACGGCGACATGCGGCTGAACATCCGCCTGATGGGTGTGCTGTTCGGCATCCTGATGATGGGGATCATCGGCCGGAAGATCCTGGTGAACGCGCGCTACGGCGGGCGCAACAACAAGGGCGCGGGCGTGATCATGATCGCGGCGCTCATCGCGATCGTGGTGGGCTACGTCGGCGTGTTCTTCGGCCGCATGATCAAGGCCGGCGTCGCGCGCCAGCGCGAAACGCTGGCCGACGCGTCGGCGGTGCAGTTCACGCGGCAGACCACCGGCCTGGCCGGCGCGCTGAAGAAGATCGGCGGGCTCGATGAAGGCTCGCGCCTCACCGCCAGCCAGAACACGGAAGAAGTGAGCCACATGCTGTTCGGCGAAGGCCTCGACTTCTCGGGCCTGTTCGCCACGCATCCGCCGCTGCTCGAACGCATCCAGGCGCTGGAGCCGCAGTTCCGCGCCGACCAGCTGGAGGCGCTGCAACGCAAGTGGCTCGACACGCCGCCGGACGGGCTGGAAGAAGACGTGCAGCTCGGCCTCGTGTCGCCGAAGGACGGCACGTTGCCATCGCCCACCGCGCAATTCGCGGTGACGCCACCGATGGTGGTCGCGCAGGTCGCGCAGCCGTCGCCGGACGACTACAAGCGCGCCGATGCGATCGCCGAACGCATCCCCGACGCCGTGCGCACGCTGGCCGGGCAACGCGATGCGGTGATGCCGTTGCTGCTCGGCTTGCTGCTCGACGAAGACCAGCAGGTGGCGTCGCTGCAGCGCGAGGAGATCGCCGCGCGCCTCGGCATGGCGATGTCGGAACATGCGCGCCAGTTGCGCAACGACCACCTGGCGACGCTGCACCCGGCGCTGCGCCTGCCCTTGGCTTCCATCGCATTCCCCGTGCTGCGCCTGCGCCCGCGCCCGGAACTCGACACCTTCCTCGACACGGTGCACGCGATCGTCCACGCAGACGGCCGCGTGTCGTTGTTCGAATACTGCCTCGGCCGCCTGCTGCAGGTGCAGGTACGCGAATCGCTCGATCCCTCGCGCCATGCGCGCTTCGGCCGCACGCCGCTCGCGCTGGTGCGCAGCGAGATTTCCACGCTGCTGTGCGTCGTCGCGCAGTGCGGGCACGAAGACCCGGAGATGGCCAAGCGCGCCTACCTCACCGGCATCCAGCGCGTGTTGCCCAGCGACCACCTGCCGTACCTGGCGCGGCCGCAGGGCGCGCTGGCGCTGGAGGAAACGTGGGGGCCGCTCGACGGGCTGGATCCGCTCGCCAAGCAATCGCTGGTGGAAGGCATCACCGCGACGATCGGCCACGACAACCAGGTGACGGTGGGCGAGGCGGAACTGCTGCGCACGATCTGCGCCGCCCTGCATTGCCCGTTGCCGCCGATGCTGGAAACCGCGCCCCGCGCGCGCTGACCCGGCGGCCGCGGATCAGCGTCCGCGGATCAGGTCGGATGCGCGCTCGGCGATCATCATCGTCGGCGCGTTGGTGTTGCCGCCGATCAGCGTGGGCATCACCGAGGCATCGATCACGCGCAGGCCTTCGACGCCACGCACGCGCAGGTCGTTGTCGACCACCGACGCCGCGTCGCTGCCCATCCGGCACGTGCCGACCGGGTGGTACACGGTCTCGGCCTTCGCGCGGATGAAGTCCGCGAGTTCGGCGTCCGACAGGTCGTTGCGCGCGGGGAAGATCGGCGCGCCGCGATAGGGATCGAAGGCCTTCTGCGCGAACAGCGTGCGCGAGACTTTCGCGCACTCCACCATCATCCGCAGGTCGAAGCCTTCCGCGTCGCTCAGGTAATTCGCTTCGATGCGCGGCTTGTCGCCGGCGCGGTTGCTGGCGAGCGCGATGCGGCCGCGGCTCCGCGGGCGCAGGAAGCAGGCGTGCAGCGTGTAGCCGTCGCCGCGCAGGCGATGGCGGCCGTGGTCGTCGAGCATCGCGGGGACGAAGTGGAACTGGATGTCGGGGCGATCGTCCGGCGCGAGCGCCGAGCGCACGAACCCGCCGCCCTCGGCGATGTTGCTGCTGCCGGGGCCGCTGTGGCCGCGCAGGTAGTAGTCGAACGCGATCTTGAGGTCGCCCACGCGGTCGTAGGTGATCGGCTGCGTGGAATGCTGCAGCGAGCAGATGTCGAGATGGTCCTGCAGGTTCGCGCCGACGTTGGGTGCATCGTGCACGACGTCGATCTTGAGGCGACGCAACGCATCCGCCGGCCCGACGCCCGACAACATCAGCAGTTGCGGCGAATTGATCGCACCGCCGCTCAGCAACACCTCCCGCGTCGCCTCGTAATGGAACGCCTGCCCGCGCACGACGCAGGTCACGCCGTCGGCGCGCCCCTTGTCGAAGGTGATGCGGCTGACCATCGCATCGGTGCGCACGACGAGGTTGGGCCGCGAGCGTGCGGGATTGAGGTAGGCCACCGACGCCGAACACCGCGCGCCGTCCTTCTGCGTCACCTGGTACAGGCCGACGCCTTCCTGGCGCGGGCCGTTGAAATCGTCGTTGCGCGCATAGCCCGCCTGCACGCCCGCTTCGATGAACGCTTCGGACAGCGGGTTCACGTAACGCAGGTCCGACACCGACAACGGACCATCGCCGCCATGCAAAGCATCCGCGCCGCGCGTGTTGCCTTCGTTGCGCCGGAAGTAGGGCAGCACCGCGTCCCACGACCAGCCGGTCGCGCCCTGCGCGGCCCAGTCGTCGTAGTCGCGCGCATGGCCGCGGATGTAGCACATCGCGTTGATCGAACTGGAGCCGCCGAGCACCTTGCCGCGCGGCCACCACAGGGTGCGGTTGTCGAGGTGTGGTTCCGGCGCGGTGTCGTAGTCCCAGTTCACGCCCTTCTTGCCGACCAGCTTGGCCAGGCCCGCGGGCATGTGGATGAAGGGATGCCAGTCGCGCGGGCCGGCTTCGAGCAACAGCACGCGCACGTGCGGGTCTTCGGAAAGGCGGTTGGCGAGCACGCAGCCGGCGGAGCCGGCGCCGATGATGATGTAGTCGAACGCGTGCACGGTGGATCCCGGGACAAGGCTGCGCGACGGTAGGCCGCGGGGATGGAGCAAGTACTCCAGGCATGGTAGCCATCCCCGCGACCTTTGGGCTAACGTGCCCCGGCACCCGCGCAGCCCCCACGGAAACCCATGGCGCCAACGGATCCCCGCGAAACGGATGGCGGCGCGCGCGCGTCGCGCGTCCGGGTGCGCCTGGTGGACCAGCCCGCGGCGCTGTGGTGGTCGCTGCTCTACTTCTTCAGCCTGCTGTGCGGCTACTACGTGCTGCGCCCCGTGCGCGATGCGATGGGCTCGTCGGGCGATGCGCTCACCGTGTTCCCGCGTTCGTGGGTGGCCTGGGCCACCGCGCGCGGCTGGGACATCACCGACTTCACGCTGCAGATCCTGTTCACGGGCACCTTCCTCGGGATGCTGTTGCTGCAGCCGTTGTACGGCGCGCTCGTGGCGCGCTTCCCGCGGCGCGTGTTCCTGCCGGTGGTGTACCTGGTCTTCATCGCGTGCCTGCTCACGTTCTACGTCGCGTTCCACCAGGCGTGGCCGGGGCGGGGCGTGGCGTTCTTCGTGTGGACGGCGGTGTTCAACCTGTTCGCGGTGAGCGTGTTCTGGAGCTTCATGGCGGACGTGTTCGACGATGCGCACGCCAAGCAGGTGTACGGCTACATCGGCGCGGGCGGCACGATCGGCGCGCTGGTGGGCCCGGTCATCACGCTGCACCTGGCGCAGCGCATCGGCGTGGGCAACCTGCTGCTCGTGTCGGCCGGGTTCCTGTGCGTGTGCCTGCTGTGCATCCTGCAGCTGCGTCCGTGGGCGATCCTGCGCGAACGCGCGCGCGGCGAAGCGAGCGGCGAACAGGCGATGGGCGGCTCGATCTGGGCGGGCCTGCGCCTGGTCGCGCGCGAACCGCTGCTGCGCGCACTTGCCATCCTGATGTTCTTCGGCGTCGGCGTGGGCACGCTGCTCTACAACGAGCAGGCCGCGATCACGCGCCATGCCTTCACGGACGATGCGGCGCGCACGGCGTTCTACGCCAACATCGACCTGGCCATCAACGGCCTGGCGATCGTCATCCAGTTGTTCGTCACGCGGTGGCTGTTGCGCACGCACGGCGTGGCGCCGGCGTTGCTGATTCCCGCGTTCGCGGTGCTGGCGGGGTTCTCGATCCTGGCGGCCTCGCCGTTCCCGATGATGGTCGCGATCGTGCAGGTGGTCACCCGCGCGGGCGAGTTCTCGCTGGGCAAGCCGGCGCGCGAGACGATCTACACGCGCGTGCCCCGCGAATGGCGTTACAAAGGCAAGGCCGTGATCGACACGTTCGTGTACCGCGGCGGCGACCTCAGCTTTGCGTGGGTGCACAAGGGGCTGTCGCTGTTCGGTTCGCACATCGTGTTCCTGGGCGGCGTCGGCATCGCCGGCGCCATGACCTTCGGCGCATGGCGCGTCATCCGCGCCCAGCGCACGCTGCCTGGCGACGCGTCGCGCGCCGGCCCCACCACCGGAGATCCCGCCGCATGACCAACCGCCGCGCATTCCTCAAAGCCTCGCTCGCCACCGCCGGCCTCGCCGCGCTGCCCGCGTTCGCACGCAAGCCGAAGGCGCCGGAGCCGCGCAAGCCCGGCGATCCGATGACCATCCTCGTCATGGGCGGCACGGGTTTCCTCGGCCCGCACTTCGTCGAAGCCGCGCGCGCGAAGGGCCACAAGCTCACGCTGTTCAACCGCGGCAAGACCAATCCCACGCGCTTCAGCGGCGAGGAATTCAAGGACATCGAACAACTGCACGGCGACCGCAAGACCGACATGAAAGCCTTGTCGGGCCGGCGCAAGTGGGATGCGGTGCTGGACACGTCCGCGTACCTGCCCGCCGATGTCACGCGTTCGACGCAGCTGCTGGGCAAGCGCGTCGACCAGTACCTGCTGGTGTCGACGGTGTCGGTGTACGCGAAGATGGACACGCCGAACCAGGACGAAACCGCGCCGCTCGCGGTGCTCGCCAATCCGAACGTCACCGAAGTCACGGGCGACACGTATGGCGGTTTGAAGGCGCTGTGCGAGCAGGCCGCCAACAAGGAAATGCCCGGGCGCGTGACCATCGTGCGGCCCGGCCTGATCGTCGGGCCCGGCGACAACACGGATCGCTTCACGTACTGGCCGGCGCGCGCGGACCGCGGCGGCGAAATCCTCGGGCCCGGCAGCGCGTCGGACCCGACGCAGTTCATCGATGTTCGCGACCTCGCCGCGTTCCTGCTCAAGGCGCTGGAAGACCAACGCTTCGGCACGTTCAACGCCGATGCGCCCGCGGGCAAGCTGACGATGGGCGAAGTCATCGCCACGGCGCAGCGCGTGTCCGGCAAGCCGTCGAAGGTGACGTGGGTGCCGGCGGACTTCCTCGACCAGCAACACGTCAGCGCGTGGCAGGACATGCCGGTGTGGATCCCGCCGGTCGGGGAATACGCGGGCTTCGGGCGCGTGAGCAGCGCGAAGGCGCAGGCGGCGGGGCTCACGTACCGGCCGCTCGAGACGACCACCGCCGACACGCTGGCGTACTGGCACACGTTGCCGGAAGACCGCCGCGCCGCACCGAAGGCGGGGCTGTCGATGGTGCGCGAAGCCGAAGTGCTGCAGGCGTGGCACAAATCGCAGGCGCCGGCGCCGGTGAAGAAGGCGAAGCCCAAGGCGCCGGCGAAGAAGGGATCGTCGAAGAAGTCGTCGTCCAAGAAAAAGAAGCACTGACATGTCGCTGCCCGCCATGGTCGTCGTCGCGCTCGTCGCGCTGCTGCACGGATGGTTCCTCGTGCTCGAGATGTTCCTGTGGACGAAGCCGGCGGGGTTGAAGACGTTCCGGCTCACGCCGGAATTCGCCGCGCAGTCGCGCACGCTGGCCGCGAACCAGGGGCTCTACAACGGCTTCCTCGCGGCGGGGCTGGTCTACGGACTGGCGATGCAGTCGCGCGAGATCGTGCTGCTGTTCCTGGTGTTCGTCATCGTGGCCGGTGCCTACGGCGCCGCGACGGTGAACAAGCGCATCTTCTTCGTCCAGGCCTTCCCCGCGATCATCGCGTCGGTGCTGGTCGGCTGGCGCTAGCGCTTCGGCGATACCCACATGGCGATGCGTGCGCGGAAGACGTCCGCGCCCTGCGGATCGCGCACCGACACGGTGACCGGCAGGTCGTAGCCCTGCGTGGATTCGACGGCGGCGATGTCCGGCGTGGCGACGGCGTGCATCGTGCCGTTCGCCTTGCCCAGGTACTCGACCTGCATGCCCTTCGGGATCCAGCGCATCGAGGCGGGGATCGTCGCGTCGGTCATCAGGCCACCCGCGAATTCGGCGAGGTTGCACAACGCGATCGCATGCACCGTGCCGATGTGGTTGGTCACCTTGCGGCGATGCGCGATCGACGCTTCGCAACGGCCCGGTCCGAGCACCGTGATGCGCGGTGCGATGCTGGCGAAGTAGGGCGCGCGCCAGCACACGGCGCGCGCGAACATCCAGTGGCCGCCAGGCCAGCGCGTGATCCGGCGGTAGAGTTGCAGCACCGACATGCGGTCAGGCCGCGGCGCGCGAATCGCCGACGCCGGCCAGGCGGTCGAACGACGCCGCGCGCAGTTCCCACGCTTCGAAGTCGTCGACGGTGATCGCATCGAGCGTCATCGCGCGCAGTTCTTCCAGCTGCTTGCGTTCGTCGGCGGTGATCCAGCCTTCGCGCACGCCTTCGTCCAGCTGCGCGTCGAACTCGAGCGCTTCGATGTCGCTGTTCTTCAGCGCCTTGAGGAACTTGCGTTCCACCGGTTCGGCCAGGATCACCTTAGGCAAGTAGCTGTCGATGCGGCCCGCCGGATTGTTGGCCGTCGGCGCGAGGAACACGCCGTCGCCCATCCGCTGGCGCGCGTCGCACGGCGTCATCAGCAGCGATGCGGCGCGATGGCCAAGCTGGTCGCTCGGCGCCTGGGCGCGGCGGCCCCACGGGAAGATCAGCATCCACAATACGTAGCCGATCGGGCGGATCGGGAAGTTGCGCAATGCACCGGACAACGCGGTTTCGATCTTGTTGATCGCATCGTGGAACGCCCACGCGAGCAGCGGACGATCGCCGGCCGGGCGGCCTTCGTCTTCGTAGCGCTTGAGCATGCTGCTGCAGATGTACAACTGGCTGAGTACGTCGCCGAGGCGGCCGGACAGCGATTCCTTGAACTTCAGCTTGCCGCCGAGCAGCAGCATCGACGTATCGGCCATCAGCGCGAGCGCGGCCGAATAGCGATCGAGCTTGCGGTAGAAGCGGCGCGTGTAGTCGTCGCCCGGCGCCTTGCCGATGCGCGCGCTGGTCAGGCCGAACCACAGGCTGCGCACGGCATTGGAAAACGCGAAGCCGATGTGGCCGAACAGCGCGTCGTCGAACTGGTCGATGCGCGCGACCGGATCCTCCAGCTGCGCCGACTTCATTTCCTTCATCACCCACGGGTGGCACAGGATCGCGCCCTGGCCGAAGATCATCAGCGAGCGCGTCATGATGTTCGCGCCTTCCACCGTGATGCTGATCGGCGTGGCCTGCCACGCGCGGCCGAGGTAATTGCGCGGTCCGAGGATGATGCCCTTGCCGCCATGGACGTCCATCGCATCGATGACGACTTCGCGGCCCATCTGCGTGCAGTGGTACTTGGCGATGGTGGAAGGCACGGCGGGGTTTTCGCCGCGCGCCACGGCAGCCGCCGTCGCCTGCGACAAGGCACTGATCGCGTACGCCTTGCCGGCGATGCGCGCGAGCGCCTCTTCGACGCCTTCGAAACGCCCGACGGACAAGCCGAACTGCTTGCGGATGCGCGCGTACGCACCGGTGACGACGGCCGCGAGCTTCGCGCCGCCGCTGGCGGTGGAGGGCAGGGTGATCGAACGCCCGATCGACAGGCATTCCATCAGCATCTGCCAGCCCTTGCCGGCGTAGTCCTCGCCGCCGATCAGCTGCGACAGCGGGACGAAGATGTCCTTGCCGTGGATCGGGCCGTTCTGGAACGGCGAATTGAGCGGGAAGTGGCGGCGGCCGATGTCGAGCCCGGGCGTGTCGCGCGGCACGAGTGCGAGCGAGATGCCGATGTCCTTCTTGTCGCCGAGCAATCCGTCCGGGTCGTACATGCGGAACGCCACGCCGATCAGCGTGGCCACCGGCGCGAGCGTGATGTAGCGCTTGTTGAGCGTGAGGCGGAAGCCGAGCACGTTGGCGCCGTTCCAGTCGCCCATGCACACGATGCCGTAGTCGGGGATCGAGGTTGCATCGGAACCGGCGAACGGGCCGGTGAGCGCGAAGCACGGCACTTCGCGGCCGTCGGCCAGGCGCGGGAGGTACTCGGATTTCTGTTCGTCGGTGCCGTAGTGCATCAGCAGTTCGGCCGGGCCCAGCGAGTTGGGCACGCCGACGGTGGAACTGACGACGGTGGAAATCGACGCGAGCTTCTGGATGACCTTGTGGTTCATCAGTGCCGAGAAGCCCAGGCCGCCGTATTCCTTCGGAATGTTGAGGCCGAAGAACTTGTGCTCCTTGACGAATTCCCACAGCTCCGGCGGCAGGTCCGCGCGCACGTGGGTGATGTCCCAGTCGTTGGTCATGCGGCACAGCTGTTCGCACGGGCCGTCGAGGAAGGCCTGTTCTTCCGCGGTGAGTTCGGGCTTGGGCAGCGAGAGCAACTTGTCCCAGTCCGGCTTGCCCGAGAACAGCTCGCCTTCGAAGCCGACGGTGCCGGCTTCCAGCGCGGTGCGTTCGGTGTCCGACAGCGGGGGCAGCAGTCGCGTGTAGAACTTCAGCAAGGGCGTGGTGATGCGCGGCTTGCGGAACTGCGGGACGAGGAGCGGGATGGCGATGGCGGCGACGATCAGGGCGGCGACGATGGTGGCGACGCCGTTGGCGCCGAGCAGCCAGGCCACCACGAGCAGCGAAGCGGTCATCGCGGCCCAGTACGCCAGCCGCATGCGGTGGTAGGAGGCGAACATCGCGGCGAGCAACAACAAGAGGAAAGGAACGGCGACGCTCATCGGAAGCTCCGGTTGATTCGATCGGTGCGCGGGGGCACCATACGCCCAAGTATGGGTAGCCCTTCCGAAGCCTGTCAACGCATCGGAGGCGTGCCACGTATCACGCGCTGCATACTCTTGCCATAACAACCGTACGGTAAACTTCCGCCATGACCGAAGCCGCCGCCCGCCAGGAACGCAATGCGCGATTGAGCGCCGAGGATTGGGCGCAGGCCGCGCTGGACCAGATCGCCGAACAAGGCGTGGCCTCGGTGGCGGTGGAACCGCTGGCCCGCAGGCTGGGCGTCACCAAGGGCAGCTTCTACTGGCATTTCCCGTCGCGCGAGGCCTTGCTGGTCGCCGCGCTGGAGCGCTGGGAGAAGGTGGAACAGGAAACGGTGTTCGGTTCGCTCGAACCCATCCCGGACCCCCGCGAACGCCTCCGCGCCCTGTTCCAGCTGGTGGCGCACGAGGCCAAGTCCCACATCATCTATTCCGAGCTGCTCAAGGTCATGGACCATCCCGCCGTGCAGCCGGTGATCGTGCGCGTCTCCGAGCGCCGCCTGGACTACCTCACCGCGTCCTTCCGCCAGGCCGGCCTGAGCCGCACCGACGCGCAGCATCGCGCGCGGCTGCTCTATTCGGCCTACGTCGGTTTCCTGCAGCTCAACCTGCAGCTGCACCAGATGAACATGCAGCACGAAGAATTCGAAGCCTATGTCGAACACATGATGTCGACGCTGATCCCCGAGGCTTCTCCCTGACCGATTTTCGCCCCCTTTCCCGCACGCCTGACAGAGGACCGCCATGGCCGCGCAATTTTCCCCCCTTGAAGTCGAGACCACCGCGATGGGCAGCCAGTTGGACGCGTTGAACCAGTGGGTCATGGACGTGGCACTGCTCACGCAACCCGATCGCATCCAGTGGTGCGATGGCAGCGACAGCGAGTTCGCCGAACTGATCGCGCAGATGGAAGGCGACGGCACGCTGTTGCCGCTCAACCAGGAAACGCATCCGCGCAGCTGGCTGCATCGTTCGCACCCCGACGAC
Organism: Lysobacter helvus; assembly: GCF_018406645.1. Classification (NCBI taxonomy): domain Bacteria; kingdom Pseudomonadati; phylum Pseudomonadota; class Gammaproteobacteria; order Lysobacterales; family Lysobacteraceae; genus Lysobacter; species Lysobacter helvus. Next base: position 1,878,818 of record NZ_AP024546.1, read on the forward strand.
GTGGCGCGCGTGGAGCACCTGACGTTTGTGTGCACCACCGACCGCGACGACGCCGGCCCCAACAACCACTGGATGGCGCCCACCGAAGCGCACGCGAAGATGGATGCGCTGTTCGCCGGCTGCATGCGCGGGCGCACGATGTACGTGATCCCGTACTGCATGGGCCCGATCGATTCGCCGCTGTCGCGTTGCGGCGTGGAAATCACCGACTCGCCGTACGTCGTGGCCAACATGCGCATCATGACCCGCATGGGCGCGGCGGCGCTGGCGCGCATCGAGCGCGAAGGGCAGTTCGTGCGCGGCCTGCATTCCATCGGCGAGCTCGATCCCGAACGCCGTTTCATCATGCATTTCCCGGAAGAACTGACGATCCAGTCGTACGGCTCCGGCTACGGCGGCAACGCGCTGCTCGGCAAGAAGTGCCATGCGTTGCGCATCGCTTCGCACCAGGCGCGCAGCGAAGGCTGGCTCGCCGAACACATGCTGATCCTCGGCGTGGAGAATCCGCAGGGCCGCACGCATTACATCGCGGCCGCGTTCCCGTCGGCGTGCGGCAAGACCAACCTCGCGATGCTGATTCCGCCGGAGGGCTATCGCACCGAAGGCTGGAAGGTGTGGACCGTGGGCGACGACATCTGCTGGATGCGCCCGGGCGCCGATGGCCGCCTGTATGCGATCAATCCGGAAGCGGGCTTCTTCGGCGTCGCGCCGGGCACGTCGGAAGCGTCGAACCCCAATGCACTCGCCACCGTGCAGCGCGACACCATTTTCACCAACGTCGGCCTGACCCAGGACAACCAGCCCTGGTGGGAGGGACTCGACAAACGCGTGCCCGCCTTTGATTGGCGTGGCGATGCATACGATTGCAATGCCGGCAAACCCGCCGCGCACCCGAACGCGCGCTTCACCGTGAGCGCGCGCCAGTGCCCGAGCTGGTCGCCGAAGGCCGAGGATGCGCAGGGCGTGCCGATCTCCGCGATCGTGTTCGGCGGGCGCCGCGCATCGCTGGTGCCGCTGGTGTTCGAAGCGCGCGACTGGACGCACGGCGTGCTCGTGGGCGCGGCGATGGGCTCGGAGACCACCGCGGCCGCCACCGGCGCGGTGGGCGTGATGCGCCGCGACCCGATGGCGATGAAGCCGTTCTGCGGCTACAACTTCGCCGACTACTTCGCGCACTGGTTGTCGTTCGACCAGCCCGGCGCGCAGTTGCCGAAGGTCTTCCACGTCAACTGGTTCCGCAAGGGCAGCGATGGCAAGTTCCTGTGGCCGGGCTTCGGCGACAACCTGCGCGTGCTCGAGTGGATGCTCGGCCGCGTCGAAGGCCAGGCCGATGCCGAAGCCACCCCGATTGGTGCAGTGCCGCGCGCCGAGGACGTCCGCCTGGACGGCCTGGCCCTGACGGACGAAGCCCGCAGCGTGCTCTTCGGCTTCGATCGCGACGGCTGGAATGCCGAGTTCGCCGCGCTCGAAGGCTTCCTGGATGAGTTTGGCGATCGCATGCCGGACGCGCTGCGCGAGGAGCGCAACCGGATCGCCGCGGAACTCTCCGCAGGCTGATTTGCGTTAGGGCCGCGTGAAGGCCCCGGCTGAAAACAGAGTGAAACAAACCTCGGCCCCGTGCTCCCCCCAGCACGGGGCCGATAACTTTGTGTGTGATGGTTGTTAAAAAATCCTGAGTTCCCCTATATTCGGGTGGTCCGACCGAATTGTCGGCTGTGACATTTCGATTTTTCTCACTTACCCGTGGGGGGTATCACATGGCTTCCAAGCACCTTTCCAAGGGCCTGAAGCGAAGCGCACTGACCGTTGCACTCGGTCTCTGCTTCGCGGCGGGCGTCCAGGCGCAGAGCTCCGTCGGTTCCATCAATGGCGACGCCACCGCTGGATCCACGGTCCGCATCGAAAACATCGATACGGGCGTTTCCCGCGAGATCACGTCGGATTCGTCGGGCCGCTTCACGTTTCCGCAGCTGTCGCCGGGCCGCTACAAGGTCACTTCGAACGGTGTGACCAAGGATGTGCAGGTCAAGGTCGGCACGGGTAGCACGGTGAGCTTCTCCGCCCCCGCCAACGGGACCGAATTCGGCGCCGTCACCGTCGTGGGCAGCGGTGGCGCGTTCAACCCGATCGACGTCTCGTCGGTCGAGTCGACCTCGGTGTTCACCGCCGAGCAGATCGACGAACTCCCCGTTTCGCGCGACGTCACCAACGTGGCGCTGCTCGCCCCGGGCACCGTCCGCGGCGACACCGGCTTCGGCAACCTCGCCTCGTTCGGCGGCGCGTCGGTGGCCGAGAACGGCTACTACATCAACGGCTTCGACGTTACCAACATCCGCAACTTCGTGTCGTTCGCCGACATGCCGTTCGATGCCATCGCCGAGCAGCAGGTCAAGACCGGCGGCTACGGCGCCGAGTACGGCCGTTCGCTGGGTGGCGTGATCAGCATCGTGACCAAGCGCGGCACCAACGAGTGGAAGGCGGGCGCGAGCGTGTACTGGGCGCCGGAATGGGGCCAGGAAAGCGGCAAGGACGTGTACTCGCGCGACCCCGACCTGATTGGCACGGTGGATGACCGCTTCGTGTATCGCTCCTCCAACACGAGCGACGAGCTGCTCTACAACATCTACGGCGGCGGTCCGCTCATCAAGGACAAGCTGTTCTTCTTCGGCCTCGTGCAGGGCCAGGACAACAACGTCGATCGCTACAACGCGGTGGACAGCACCAACGTCAACCACAACGATCCGAGCGGCCTGATCAAGCTGGACTGGAACATCACCGACGACCACATCATCGAAGTCACCGGCATCTGGAACAAGGATGTCGCCGAGACGACGACGTATCGCCCGGTCGGCGTGCCCTATGCCACGCAACACCTCGGCGCGAGCAGCGTGTCCACGCTGGAGAACGGCGGCGAGGTGTACATCGGCAAGTACACCGGTTACCTCACCGACAACTTCACCATCGCGGCGCAGTACGGTTACCTGCGCAACGTCAACAACTTCCAGGAAGAACTGCCCGGCGGCAATTGCCCGGCGATCTACGACAGCCGCGACGCCAACCTGACCCTGCGCCCGATCGGTTGCTGGAACCCGGACCAGTTCCAGGTCCGCGACGCCGCGTTCGACGGCCCGGACGAAGACTTCCGCCGCGCATGGCGCCTCGATGCCGAATGGCAGCTGGCGTCGCACAAGCTGCGCTTCGGTGTCGACCACGAGGCGTTCGAGTCGACCCATGCCGGCCTGCAGTATTCGGGCGGCCAGTACTTCCGCTACTTCCGCGCCGGCGACGTGTTCGGCCCGGACTACGCGTTCCTCGGCGACATCGTGCGTCGCCGCACGAACTTCACGCAGAGCGGCGCGTACGAAGTCACCAACCAGGCGGCCTACATCGAGGACAGCTGGCAGGCGACCGACAACCTGCTGCTGTACGGCGGCCTGCGCGCGGAAACCTTCGAGAACAAGAACGCCGACGGCGCCACGTTCATCAAGTCCGACACGCTGTTCGCCCCCCGCGTCGGTTTCTCGTGGGACGTCAACGGCGACTCCACGTTCAAGGTGTTCGGCAACGCGGGTCGCTACTACATCCCGGTGTCGTCGAACACGAGCATCCGTGGCTCGGGCTTCGAGTACAGCGATGAAACGTGGTTCTTCCTCGACGGCGTGAACCCGGACGGCACCCCGATCATCGGCGACGTCCTCATCCCGACCGCGGTGAACGGTTCGTTCGTCGCGCCGGATCCGCGCACGCTGGCGGCGACCAACCTCGACCCGATGTACCAGGACGAATACATCCTGGGCATGCAGATGCAGCTCAACACCAACTGGCAGTTGGGCATGCGCGCCATCCACCGCGACGTCAAGGCGGGCATGGACGACACCTGCACGCACAACGGGTTCGACCAGTGGGCGGCCGACAACGGCTTCGTGGACGGCTTCTCGCAGGACGGCGTCGGCATCGACATGCCGACCTGCTACACGGTCAACCCCGGCAAGGACGTCACGATCGCGCTGGATCCGACCAACACCAATACGCTGGCCGAGTACACCGTGCCTGCCCGCTACCTGGGCCTGCCGGAATACCAGCGCACGTACAACGCGGTCGAGTTCTTCTGGGAACGCGCGAAGTCCGACAACTGGTACCTGCAGGGTTCGTACACGTTCGCCAAGAGCAAGGGCAACGTCGAGGGCTACGTGAACTCCACGCTGGAACAGGACGACGCGGGCGCCACGCAGGACTTCGACTTCGCCGCGTTCGAAGATGGTTCGTACGGCTACCTGCCGAACGATCGTCGCCACACGCTGAAGCTGTTCGGCGCCTACGACATCACGGACGAATGGTCGGTCTCGGCCAACATGCTCGTGCAGTCGGGTCGCCCGGTGAACTGCAACGGCTTCATCCCGCTCGTGGACGTGGGCATCGACCCGTCTTCGCCGGACGGCGGCAGCCTCGGCAACTACAGCGGTTCGAGCTTCTACTGCCTCGATCCGAACGGGTCGATCGGCGGGCGGCCGCTTCCCGGCCCGGATGGCATCTCGGGCACGGCGGACGACACGACGTCGGCGCGCTACAGGCTGCACAACCGTGGCGATGAAGGCCGCACGCCGTGGACCCACACGTTCGACGTGGGCCTGACCTACCAGCCGCAGTGGCTGGAAGGCCTGACGTTGCAGATGAAGGTCTTCAACGTGCTCAACTCGCAGACGGTGACCGAGTACAACGAGTCGTCGCAGTCCCAGCGGACCAACCTGGTCACCGATCCGGACTACCTCAACGACTTCAACTACCAGGCACCGCGTTACGTGCGTTTCACCGCCCGTTACGAGTTCTGATAGCCCTGCAGTCGCGTGACACGAGCCGCCGGCGCAAGCCGGCGGCTTTTTTTGTGCGCACGGATGAGCTTCGGGCCGGGCATGCGGCCCCGGCACACGACCGTTCGTCGGCGCGCCGGGGGCGTCGAAATGTGACAGTCGTTCCGGAATTTCCAGCAAATTCCGACACTTGCCGACACGGAACCCGCGATCCCCCGGTTGGACCCTTCGTGACTAGTTCGTGCGGGACTGGTTAAGGAATCGTTGGCCCTCTAAGTTCCGCGCCATCGGGCCCCCCACCGGCCCTCGCACTTTCTTCTCTGGGTCCAACTGCAGGAGGGAATTGCCATGGCGAACCAAGCAATCGCAAGGCGCTTCAAGCGCAGCACGCTCGCGGCCGCACTCGGCCTGTGCTTCATCGGCGGAGTGCAGGCACAGACCAACACGGCCGGCGCCGTGGGTGGCCAGGCCACGGCCGGCGACAGCATCACCATCGCCAACCCCGCGACGGGGTTCTCGCGCACCATCACCGTCGGCTCCGACGGCACCTACCGTTTCGCGCAGTTGCCCATCGGCCAGTACACCGTCACGCGCAACGGCGGCACGCCGCGCAACGTCACCGTCAACGTCGGTACCTCGGCGAACGTCGACTTCGTCTCCAGCGCCGCCACCGGCGCGCAGGACCTGGGCACCGTCACCGTCGTCGGCAACGCGGTGAATCCCATCGACGTGGCCTCGGTGGAATCGACCACCATCCTCACTGCGGAACAGATCGCGAAGATCCCGGTCCCGCGCGACACCACCAGCGTCGCGCTGCTCGCGCCCGGCACGGTGCGCGGCGACGCGGCCTTCGGCAACCTCGCGTCGTTCGGCGGCGCGTCGGTCGCTGAGAACGCGTACTTCATCAACGGCTTCAACATCACCAACTCGTTCCGCAACCTCAACTTCGCGCAGGTGCCGTTCGAGGCCATCGCCGAACAGCAGATCAAGACCGGCGGCTACGGCGCCGAGTTCGGCCGTTCGCTCGGCGGCGTGGTCAACCAGATCACCAAGCGCGGCACGAACGATTTCCACGCGGGCGGCAACGTGTTCTGGGCGCCCGACAGCCTGCGCTCGGAGGTCAAGAGCGCCTACCTCGCCAACCCGCTCACGCCGGGCGCGTTCGGTTCGTTGCGTTCGGACAACCACGAGGATTCGTTCGAAGAGTGGCGCGCGAACGTCTGGGCCAGCGGCGCGCTGATCAAGGATCGCCTGTTCGCGTACGGCCTGCTGTCGTACGGCCACCAGGACGCGGACACCTGGGGCAACGTGACGTCGACGCAGAACAGCAGCGACAGCATCAAGATCCCGACCTGGCTGCTGAAGCTGGACTGGAACATCACCGACAGCCACATCCTCGAGTTCACCGCGTTCTCGGACAAGATCAAGACCGACAGCGACGTCTACGCCAACCGTCCCGGCGTGGTCGAGCGCCTCAACCTGATCGGCACCGACTTCCGCGAGCAGGGTGGCGACAACTACATCCTCAAGTACACCGGCTACCTCACCGACAGCTTCACGCTGTCGGCGCTGGCCGGCTACGGCAAGTTCGCGCGCAGCCAGCACCTGCGCACGGCGGCCGGGCTGCCGGTGGAGTACACCGGCGACATCAACAGCATCGCCACCGGTTGCCCGCTGATCACCGACGCGCGCCCCGAATACCGCCGCAACATCACCGGCGTGTATTCGAGCACCTGCAACATCACGGGCAGTTCCGCCACCGGCGGCACGATCGAGCGCACCGACTCGGGCGATACGCGCAAGCAGTTCCGCCTCGACGCCGAATGGCAACTGGGCGACCACCTGCTGCGCTTCGGCTACGACCGCGACGACTTCACCTCGAAGGCGGGCGTGGCGTTCGAAGGCGGCTTCCAGTGGCGCTACACGACGACCGATCCGGACGGCATCGAGAACACGGGCGACGAGTTCGACATCGTGCGCCAACAGTTCTTCCAGCAGGGCGCGACGGTCGAGGTGAAGCAGCACGCGTACTACATCCAGGACAGCTGGAACGTCACGGACAACTTCATCGCCTACCTCGGCGGACGTTGGGACACGTTCGAGAACCTCAACGGCGCCGGCGAAAGCTACGTCAAGATCAACAACCAGTTCGGCCCGCGCCTGGGCTTCTCGTGGGATGTGTTCGGCGACTCGACGTTCAAGGTGTTCGGCAACGCCGGCCGCTACGCGTTGCCGCTCACGCCCAGCGTCGCCGTGCGCGGCGCGAGCGCATCGCTCTTCAGCCGCGAGCTGTTCGACTTCGACCAGACGGTGGATCCGGTCACCGGCGCACCGATCAACCCGGTGGCGCAGCCTGGTACGTTCCGCTACCTCAACAGCGAAGACGGCCGCGGCAAGAACCCGCTGACGATCGCCTCGCAGAACCTCGATCCGATGTACCAGGACGAGTACATCCTGGGCTTCCAGAAAGCCATCAACGAGCACTTCTCGCTCGGCGTGCGCGGCATCTTCCGCGACCTGAAGCAGGCGATCGACGACAACTGCGACTACACCGCGATCTACGAGCAGGCGGTGGCGCAGGGACTCACGCCGCTGCTGCCGAACCCCGGCTTCCCGTATTGCCGCATGTTCAACCCGGGCAAGGACGCGGTGTTCGTCACCGACGTGGAAGGCGACGGCGTGCTGCGCACGTACAACGTGCCGGGCGCGCGGTTGTCGCCGCAGGCCAAGCGCACGTATTCGGCGATCGAGTTCTTCGCCGACGGCAACTGGGACAAGTTCTTCCTGCAGGGGTCGTACACCTACGCCAAGAGCAAGGGCAACACCGAAGGCGGCGTGAAGTCCGACATCGGGCAGAACGACACCAGCGTGACGCAGGACTTCGACTACCTCGAACTGACGACCGATACGTACGGCTACCTGCCGAACGATCGTCGCCACACGCTGAAGCTGTTCGGCAACTACCAGTTCACGGACGAGTGGTCGGTGGGTGCGAACCTGCTCGTGCAGTCGGGCCGTCCGCTCAACTGCATCGGCGTGCTCGATCGCGATCCCACGCGCGCGCCGGGCGCACCGCCGAACGTCGATACGTACGATCCGCATCCGTACGACGCGGCGTTCATGCGCTGCAACAACCTGCCGGTGCCACGCGGTACGCGCGGCCGCCTGCCCTGGACGACGAACATCGACCTCAACCTGGCCTACAAGCCGGGCTGGGCGCCTGGCCTGCAGCTCAAGATGGACGTCTTCAACGTCATGAACTCGCAGAAGGTGACGTCGGTGATCGAACAGGCCGAAGTGCCCGAGTCGGGCCTGCCCTCGGAGCTCTACCTGCTGCCCGCCAGCTTCCAGGCACCGCGGACGGTGCGCTTCATGGTGCAGTACGACTTCTGAGCGATCCGACGAACGGAGTTGGGAAAAGATGGCCGCCGCGAGGCGGCCATCTTCTTTAATGCGGCCATCACGGCCAATTAACGCTTCCTTCCGATGAAAAATTCCCCCGGATGCGGTTGCGTTCCCTTGGGGATCAACAAGTTAGCAATTCCGCAATGCAGCACGGATTTCTCTGCATTAAACGCGGATCAGGTACTTGTTAAGGATTTGTTCTATCTCTATAGTCGGCCAGTCGAGCCTTCTGGCTGTGACGTACGCGTACTCATTCGATCCACAAAATTCCCTATGGGGGGTTCTACTCAATGGCTTCCATGTCCAATGGCTTGAAGCGAAGCGCGCTGACCGTTGCCCTCGGTCTGTGCTTCGTTGGCGGCGTCTCGGCCCAGACCAACACCGCGGGTTCGGTGTCCGGTTCGGCGGCTGCGGGCGACACCATCACCGTCACCAATCCGTCCACCGGCTTCTCGCGCACGATCACGGTCGGCGCCGACGGCCAGTACCGCTTCTCCTCGCTGCCGATCGGTCAGTACACCGTGACCCGTAACGGCGGCAGCCCGCGCACCGCCAACGTCAGCGTCGGCACGTCCGCGAACGTCGACTTCGTCTCGTCCGCTGCCACCGGCACGCAGGACCTCGGCACCGTCGAAGTCATCGGCTCCGGCGCGGTCAACCCGATCGACGTCTCGTCGGTCGAGTCCACCACCATCCTGACCTCCGAGCAGATCGCGAAGATCCCGGTCGCCCGCGACACCACCAGCGTCGCGCTGCTGGCCCCGGGTACCGTCCGCGGCGACGCGGCGTTCGGCAACCTGGCTTCGTTCGGCGGTTCGTCCGTCGCCGAAAACCAGTACTACGTCAACGGCTTCAACATCACCAACTCGTTCCGCAGCCTGAACTTCTCGAACGTTCCGTTCGAAGCGATCCAGGAACAGCAGATCAAGACCGGTGGTTACGGCGCCGAATTCGGCCGTTCGCTCGGTGGCGTGGTCAACCAGATCACCAAGCGCGGTACGAACGACTTCCACGCCGGCGGCAGCATCTTCTACACGCCCGAATCGCTGACCGAAGACGTCAAGAACACCTATTACTCCAACCCGCTCGCGTGCGGTTCCAACGGCCTTGGCTGCTCGATCGGTCGCCTGCGCCAGGACAACACGCGTGACTCGGCGTGGAACGCCGTCGCCTCCGTGTGGGCCAGCGGTGCGCTGATCAAGGACAAGCTGTTCGCCTACGGCCTCGTGTCCTTCCGCCGCCAGGAAGCCGACACCTGGGGCAGCGTGGTCGCCAACACCAACACCAGCGCCACGACGGACACCCCGGCCTGGTTGTTGAAGATGGACTGGAACATCACGGATGCGCACATCCTTGAGTTCACCGCGTTCTCCGACAAGCAGGAAACCGACACCGACGTGTACCGCAACACGGTGTACACGAACGTGGCCGACCAGCGCATCGGCAACCTCGATCGCCTGAACCTGATCGGCACGAACTTCACCGAGCAGGGCGGCGACAACTACGTCCTGAAGTACACCGGCTACCTGACCGACAACTTCACCCTGTCGGCCCTCGCCGGCCACGGTGTGTTCTCGCGCGCGCAGCACCTGCGTACGGCGGCCGGCCAGGAAGTGTCCTACGGCGGCAACCTCGCCGTTCCGGCCTCGGGCTGCCCGGTCATCGTCGACGCGCGTCCGGCCCTGCGCCAGTCGCAGACCGGCACGATCACCAGCTCGTGCAACATCACCGGCGCCGCGATCTCGCGTTCGGACTCCGAAGACACCCGCGACCAGTACCGCATCGACGCCGAATGGCAGCTGGGCGACCACCTGCTCCGCTTCGGTTACGACGTGGACAACTTCGAGTCCGTGGCCGGTACGTCGACCGAAGGTGGTCGTACGTGGCGCTACTCGACGCTCGCTTCGGGCCAGGACATCGTCCGTGAGCAGATCGTCAACCAGGGCTCGACCAACGCCGTCGACCAGACCGCGTTCTACATCCAGGACTCCTGGAACGTCACCGACAACTTCATCGCCTACCTCGGCGCCCGCTGGGATACGTTCGAGAACAAGAACGGCTTCGGCGAGACCTACGTCAAGATCGACAACCAGTTCGGTCCGCGCCTGGGCTTCTCGTGGGACGTCAACGGCGACTCGACGTTCAAGGTGTTCGGTAACGCCGGTCGCTACGCGCTGCCGCTGACCTCCGACGTCGCCACCCGCGGCGCCTCGGCTTCGGTCTTCACCCGCCAGAACTTCAACTTCACGAGCATCGATCCGGTCACGGGCGCCCCGCAGGGCCTGACGGCGCGCGGCCCGCTGACGTTCATCAACGGCGAGTTCGGCTCGGCGAAGACGGCGCAGACGATCGCGTCGCAGAACCTCGACCCGATGTACCAGGACGAGTACATCCTGGGCATGCAGATGGCGCTCAACGAGCACTTCTCGCTCGGCGTTCGCGGCATCTTCCGTGACCTGAAGGCGGCCATCGACGACAACTGCGACTACTCGCCGATCTACAACGCGGCCGTGGCGCAGGGCCTGTCCCCGGTCATCCCGAACCCGGGCTTCCCGTACTGCCGCATCTTCAACCCGGGCTCCGACGCGGTTTACATCACCGACGTTGAAGGCGACGGCATCCTGCGTTCGTTCACGATCCCCGGCGACCAGCTGTCGCCGAAGGCCAAGCGTACGTACTCGGCGATGGAGTTCTTCTTCGACGGCAACTGGGACAAGTTCTTCCTCCAGGGTTCGTACACCTACGCCAAGTCGAAGGGCAACACCGAAGGCGGCGTGAAGTCCGACATCGGCCAGCAGAACACCAACACCACGCAGGACTTCGACTACAAGGAACTGACGGTCGACACGTACGGCTACCTGCCGAACGATCGCCGCCACACCTTGAAGCTGTTCGGCAACTACGAGATCACCGACCAGTGGTCCGTGGGCGCGAACCTGCTGGTGCAGTCGGGCCGTCCGCTCAACTGCTTCGGTACGCTCGACCTGAACCCGCTGCCGCCGGTCCTCGTTCCGGCCACGCCGGCGACCCCGTCGGCCGACGGCCAGAACGTGCAGACGCCGAACTTCACGCCGCACCCGTACGGCTCGTCGTTCATGCGTTGCGGCACGACGTTCCGCGGTGGCACGGTCGACAACACCGTCGTCCGTCGCCCGCGTGGTACGGCTGGTCGCCTGCCGTGGACCACCAACCTCGACCTCAACGTTGCATGGCGTCCGGCGTTCGCCGAAGGCCTGCAGTTCAAGGTCGACGTGTTCAACGTGATGAACTCGCAGAAGGTCACCTCGGTCATCGAGACCGCGGAAGACCCGACCACGGGCCTGCCGGCCGACAACTACCTGTTGCCGGCTTCGTTCCAGGCGCCGCGTTCGCTGCGCTTCATGGTCCAGTACGACTTCTAAGCAACACCGAAGTCGCGTGACAGATCGACGGCCGCCCCTCGGGGCGGCCGTCTTTTTTTGCGCGCTTGGAACCCGCTGCGCTCGGCTATGCTGGCGCCCCCTTTCGCGGCACGGGCTGGCGGATGCAGCAGGAACTGGAGCGCCGATGGCAGCGCGCGCAGGCCGACGAGGCCCGCGGCGACCTGGCCGCCGCGCGCGCGGAATACACCGGGATCCTCGCGATCGCGCCGCGCCAGCCGATGGTGCGCCTGCGCCTGTCCGACATCGCCGAACGCGAAGGCCGCTATCGCGATGCACGCGACGAGGCCATCGCCGCCGCCCAACTGGTCCGCGACACGCGTCGCTTCGAACTGCTGCCGTTCGCCACGCTGCGCCTGCTCGGGTTCGACGAACGCGACCTGGTGCGTGACCTCATCCTCGGCGCCGACTGGTCGCAGCCTGCCGTGCTCGCGCAATCGGCCGTGCTCTCGCAACACCTGTGGCTGGTGGAAGACGCCGATTCGGCGCTCCGCCTGCTCGCCGCGGCGATGCCGCGCACGCAGCCGCATCCGTTGCTGCATTACTCGCGCGCCAATGCGTTGCGCCATGCCGGCCGTCTCGATGAAGCCACGGCGGAGTTCGAGCGCACGCTCGCCTTGTCGCCCGACGATCCCTACGCGCACTGGTCGCTGGCCTACCACGCGAAGGCCGTGCCGCCCGGCAGCCGCGTCGCGCGCGTGCGCAAGGCGCTCGGGCACGCACGCGAGCCCTTCGCGCAGGCCAACCTCCAGTACGCCCTGTTCAAGGAACTCGACGACGCCGGCGACACCGACGCGGCGTGGGAGGCATTGACCGCCGGCGCGCGCGCGATGCGTGGCCTGCTGCAGTACGACGATGCTCGGGATGCCGCCGGCATCGCCGCGCTGCAGACCCTCGAGGCGGTGCCTGCGCCGGCATCGGAAGCCGCCACGCGCACGCCGATCTTCATCGTCGGCATGCCGCGCACCGGCACCACGGTGCTCGAACGCATCCTCGGCAACCACAGCCACGTGGCGAGCGCGGGCGAACTCAATGCGTTCCAGCATGCGTTGTCCGTCGCCGCGGACCGCTTCGTCGCCACGCCGCAAACGCGCGAAGACGTTGAGGCGTTGCGCACGATCGACTTCGACGTCGCCGGCGCCGAGTACCTGCGTCGCACGCAACGCCTCTACGGCGAACGCACGCACCTGGTCGACAAGAACCCGCTGAACGTCTTCAACGCCGCTTGGATCGCACGGGCGTTGCCGCAGGCGCGCATCGTGTGCCTGGTGCGCGATCCGATGGACGCGTGCTTCTCCAACCTAAAGGAACTGTTCTCCGGCGACACCTACGGCTACAGCTACGACCTGCGCGAACTGGCGGCCCATGCGCTGCGGTTCCGCGCGCTCGTCGCGCACTGGGAGCGCACGTTGCCGGGCCGCTTCCTGGCGGTGCCGTACGAAGCGCTGGTGGCGGAGCCGGACGCGACGAGCGCCGCGGTGCTGCGCTTCTGCGGACTGGATGCGGAAGACGGCGTCGCCGACATCACGCGCAACACCACGACGTCCTCGACCGCCAGCAGTTCGCAGGTGCGCGAGCCGATCCACGCGCGCGGCATCGGCGCGTGGCGACGCTACGAACGCCAGCTGGCCCCGCTGGCCGATGCGCTGGGCGAGGGCAGGGCATGAGCGCGAACCTCCAGGCCGATCCGCTCTGGCGGCAGGCGGAACTGCACGCCAGCCGGCGCGAATGGCCGCAGGCGATCGCGCACTTCGAAGCGTTGCTCGCGCGTGCGCCCAACGATGCGCGCGTGCTCGTGCAACTGTCGTACGTCGAATCGCTCGCCGGCCACTATCGCGCCGCGCGCGCGTACGCGCTGCGTGCGAACGACGCCGGGCCGCGTGATCCTGCGATCGTGCGCGAACTGGTCGCGCGCCTGCGCACCTTCAATGCGGCCCAGGCCCTGCATGCCTGCGTGCAGCGCCTCGGCCCCGCGGACCGCGTGCCGATCCCGCTGCTGCTCGCGTGCGCGGCGCAGTACAGCTACCTCAACGAACAGGAGCGCGCGCTTGCGCTACTGGACGAAGCGAAGCGCGGCGATCCCGACTTCCCGCCCACGCTGCTCGCGCGATCGCAGGTGCTGATGTACCTGGGCCGGTTCGACGAAGCGCAGGCCGACGCATTGCGCGGAACGCAGCGCGCGCCGGAAATCCCGCAGGGGTGGTGGCTGCTCTCGCGCCTGCGCAAGCAGACGCCGGACGACAACTGCGTCGATCCGATCCGCCGCGAGCTGCGGCATCCCGCGCGCAAGCCGGCGGAGATCGCCACGCTCGCCGAAGCGCTGCACAAGACGCTCGACGACCTCGGCGACCACGCCGGCGCCTGGGCCGCGCTCGAACAGATGTGCAAGGCCAAGCGCGCCACGCTCGACTATCGCGCGCAGGACTCGCGCGACCTCGTCGATGCGCTCATCGCCATGCCGGCCTCGCCGTGGCCGCTCGATGTGCAGGCGCAAGGCCGCACGCCGATCTTCATCGTCGGCATGCATCGCTCGGGCACCACGCTGCTCGAGCATCTGCTGGACGGCCATCCGGAGGTACGCGGCGTCGGCGAGCTGTACGACTTCACCAGCCAGATGCGCTACGCCACCGACCACCATTGCCGCGGCGTCATCGATCGCACGATCGTCGAGCGCGCGCCGGGCACGGCGTTCGAAAGCGTCGGCGCCGGCTACCTGCGCGAGATGGAATGGCGGTTGGGCACGGAGCGCTGCTTCACCGACAAGCTGCCGTCCAACTTCCTCAACATCGGCTTCATCTGCCGCGCGTTGCCGCACGCGCGCATCCTGCACATGGTGCGGGACCCGATGGAGACGTGTTTTTCGAACCTGCGCGAATTGTTCTCCGACGCCAACCCGTATTCGTACGACCAGCGCGAGCTCGCGGACTTCCACCACCAGTACCGGCGCCTCATGGCGCATTGGCACGCCGCGCATCCCGGCCGGATCTGCGACGTCGACTACGCGCGCCTGACGCGCGAGCCCGATGCGGTGCTGCGCGAAGTGACGGCGTTCTGCGGACTGGAGTTCGATCCGGGGATGCTGGCGCTCGGCCAGCGCAAGCGCGGCGTGGCCACCGCGAGCGCGGTGCAGGTGCGACAGAAAGTCGAAGCGCGCGAGGTGCCGAAATGGGCGCCGTATGCGCAGTGGCTGGGACCGTTGCGGGAAGCGCTCGCCGTCGGATGACGCGGCGCGGTGCAGGGACGCTTAGAGGTCCTGCTCGTACCGGACGTACGGGATGGTGCCTTGCTCGTCGGACGTCGCCGGCGCCGCGAACGGATTCTTGCCGCGCGTGACCACGTTGTCCGCGCCGACCGTGAGCTGTCCGCTCCACGGCGTGCGCCAGGTGAAGCCGAGGCCGAGGCCCTGCCACTGGCCGCCCGGTGCACCCGGCACGTCGATGACGCGACCGATGATGTTGCCGCTGAAGTGGCCGTAGCCGCCGCCGAGCGTGACGCTGTGCGTGTTCCAGCGATCGGCGAGTTCCGGCACGTCGGCCGCGGACACGATGCGTGCCTTGGCGACGGTGCCGCCGATGGTGACGAAGCCTTCGCGACCGATGGTCTTTTCGCCGGAGACGGTGACGTCGTGTTGTTCGACCCTGCCGCGCGCGGGGCTGAGCCAGGCCGGCAGCGTTTCCTGCGAAGCACCGACCGTCAGGCCGACGCGGCCGCCATTGCGGCTGAAGCCGGTGGTGGCGTTGATGCGGTGGTTGTCCGACGACGCGGCGTCATCGCCCATCGATGCGAGCAGGCAATGATTGGCGAGGTTGCCGATCGCACTCGACACACCCGACTTGCGATCGCACAGCAGGCCGAGCGAATCGCCGGCACCGAGACCGAACGCGGCATCGAGCGCGCCTTCGCTGAAGCGGCGGCGCACGCCGACCGAAGCGTCCGCGGGTTCGAGCAACAGCACCGCTTCGACCTTGCCGCTTGCCTGGTTCCAGATCGGCAGCTGCATGGTGTCGTCTTTCTTCGCCTGCGCATGCACGCCCGCCGACATCGCGAGGGCGAGGAATGCAGTGAAAAGGCGGAGGCGGGACGGCTGTCGCATGGCGCGTGTCTGACCCGGTACCCCGGGCGAAGTTCCTTTTTCGGTCTTGGTGGGAATCCTATTCCGTTTATGTTTCTTTAACAATCGCCCCACGGTGAAAAAACATCCCGGGACCCGCGATCCGGGTCCCGTTATTGCAGCCGGTCGGGGGCCGGCATCGGCTCGGAGGCCGCGGGTTCGAACAGCCCCGCGATGTCCTGCCCCGAGAACGAATACCCCTGCCCACAGAACTCGCAACGCACGTGGGCGTGCCCGTCGGCCACGGCCGCTTCGGCTTCTTCCCGGCCGAGGGACTGGAGCATCGCCTCCACCCGGCCGCGGGAGCACGAGCACCCGAAGGCGAGGTCCTTCCCGGCCAGCACCTCCGGCGCCTCCTCGTGGAACAGGCGGTGCAGCAGGACCGGCCCGGGCACCGCCAGCAGCTCGTCCTGCCCGAGGGTGTCGAACAGGGCCGAGGCGCGCGTCCAGCCGTCCGCGTCGCCCTCGTCGCCCGGAAGCTTCTGCAGCATCAGGCCGGCCGTCCGCTCGCCGTTGGCCGCCAGCAGGAGGCGGGTGGGCAACTGCTCGGACTGGACGAAGTAGTGCTCGAACGCGGAGGCCAGGTCGTCCCCCACCAGAGGGACCAGCCCCTGGTAGCGCTGGGGGTCGCGCCCGTGGGGGGAGGGGTTCTCGATCGTGATGGCCAGGATCGGCTCCGGTCCCAGGTCGGCCAGGCCCTGCGGCGGCGGGGCGTCTTCCTGCAGCTGCGCGATCCCGCGCAGCGTGCCGGCCGCGGTGCATTCGGCGAACAGGGTGCGCAGCGTGCCCGTGCCGCGCAGCTGCACCGACAGGCGTCCTTCGACCTTCGCGTGGCCGGTGAACAGCGCCGAGGCCGCGCTCGCCTCGCCCAGCAGGCGCGCGATGGACTCCGGGTAGTCCGCCCGCGAACGGATCTGCTTCCACGTCTCGTCCAGGTGCACCAGCACGCCGCGGACGCCCGCCTCGGGCAGGAGGAAGCGCGTGAGGTGGTCGTCGCGGCCAACGCGGGCGTCGGCCTGGGCGGGAGCGTGCGTCATGGATTCGATCATGGAAGACCCGTCGTGAAATGCGGATGCGTGGGCGCGCCAGTGGATAATGCGCGCCGCCCGCGCCGCGGGAAAACATCGGAAGAAGGACAACGCCGTGCGAAATGGGGACGCCCGCCCGCCGAAGCAAGCGCGCACGCGCAAGCGGCGCCTCCTGCGCTGGATGCTCCTGCTGCCGGTGTGCTTCGTGGTACTGACGACCCTGCAGGTGCTGCTGCTGCGCTTCATCGACCCGCCCTTCAGCGCCTTCATGGTCGCGCGGCAGTTCGAAGCGATCGGGCAGGGCGACTTCGGCTATCGCATGGGTCATCGCTGGGAGGACCTCGAGGACATGTCGCCCTCGATCCCCGTCGCGCTGGTGGCGGCGGAAGACCAGAACTTCGCGAGCCACCATGGCTTCGATTTCCTGGCGATCGAAAAAGCGCGCGCGCACAACCAGAAGATGGCCGAGCGCGCCGAACAGCGCGGCACGCCCGTCAAGCGATTGCGCGGGGCGAGCACCATTTCGCAGCAGACCGCCAAGAACCTGTTCCTCTGGAGCGGCCGCAGTTACGTGCGCAAGGGCCTGGAGGCCTGGTACACGGTGCTGATCGAAGCGCTGTGGCCCAAGCGCCGCATCCTGGAGGTGTACGCGAACATCGCCGAGTTCGGCGACGGCACCTACGGCGCGCAGGCCGCGGCCGTGCGCTTCTTCAACAAGGACGCTGCGCGCCTGTCGCCCGCGGAGGCCTCGCGCCTGGCCGCGGTGCTGCCCAACCCGCGCCGCTACGACGCCGGCCGCCCGGGGCCCTACATCCAGCGCCGCAGCAACGCCATCCAGCGCCAGATGCGCCAGCTCGGCGGCGGCGCGTGGGTGCGCACGCTGGACTAACATTGCCGGCATGGATGCCCATCTCCCCACGGACGACGCCCGCCGCGATCCGCGATTGACCGTCGTGGTCGCCGCCTTCGACGAAGCCGACGCCCTGCCGCTGCTGCAGCCGCGCATCGCCGCGGTGCTCGACGCGCTTGCGCACGACGCCGGCATCGTCGGGCGCGTGCTCTACATCGACGACGGCAGCCGCGACGCGACGTGGCAGGTGCTGCAACGCCTCGCCGCGCAGGATCCGCGCATCGCATTGCTGCGGCTGTCGCGCAACTTCGGCAAGGAAGCCGCGCTCACCGCGGGCCTGGACCACATCGAATCGGGCGCGGCGATGATCCTGGATGCCGACGGCCAGGATCCGCCGGAACTCATCCCGCAGTTCGTCGCCAAGTGGCGCGAAGGCTTCGACGACGTCCACGGCACGCGCATGGCGCGCGAAGGCGAAAGCCTCGCCAAGCGCGCCACCGCCCACATGTTCTATCGCGTGATCGGCCGCCTCTCGCGCACGCCCATCCCGGCCGACACCGGCGACTTCCGCCTCCTGTCGCCGCGCGCGCTGTCCGCGCTGCGGCAACTGCGCGAACGCAACCGTTTCATGAAAGGCCTGTTCGGCTGGGTCGGGTTCCGCCAGGCCTCGATTCCCTACCAGCGCCAGGCGCGCGCCGCCGGCGGCAGCAAGTTCAATTTCTGGAAGCTGTGGAACCTCGCGATCGAGGGCATCACCGGCTTCTCCACCGCGCCCCTGCGCGTGGCCACGTACGTGGGCCTGGCCACCGCGTTGCTGGCCTTCCTCTACGGCGCCTGGATCGTCGTGAAGGCGATGCTCTGGGGCGACCCGGTCGCGGGCTGGCCCACGATGATGGCGGTGATCCTGTTCCTCGGCGGCATGCAGCTGATCGCGCTGGGGACGCTGGGCGAATACCTCGGCCGGTTGTACGAAGAGGCCAAGCAGCGCCCGCTCTACCTCGTCGACGCCTGGCGGCCGGCCGCGGGAGTATCCTCGGCCCAGCCGCCGACGGAGGGACACGACGATGCGCACGGTCCGCCACCTGCTCGAATCGAAAACGCCTGAGGTCTACGCCATCGGGCCCGACCAGCCGGTCCTCGAAGCGATCAAGCTGATGGCGGAAAAACGCATCGGCGCACTGCTGGTGATCCAGGGCGGCCGCCTCGTCGGCATCGTCTCCGAGCGCGATTACGCGCGGAAGGTCGTGCTGCAGGGCCGCGCGTCGTCCGATACGCCGGTGCGCGACATCATGTCGTCCGACGTCGTGCGCGTGGGCCTGTCCGACACCACCGCGCATTGCATGCAACTGGTCACCGACAAGCGCATCCGCCACTTGCCCGTCGTCGACGGCGATGCGGTGCTGGGCGTGGTGTCGATCGGCGACCTGGTGAAAGCCGTGATCGAAGACCAGCAGGTCGAGATCGACCAGTTGCAGCGCTACATCGCGAGCTGACGTCCGAAGCGCGGGCTTGGCGGGCGCGACCTACTTCGCGTACTTCCCGCCGCACTGCACGTCCTTGCCCGGCCCGAGTTCGATCGTTGCCAGCAGCGCCGCCGGCGGCGTGATCGTGGCCAGCGACAATGCGATCGCGCCACGCAGTCCCACGCGCTTGAGGTCCGGACGGAACGAGGGATCCTTGAAGGTGCCGCCCACGAGCAGCGGCGAGCGGAACGCGAACAGGCTGCGATCCTTCGGCCGCGGCCGCAGGTGCAGGTCGAGCGTTTCGTCGCGCAGGTTGACGCTGCCCTCGCCGACGATGAGCGTGTCGGTCGTGTCGAAGGCCAGCGACTGCGTCGTCATCACGCCGTTCCTGACCTCGAAGTCCGCGAACGCGCAGCGGATCGGGATGCGCCGGTCGCCTTCGACGAGGAACTTCAACGCTTCGGCGATATCGATGCCCGCGTATTCCATCAGCAGGTTGCTGATCTGGCCGTGGCCCATGCCGAGTTGCGCGGTGCCGTTCGCCGAACCGAGCATCTTCGCGATCGAGTTGCCCGTGCCGGTGATGTGGATGTCGCCGCCGACGCGGCCGACCGCTTCGCGCATCACGTCCGATTCCGGCAGCAACTGCGGCAGGCTGAGGCCGCGCACCTGCATGTCGGCGCGCGTGTGGATCGGCGATTCGCGCGCATCCATGCGGATCGTCGAACGGATGTCGCCGCCGGCCACGCCGAAGTTCAGCGGATCCAGGCGCAGCAGGCCCGCATCGATCAACAGGTGCGCATCCATGTCGTCGAGCGGCAGCTTCGGTGCGTTGATGCGATGCGCCTTCCAGCGCACGTCCGCATCCATCGCGCGGAGTTTGTCGAGTTCGTAGGGCTTGTCGGGCAGCACGCGCGTCTTCGCGCGTTCCTGCGCCGCCTTCGCCGCTTGTTCCGCCGTCGCGGTTTCGCCCGCGCCCGCGGCGGGCGGCTTGCCGACGAAGCCCGCGAGGTCATCGAAGTCCAGGCGCTTGGAGACGAGCGTCGCCTTGAGGATCGGACGCTTGCGGCCGGTTTCGAAACTCGCGTCGCCGCCGAGGTCGCTGTCGCCGAGCTTCCCGGTGAAATCGTCGTAGTGCCAGATGTTGCCGGTGTCCTTCGTGCCCGTGCGGCTGGTGGGCGTCTGTTCGCGCGTGAAGCGGCCATCGAACGAATACGGCGGTGAATCCGGCGCGGCGATGCCGAGCAGCGGATACAGGTCGGCGAGGTTCTGCCCGGCCAGCGCGAGCTTGAGGTTGAAGCCGCGCAGGCGGAACGGGTCGAGCAACGTGCCGCGCGCATGCGCCCGCGTCGTGCCGGCGGTGACGTGCACGTCGATGCGATACGGGTGCGTGGTTTCGCGCAAGGCGAGCGGCGTTTCCGCGCGCCCGTCGAGCTTGAACTTGCGGCCTTCCCAACGCCCGCCACCATCGGCCAGCACCGGCGGCGCCTTCGACGACGGATCGCGCAGGTCGCTGTGCACGGCGACATCGATGTCCGTGTTGCGCGACGCATCGAGGAAGCGCAGGCGTCCATCGTCGATCCACAGTGCGCCGTATTGCGTCGTGTCCGTCGACGCTTCGCCGAACACCCAGTTGCCCGTGTGGCCGGGGCCGTATTCCAGGCGCATGCGCGGCTTGCGCAGGCGGATCTCGGGCAGGCGATATTCGCGATGGAAGAGCAGCGGCTTCAGTTCGATCGCGAACTGCAGGCAATCGGCCGACACCATCGTCGGCTCCTTCGACCAACTGGCATTGCCGAACGTGAAGGCGCCGACCTGCACCAGCGGCGTCCATCCGAAGCGATCGACATCGAGGTTGCCGATGATGTGGAACTTGCGCCCCGTGCGCGCTTCCACCTGGCGTTCGACCAGCGGCTTGAACCAGTTCCAGTCCCAGAACGCGAGCAGCAACGCGATGCCCACCGCCAGCACGCCGAGCACCGTGAGGAACGGATGCCGCGCGAGCGGGGCGAGCGGGCCGCCGCGCGCGAGGGGGCGGGGCGCGTCGGGATCGGACTTGGGGGTGGCCATCCGTGCGCGGTTCTCCGGGGGAACCCCACCATCCGCAGGGCGCGGTCGAAGCCCGGTGAATGCGTTGCGCCGCGTTCAGTCCCGCGGCCACACCTGCGCGAGCACCGCGATGTAGTGGCACACGGTGCCGGCCACGACGAACAGGTGCCACACCGCGTGCGAATAGCGCATCGACGGCCGGTGGTAGAACACCGTGCCCAGCGTGTAGGCCACGCCGCCGGCGATCAGCCAGCCGAAGGTCCAGCCATCCAGCGCCGCCATCACCGGGCGGATGGCCAGCAGCACGAGCCAGCCCATCGCGACGTACACGGCGGTGGACAGCAACCGGAAGCGCCCGGTGAAGAAGAACTTGAACACGATGCCCGCCGCGGCCAGCGACCAGATCGCGATGAAGAGGTTGCGGCCCACGTCGCCGCGCAGGCCCACGAGCGTGAAGGGCGTGTACGTGCCGGCGATCAGCAGGTAGATCGCGCAATGGTCGAACACCTTCAGCGCGGACTTGGCGCGTGGCGAGGCCATCGCGTGGTACAGCGTGGAGGCCACGTACAGCAGCAGCATCGACAGCGAGAACACGATCGCCGACGCGAGCTGCCAGCCATCGCCGTGCAGCGCGGCCAGCGTGACCATCACGATGCCGCCGGCCAGCGCCGCGAGCGCCCCGAACCCATGGGTCACCGCGCTGGCGAATTCCTCCCGCAAGGCGAGCGGGGACAGGGGCGCGTCGGTCGAGGGGCGGTCCATGCGCCGAGCCTGCGCCCGCGGGGCTGGAGCTTTTGCTCCTGGCGCCGCCCGGGCTCGCTAGACTTGCCCCCGCATGATCATTTCCCACCAGCACCGTTTCATCTTCGCCGCCGTGCCGAAGACCGGCACCCACTCGGTCCGCCAGGCCCTGCGCGAACACACCGGGCCCGACGACATCGAGCAGGTCGGCCTGTTCGTCGACAAGCGCTTCCCGTGGTCGGACCTGGCCGCATTGCGCCACGGGCACATCAGCCTGCGCCAGGTGCGGCCCTACCTCGGCGACGAGGCCTTCGCGCGGTATTTCAAGTTCGCGTTCGTGCGCAATCCGTTCGACCGCTTCGTCTCGTACTGCGCCTTCATGACGCGCAACGACGATCGCTTCGCGCGCGAACCGCAGGCGGTGATGCGCCAGGTGCTGTTCGACCTGCGGCCGCTCGAACACGTGCTGTTCCAGCCGCAGCACACCGTGCTGGTCGACGATGCCGGCGCGCTGCTCACCGATTACGTCGGCCGCGTGGAAGACATGCAGGCGTCCTACGACACCATCTGCGACCGCATCGGCATCCCGTCGCGCACGCTCGAACAGGTGAACAGCTCGCGCCGCGGCGACTACCGCCAGTACTACGACCGCGCGCTCATCGATGGCGTCGCCGCGCTGTATCGCCGCGACCTGGAGTTGTTCGGCTATGCCTTCTGACGCGCGCATGGTGCCCGGCAATCCGCGCAAGACGCTGTCGGTGCGCGACCTCGGCACCGTCGACATCACCGCGTTGCGCGACGCCGTGCTCGCCATCCCGGATGCCTTGTGGGATGCGGAAAACGCGAGCAAGCCCAACAAGTTCGAAGCGCTCGACCGCACGCGCCACATCGTGTTCCGCTTCGTCGACAGCGTGCGCGACTGGCGCGGCTCGCACGACCGGCCGCTGTGGGCCGACTGGCGCGCGCTGCTGCAGCCGGTGATGGACGCAGCGACCAAGCCCTATGGCTATGCGCGCGCCACGTTCCCGCGCGTGATGCTGGCGCGCATGGCGCCGGGCGGCATCATCCATCCGCACGTCGACGCCAATCCCGCCGCGAGCTGGCCGCACAAGATCCACGTGCCGCTGCTCACCAACCCGCAGGTCGGGTTCCTCATCGGCGAGCGCGTGTACCACTTCCCAGAAGGCCGCGCGGTGGAGGTCAACAACCTCGGCCGCCACGCCGTGCGCAACGACGGCACGACCGATCGCATCCACCTGATCTTCGAATACTTCGACGAAGACCAGCCGGCGCCGCCGCCCATCGCTTAGTCGATCGCCACCGCGTGCGCGTGTTCGCGCGTGGCGAGGAAGGTCACCGCCGGCGCACGTTCCTGCGCCAGCTGCAGGTTGACGCGCGTCGGCGCCAGGTAGACCAGCTGCCCGGCCGCATCCAGTGCCAGGTGCATCGCGTTCTTCTCGCGGAATTCCTCGAGCTTCTTCGCATCGTCGCAGCGGATCCAGCGCGCCGTGGCCACCTGCACCTGTTCGAACGACGCGTCCACGCTGTATTCGTCCTTCAGCCGGTACGCGACCACGTCGAACTGCAGCGTGCCCACCGCGCCGAGGATCAGGTCGTTCGACATCAACGGCCGGAAGAACTGCGTCGCGCCTTCCTCCGACAACTGCGCCAGGCCCTTCTGCAGCTGCTTGAGCTTCAGCGGATCGCGCAGGCGCGCGCGTCGGAACAGTTCCGGCGCGAAGTTCGGGATGCCGGTGAACGACAGCATCTCGCCTTCGCTGAAGCTGTCGCCGATCGAGATCGTGCCGTGGTTGTGGATGCCGATGACATCGCCCGGGTACGCGGTCTCGACGATCTCGCGATCGCTCGCCATGAACGTCAGCGCGTTGGCCAGCTTCACTTCCTTGCCGGTGCGCGACTGCATCGCCTTCATGCCGGCGGTGAACTTGCCCGAGCAGATGCGCATGAACGCGACGCGGTCGCGGTGCTGCGGATCCATGTTCGCCTGGATCTTGAACACGAAGCCCGACAGGTGCGGCTCGTACGGGCCGACTTCGCGCGTGGTGGTCGCGCGGGGCTTGGGTTCCGGTGCGTGTTCGACGAAGAAGTCGAGCAGCAACTGCACGCCGAAGTTGTTGACCGCCGAGCCGAAGAACACCGGCGTCTGCTTTCCCGCCAGGTACGCGGCCTGGTCGAAGGGATGCGAGGCGCCCTGCACGAGTTCGAGTTCGTCGCGCAGCTCGGCCAGCATCGCCGCGCCGATGCGCGCTTCCACCTGCGGATCGTCGAGCGAGGCGAAGATGGTGGAATCCTGGCGCGTGAAGTTGCGGCCCGGTTCGTACAGGTGCACCTCGCCGCTCACCAGGTGCACGACGCCCTTCAGGCGCTGCCCCATGCCGATCGGCCAGGTTACCGGCGCGCACTGGATGCCGAGCACCGATTCCACTTCGTCCAGCAGGTCGATCGGCGGCTTGCCTTCGCGATCGAGCTTGTTGATGAAGGTCATGATGGGCGTGTCGCGCAGGCGGCAGACTTCCATCAGCTTGATCGTGCGTTCCTCGACGCCCTTGGCGACGTCGATGACCATCAGCGCCGAGTCCACCGCGGTGAGCACGCGATAGGTGTCCTCGCCGAAGTCGGCGTGGCCCGGCGTGTCGAGCAGGTTGACGATGCAGTCCTCGTACGGGAACTGCATCACCGAGGAGGTCACCGAGATGCCGCGTTCCTTTTCCAGCGCCATCCAGTCGGACGTGGCGTGGCGCGCGGCCTTGCGGCCCTTCACGGAGCCGGCCATCTGGATCGCGCCCCCGAACAGGAGCAGCTTTTCGGTCAGCGTGGTCTTGCCGGCGTCGGGGTGCGAGACGATGGCGAAGGTGCGCCGGCGCGCGGCTTCGATGGAGACATCGGACATGGTCGGGGGGCGCGGGGCGCGCGCAGGGCACAGCGGGGAAGGGCGCGGATTATAGCGTTCGCGTCAGTGCGCGCCGGTCGACACGCCATCCATGCGGAAGGGGATCGCGATCAGCTGCATGCCCCGGTTCACCTGCACGGCGAAGTGCAGGTGCGGGCCGGTGGTGAAGCCGGTGTTGCCGGACAGCCCGATGCGCTGGCCCGCCTTCACGCGCTGGCCCACGCGCACGTAGACGCCCTCGGGCTTGAGGTGCGCATACAGGCCCATCGTGCCGTCGTCGTGGAGGATGCGGACGTAGTTGGCGCGGCCGCCGTATTTCTCCAGGTCCAGGCCGGCCTTGTCGAAGTCCGATTCCACCTGCATCACCACGCCGCCGCGCGCGGCGGTGATCGTGGTGCCCTGCTTCACGCCGAAGTCGATGGCGTAGCGGTTCTGCGGATCGGTGTGGCTGAACGTGCCGCCGAAGCCCTGGTCGATGCGCATCGCCGCGCGCGGCAGCGGCAGGGCGTACTCGACATCGCGCGGCTTCGCGTTCGGATCGCCGGGGATGGCCTGCAGGCCCACCACGAATTCCGACGCGCCGCTGCCGACGATCTGCAACCGCGACACCAGCGCGCTGCCGTGCGCGGGCACCGTGGCGCGCGCGGGCAGTTCGGGTTCGCCGCGGATGTTGGTCGCCTTGTCGAAGGACAGCATCACCTCGACGGGGCCATCGAGCAGGTTGTCGGCGAAAGCGAGGTAATGGCCGCCTTCGTTCTCCACGCGCAGGCGCGCCATCGCACCGGGTTCGGCGCGCACGGGAATGATGCGGACTTGCCGGCCGGCCGCCTGCGGTTCCGCGGGCGGGCGATCGCCGTAATGCACGATGCCGTTCTTGTCGACCCAGCGATACACCTTGTTGGCCGCGCCGGCGTCGCGCGCCAGCGGGCCCGCGAACATCGCGAGCGCCACGGCCAGCGCGAGCGGCCACGCGCGCATCGTCAGTCCACGCAATCCCGCGCCAGGCCCAGCGCCGTGGCGACGTCGCGCAGGTCGAACGCGGTGACGGCCTTGTCGTCGTGCACCGCGAACAGCGCGCCGCCGGGGAAGTGCGGCATCGACGCGGCATGCAAGGCAACGCCGTCGGTGTGCGACGTCGTGTTGCCCTGGAACGTGCCGCGCGGTTGCAGCGTCACGCGATCGAAGACATGGAACAGCGTGAGCGGCGCGAGCTGGTCCACCGCGATCCAGTACCCGCCGCCATCCGGGCACGTCCACAGCGCAACGCCTTCGGCTTCGGCGCCGAAGCTGTCCTGCGGCAGGCTGCGGCCGGTGTACTTGCCGGAGAAGGTGTATTCGCGCAGCGTCGATTCGTGGCGCTGGTCTTCATCGGCGACGAGCAGGCGGTCGTTCGCGCGATCGCCGGCGATGGATTCCACCATGCGCAGCGCGTAGGCCTCGCGCGTGTCGCCGAACGCGCCACCGTAGTTCGCACGCAGGCGGCCGGCCTGGTCGAACTGCACGCGATAGCGGCGCACGCGCTGGTCCAGTTCCGCGAACGGCGGCACTTCGTCGAACTTCTTGCCGTACATGAAGCTGTCGGTGACGTAGACCTCCAGCTCGCCCGGCTCGGTCTCGTTGACCCACAGGCCGTACGGGCTGCGCAGTTCCTTCTCGCCGAAGAAACCGACGAACTTGAAGTCGGGGAGCTGCAGCACCTGCACGCGATGGTTGTCGCGTTCGACCACGAACACGTAGTCGGCGTACACCGCGATGCCGTTCGGGCGGTCGAACTGGCCGGGCCCGGTGCCTTCGCTGCCGAACGTGCGCAGGCGCGTGCCGTCCTCGGCATCGAAGATCACGAGGTTGTGCCCCGACTTGCCCGTGGCGATGAGCCAGTTGAGGCCATCGGCGCCGGGCCAGGTCGCCAGCGAATCGAGTTCTTCTTCGGGCATCTCGGCCGAAACATACGCCTCGGGCACGGTTACCGGTTGCGGCGGGGCGACGAGGGCGGGCTTCGGCGCCGGGGCTTCCGGCGCGGGCGTGGACGTGGTCGCGCAGGCGCCGAGCAGGGCGATGGCGAGGGTGAGCGCAAGGAGGCGGGGGGCGGAATTCGCCCGATGTCGGATAGGCATGCGCAAAGTATGCGGGAGCAAGCGGCCGATGTATTCGGGGGCAAATCGTCTTGCCGCCGATGCGACGGCCGCGGCCCGGATCCGACCATTCATCGCTTCATCGCAATGAAGCGATTGACAGATGCGGAAAGGCTCCGGCATCCTGCGCGCCATCCATCGAGACCGGCTGAGGGACAGGCCCGAAGAAGCCGGGGCAACCGCATGGCGCGCAAGCGGCGTGTTGGTGCCAAATCCTGCGGGGACGCTTGCGTCCGCCGGCAGATGGATCGATCGCGCGCTGTCGCCGCGCCTCGATTCTTCGTCGTACCCGCGGACCTCGGTGGTGGCTTGTCCACCTTCAAGGAGCGTCCGATGACTGCCGCGATCGCGTTGTCCCCCTCGTCCCCCGTCGCGCCCGCCTTCGCGGTTCCGCGCGCCCCGTTGCCGGATGCCCGCCGCGGCGCCTTCGATGCCGTCCTCGACCTGCGCCACGCCGGCCTGCGCTGCGTGCGCCTGCAGTGGGAAGTGCGCGGCGACCGCGCGCGACCGGCCGTGGCGGTGCTCGGTGGGATTTCCGCCGATGCGCACGTCGCCTCCAGCGCGCACCTGCCGGCGCCGGGCTGGTGGGAATCGCAGCGCGAAACGTTCGCCGACCACTGTTGCGTGTCCTTCGACTGGATCGGCGCCGACGGCACCCTCGATGCGCCCATCGACACCGCCGACCAGGCGCGCGCGCTGGCGCTGGTGCTCGATCACCTCGGGATCGCGCGACTCGACGCGTTGGTGGGCTGTTCGTACGGGGCGATGGTGGGGCTCGCGTTCGCGACGGCGTTCCCCGAGCGCGTGGGACGCCTCGTCGCGATCGCCGGCGCACACCGGCCGCATCCCTTCGCGAGCGCATGGCGCGCCTTGCAGCGCAACGTGGTCGCGCTCGGCCAGCTGCAGTGCGACGAAACCCACGGCCTCTCGCTCGCGCGCCAGCTCGCACTGCTGAGCTATCGCACGCCGGAGGAATTCGACGAACGTTTCGATGCGCCCGCCACGTTGCAGGCCGGCGCCGCACGGTGTGCGTCGGAAGACTGGCTCGCGCACCACGGCGCCGAGTACGCGCACCGCACGCCGACGACTGCGTTCCTGCGCCTGTCCGAATCCATCGACCTGCATCGCCTCGATCCCGCCGACGTGCGCGTGCCCACCACGCTCGTCGCCTTCGCCGAAGACCGCCTCGTGCCGATCGACGACGTGCGCGCGCTCGCCGCCGGCATCGCCGCGCCGGTGCGCCTGCACGCGCTGCATTCGCGCTACGGGCACGACGCGTTCCTGAAGGAACCCGATGCGATCGCCGCGTGCCTGCGCCTGGCGTTCGACGCCCCGCGCGAGGTGTGCGCATGAGCGCCTTCCATCCTGCGACTGCCGCGGTGCGCGCGGGCATCGATCGCGACGAGGCCTTCGGTGCAGTGACGCCACCGCTGGTGCTGTCGTCCAACTTCAGCTTCGAAGGATTCGACTGCAAGCGCCGCTACGACTACACGCGCAGCGGCAATCCCACGCGGGACCTGCTCGCCGACGCGCTTGCCGAACTCGAAGGCGGCGCCGGCGGCGTGGTCACCTCGACGGGCATGTCGGCGATCGCGCTGGTGCTCAACGCCTTCCTGCAGCCGGGCGACGTGCTGGTGGCCACGCACGATGCGTACGGCGGCAGCTGGCGCCTGTTCGATGCGCTGGCGCGCAAGGGACATTTCGAACTCGTGCTCGCCGATCTCGCCGACCCGCGTGCGCTGGCCGCCGCGCTCGCGCGCGCGCCGGCGCTGGTGTGGGTGGAGACGCCGTCCAATCCGCTGCTGCGCATCACCGACGTGCGCTTCGTGTGCGAAGCCGCCCACGCGGCCGGCGCGCGCGTGGTCGTCGACAACACCTTCCTTTCGCCCGCGTTGCAGCGCCCGATCGCGCTCGGCGCGGACGTCGTCGTGCATTCCACGACGAAGTACATCAACGGTCACAGCGATGTCGTCGGTGGCGCGGTCGTCGCGCGCAGCCCGGAAGACCACGCGCAGCTCACGTGGTGGGCCAACGCGCTCGGCGTGACCGGCGCGCCGTTCGACAGCTTCCTCACGCTGCGCGGCCTGCGCACGCTGGATGCGCGCCTGCGCGTGCACCAGGAGAACACGCAGGTGATCGCGGCGCTGCTCGACGAACATCCCGCGGTGTGCGCCGTGCATTGGCCGGGCCTCGCGCGGCATCCGGGGCACGCACTCGCCAAACGCCAGCAATCCGGTTTCGGCGCGATGCTGTCGTTCGAACTCGACGGCGGCGTGCCGGCGGTGCGCGCGTTCCTCGACGGACTGCGCTGCATCACGCTCGCCGAATCGCTCGGGGGCGTGGAAAGCCTGGTGGCGCATCCGGCGACGATGACGCACGCGGCGATGTCGGCCGAGGCGCGCGCAGTCGCGGGGATCGGTGAAGGCTTGCTGCGCTTGTCGGTCGGCATCGAACACGCGGAGGACTTGCTCGCCGATCTGTCCGATGCGCTGGAACGCGCGCATGCCGTCGCCCGAGCCGCCCGCCGCGAGACCGCGACGTGAGCCTGCGCATCGCCTTGCTCGGCACCGGGCAGGTGGGCCGCGCGCTGCTGGCGCGGCTGGACGCGCGCACGGATCTCGCGCTCGTGCACGTCGCCAACACGCGCTGGACGCAGGGCGCATTCGAAGACGCGACGGTCGTGATCGATGCGACCGCGAGCGACGCGGTCGCCGCACGCCATGCGGACTGGCTCGGCCGCGGATTGCACGTCGTCACCGCGAACAAGCTCGGGCAGGGCGCAGACCTCGCGCGCTGGCAAGCGATCGAAGCGGCATGCAGCGCCAGCGGTGCGCGTTACGGCGACAGCGCGACCGTCGGCGCAGGGCTGCCGCTGTTGCGTTCCTTGCGCGCGCTGCGCGACGGCGGCGATGCGATCCATGGCGTCGCTGGCGTCCTGTCGGGTTCGCTCGCGTGGTTGCTCGGCGCCTACGACGGGGAACAACCGTTCTCCGCGCTGGTGCGTCGTGCGCAGGCGGCGGGCTTCATGGAACCGGATCCGCGCGTGGACCTGTCGGGCGAAGACGTGCGCCGCAAGCTGCTGATCCTCGTGCGTGCGGCGGGCATCGCGCTCGAGGCGAACGAGGTCGCGCTGGAAGGCGTCACCACGCCGCGCCTGCTCGCGGCCACGACGCCCGGCGACATCGAACACGCCTTGCCGTCCCTCGATGCCGGGATGCGCGATCGCTTCCACGCCGCGCAGGCGCGCAACACGCGCCTGCACCTCGTCGCGCGCTGGGATGCCAGCGGCGCGCGCGTCGGACTCGAAGCGCTGTCGAACGACGACCCGCTCGCCGGCGGCCAGGGCACCGACAACCGCGTCGCGCTGCACTCGGCGCGCTACGCGTTGCGTCCGCTCGTGATCCAGGGGCCGGGCGCCGGCGCGGACATCACCGCGGCCGCGCTGCTCGACGATGTATTGACGATCCGCAACACCACCGCGCTTCAGCGCAGCGCGTCGATCCGCGCGGGCGCCTCGGAGAAGAAACTCTCGATCGACTGCGGGCGCCTGATCGCGTAACCCTGCGCGTAATCCACGCCCATCCCGCGCAGCACGTCCAGCTGCTCGACCGTTTCGGCCTGCTCGGCGACCGTGCGCTTGTCGAGCACGTGCGCGATCTGCGTGATCGACCGCACCACCGCGTTCGCGAGCTCGGACTGCCCGAGGTCGCGCACGAAGCTGCCGTCGATCTTCAGGTAATCGACATCGAGATGCTGCAGGTAACCGAACGAACAGAAGCCCGTGCCGAAGTCGTCCAGCGCGAACCGGCAGCCGAGGTCGCGCATGCGGGCGATGAACCGCTGCGCGCGCGCACGATCGCGCACGACGCTGGTCTCGGTGATTTCCAGGCACAGCTTTTCCGCCGGCACCGAACTGCGCCGCAGCCGCGCGGCGAAGTAATCGCTGAACTCCTCGTCCACCAGCGTGCCGCCGCCGAGGTTGATGCCGCAGTGGTGGATCATCGCGGCCTGGTCGGGACGCGCTTCCAGCCATTCGAGCACCGCATCCACCACGTAACGATCCAGGCGCGGCCCGAGGCGATAGCGTTCGGCCGCGGCGATCAGTTCGGCGGGCGCGCGCGGGGCGCCGGTGGCGTCGGTCCAGCGCAGCAGCACTTCGAAGTTGCGCAGGTGCGAGGCCGCCGCGGGATCCAGCGGCACGATCGGCTGCGCGAACAAGGTGAAACGCCGCTGGTCCAGCGCCTCGCGCACCTGCAGCGCGGACCGCATCGACGCGGTGCGCACCGCGAGCTCGTCGCCTTCGCGCGAGGCCGCGACCAAACGGTTGCCGCCGTATTCCTTCGCCGCGAAGCACGCCGCATCCGCGTGCGACAGCAACCCATCGAAGTCCACGTGCGGCGTGGCGCTGTGCGCGATGCCGATGCTGGCCGCGGCGGTGAGCATCTGGTCCTGCCAGTCGATGCGCAGGCCGTCGATCGCGGCCAGCACGCGCCGGCCGCAGGCGATCGCCGCGGATTCGGTGATGGGCACGAGCACCGCGAATTCATCGCCGCCGGTGCGCGCCACGAGCGCGCTGTCGCCGAATTCGCCCGACACCACGCCGGCCACCGAGCGGATCATGTCGTCGCCCGCGACGTGGCTGGCCGAATCGTTGACCAGCTTGAAATGGTCGAGGTCCAGGTACAGCAGGCTGAGGTCGGGTTCGGCGCCGGCGAGGCGTTCGCGCGCGCGTTCCTCGAACGTGGCGCGGTTGAGCAGGCCCGTGAGCTGGTCGCGCGTGGCGCGCTGGTACAGCGCCGCCGCGGTGTGGCGTTGTTCGTACGTCGCCACCGCCAGCATCACCGGGATCACCGAGATCAGCACCAGCAGCAACATCAGCACCGACGCATCGAGCAGCGTGAGCGGACGCGTGAAGCCGCCCAGCCCCAGGCCCGTCAGCAGGCTGATGAACGTGACGACGAGGATCGTGCCCACCATCGTGGTGAGCGGCGAGAAGCGCACGGCCGCCCACAGCAGCAGCGCCAGCGGCAGGCTCACCAGGCCGAGCGCGTAGAGGTTGCCGCTCTGGCCCGCGCTGACGATGGCGGCCATCGAGGCGACCAGCGCGAACGTCCATACCGTTTGCTCGCGCTTGTCGACGCGGTCCTTCCACAGGCTTTCGCGCAGGCCGCCTTCGCCGAGCACCACCGACAACGCGGGCGCCATCGTCGTGATCCCGAGCAGGTCGCCCAGCGTCCACAGCAACCAGGCGCGACCCGATTCGATCGGCGGGACCATCCCCGAATAGACCAGGCCGATGGTCCCGATCGTCGCGCCGGCCACGCCGAGCAGGATGCCGCCGCGCAACAGCATCAGCCCGTCGGACGTGCGCAGGTGCAGGCCGTCGTTGCGGCGGTGGCGCAGCACGTACCAGCCGGCCGCGAGCGTGGACAGGGTGTTGGCCGCGACGGAGTAGGGCACGAACGCGTCGGGGACCGGGTCGACCGTGAGGTGCAGCAGGAGGAGCGCGGCGGGCACGATCACCGCCCAGCGCAAGCCGTAGCGCACGACCACCGCGAAGCCCACGCCGGCGCTCGGCCAGAACAGGGTGATGTCGTCGGGGGTGCGCAGGTAAAAAGACGCGAGCACCGCCCCGGCGTAATACAGGCCGGTCAGCAGCAGGAAGCGTTTCAGCGTCCCCAAGGCATGCCCCATGCCGCCGAGTGTATGCCGAAAGCGGCGGCGGGCAGGGGCGCCGACCGACGCGCGCCGGTCAGCGCGCGACGATCAGCACTCGATGACGTTGACCGCGAGGCCGCCGCGCGAGGTTTCCTTGTACTTGTCCTGCATGTCGCGGCCCGTGTCGCGCATGGTCTTGATGACCTTGTCCAGCGACACCTTGTGCTTGCCGTCGCCGCGCAGGGCCATGCGCGAGGCGTTGATCGCCTTCACCGCGCCCATCGCGTTGCGTTCGATGCAGGGGATCTGGACCAGGCCGCCGATGGGATCGCAGGTCAGGCCGAGGTTGTGTTCCATGCCGATCTCGGCCGCGTTCTCGATCTGTCCGGGCGTGCCGCCCAGGGCCGCAGTCAGGCCGGCGGCCGCCATCGAGCACGCCACGCCCACTTCGCCCTGGCAGCCGACTTCCGCGCCGCTGATCGACGCGTTTTCCTTGTAGAGGATGCCCACCGCCGCGGCGGTCAGCAGGAAATCGAAGATGCCCTGTTCGTTCGCGCCCGGGCAGAAGCGATCGTAATAATGCAGCACCGACGGGATGATGCCCGCCGCGCCGTTGGTGGGCGCCGTCACCACGCGGCCGCCGGCGGCGTTCTCTTCGTTCACGGCGAGCGCATACAGGTTCACCCAGTCGAGCACGGTGAGCGGGTCGCGCATCGCGGCTTCGGGGCGCACGTTCAATTCGTTGAACAGGGCCGGCGCGCGGCGCTGCACGTGCAGGCCGCCGGGCAGCGTGCCGCTTTCGCGGATGCCGCGCTGCACGCACGACTGCATGGCCAGCCACAGTTCGCGCAGGCCTTCGCGGATGCCCTCGTCGTCGCGCCAGGCATGTTCGTTGGCGAACATCAGTTGCGCGAACGTCAGCCCGGTGCGTTCGGCCTGGGCCAGCAGGTCGGCACCGCTGTGGAAGGGATAGGCGAGTTCGGTGGTGTCGGCCACGATGCGGTCTTCCGCCGCTTCGTCCTGGTTGACCACGAAGCCGCCGCCGACGGAGTAGTAATCGCGCGTCGCGATTTCCGCGCCCGCCGCGTCGAACGCCGTGAAGCGCATGCCGTTCGTGTGGAACGGCAGCTTCTGGCGCTTGTTCATGATCATGTCCCGCTTCTCGTCGAAGGGGATCTCGTGCTTGCCCAGGATGTTGATGCGCCCCGTCCCGCGGATGCGTTCGAGCGAAGCGGGGATCACGTCCGGGTCGATCAGGTTCGGCAGGTGGCCTTCCAGCCCCATCAGCACGGCCTTGTCGGTACCGTGGCCGCGCCCGGTGAGCGCGAGCGAACCGAAGACTTCCGCACGCACGCGCGCCACCTGGCCAAGCCGCCCGCTCTCCTCGAGCCACTTCTGCGCGAACCGGCACGCGGCGCGCATCGGCCCCACGGTGTGCGAGGAGCTCGGCCCGACGCCGATCTTGAACAGGTCGAAGGTGCTGACGGCCATGGGGGACTACGTGGGGACGGAGGGCGCCTATTCTATGCCCCGGCGATTTTCGCCGCCCCCGAAAGGATCCCGGAGTGCGCCTGCGGCTCTACCAGCGCGACGACTGCCCCTTGTGCGACGCCGCGCTGGCCGTGCTGGCCGAAGCGCGGACGCCGGACTTCGAACCAGTCTGGATCGACGACGACGCGGCCCTGGAGGCGCGCTTCGGCGAACGCGTGCCGGTGCTGCGGGACGAGGATCGCGACATCGAGCTCGACTGGCCGTTCGACGCCGACGCGATCCGCGCCTTTCTGCGCTGACCTCAGCGCTTCGGCGTGAAGACCACTTTCGTGGTGATCGCGACTTCGTTCGGCACGAGGTCGGTCTGTTTCCAGTCGCCGCCGCCGACGCCGAAATCCAGGCGCTTCACCGTCGCCGTGCCGGACAGCACCGGCTTCGCACCGGCTGTCCACGTGAACACGAGCGTGACCGGCTTGCTCGCGCCATGCAGCGACAGCGTGCCGTCGGCCGCGTAGCGGTTGCCGCCGAGCGCGCGGAACTTCGTCGCCGTGTAACGCGCCTGCGGGAAGCGCTGGCTTTCGAAGAACGTGCCCGTGAGTTCCGGGTCGTAGTCCTCGTTGCCCGTCGTCGCGCTGGCGAGCGGGATCGTCACGTCGAGGCGCGCATCGGCGAGGTGTTGCGGATCGAAGCGCAGCGTCGTCGTGAAGCCGGGGAACCGGCCGGGGACGGGGTCGCCCTGGTAGCGCGCGGTGAACTGCAGCGTCGAACCGGCGGCCTGCACGTAATCGGCCGCGTGCGCGAACGCGGTGCAGGACAGCAGCGCGCAGGCGAGCGCGAAGCGGCGAAGGCGGTCAGCGGACATCGCGGGGTTCCTCGTGGGTCGGGTCGGGCACGCGCAGCCAGCCATTGGGCAGCATGCGGGCGAGCGTGGCGTCGCGCGCGAACAGGTGGTGCCAGATCGCGATCGCGGCGTGGCCCAGCGCCACGACGATCAACGTCCAGAACAACACCTCATGCGTGGTCTCGAACAGTTCGTGCATGGCGTGGTCGCGCGCGGTCAGCGCGGGCACGCGCACGAGGCCGAACCAGCGCAGCGGGAAGCCCGCCGCCGAATTCATGATCCAGCCGCTGATCGGCACCGCGAACAGCAACGCGTACAGGCCCACATGCGTGGTCGACGCGGCGCGGCGTTGCCACAAGGGCCCTTGCAGCGGTCGCGGCGCACCCGCCCACGCACGCCACAGCACGCGCAGCGTCACCAGCGCCAGGATCGTCAGGCCGATCGACTTGTGCAGGTTGTAGATGCGGATCTTGTCCGGCCCGTTGTGCATGTCCGTCATGGTCAGGCCGAGGTAGGCCATGACCAGGATCAGCACGACGATGGTCCAGTGCAGCAACTGGCTCACCGGACCCCAGCGGTCGATGTTGGCGAAGCGGCGCGAGGTCGATGCAGTCATGGGGTCGTCGTGGTGGCAGGGGCGGGTTCGGCCGACGGCGCGGGCGTCGTGGTCGCATCGGTGGCAGGCATCGCATCGTCGGCGTCCGCGCGCGAACGCGTGGCTTCGGCTTCGATGCGCAGTTCCACTTCATCGCCCACCACGCTGGGCCACGCCGTCATCGTGAACAGCTTGCGGCTGAACGTCGTGGTGGCGGAAAACCCGGCGGTGCGGCGGAAGGGCGGCAGCGGATGGCGCTTGAGCTGGTGGAACGTGGCGTCCAGGCGCACTTCGCGCGTCACGCCGCGCAGCGTGAGGTTGCCGACCACGGTGGCGTGCGTGGCGTCGATCGGTTCGATGCGCGTGGAGACGAAATGCGCGACGGGATGCGCGTCGGCGTCGAGGAAATTCCTGGCGAGGACCGCGGCGTTCCACTTCGCGTCGCCGAGGTCGAGGCGCTTCAGCGGCACTTCCACGTCGACGCGCGCGGACTCCCAGTCGTCCGGATCGAACACCAGCGTGCCGGTCGACCCGGAGAACGTGCCCAGCGCATTGGAGAACCCCGCGTGGCTCACCGCGAACATCACGCGCGTGTGGACCGGGTCGATCGCGTACGTCGCTTCGGCGGCGCGGCCCGCGACGGGCGCCAGGGCGGCGAACAACAACACGACGGCGGCGATCGGGCGATGCGGCATGTGGGGTCGATGTCCTGTCGCGCCGTGGGGGTTCAAGGCCCGTGGATTCTAGGCCGGCCACGTGAACGGGAGCGCGTGGCGGACGGAATGCACCGTCGCGCCGCAACCGGGTCGGCCGCCGGCGTATCCCTCCCGGCAACCGCCGCCGTCCGGAACCCGCAATGCGCCCGTCCTTCCTGTTGCCGCTGCTGCTCGCCTTCGCCACCCCGTTCCCGGCCACGGCCGTTGTGACGGTGCAACCCTTACCAGCGCAGCCGCTGGTCGAACGCACGCGCGATGCGCAGCATCTCAACTTCGACCTGGTGTTCGACAACCCCGGCGACACCGCGCTGGAGCTGACGGGCCTGGAAGTCACCCTGTTCGATCGCGACGGCCACTTCTGGTCGCAACGCCGGCTGGACCGCAACGGCGATGCGACGACGATGAGCCTCGCCACGTTGCCCAATCGCACGCTGCCCGCGAAGGGCCGCCTGGTCGTCTTCAATCCGTTCGCGGCGTTTCCGTCACAGGCGTGGCTCGGCGACCTGCGTTACGTCGCGACGTTCGTGCCCGCAGGCGTGGAGGACGGTGCGGAATCGCGCGTCGCATTGCGCGTGGCCCCGCGCGCGTTCGCACCGCGCACGGCGCTGCGCTTCCCGCTGCGCGGCGAAGTCTTCGTGCACGACGGCCACGACCTGCTCGCGCACCATCGGCGCCTGGACATCACCGGCGGCATGACGACGCACTTCGGCATCACCGCCAACTTCATGCGTTACGCGCACGACTTCACGATCGCCGATGCGCAAGGGAAGTTGTTCCGCACCGATGGCGCGAAGCCGGAAGACTGGTACGGCTACGGCGCACCCGTGTTCGCGACGGGCGACGGCGTGGTGGTCGAAGCCACCGACGGCATGCGCGACAACGTGAAGGGCGGGCCGCCGCCGTTCACGCAGGAACAGATCATGCAGAACCTGAAACTGTTCCTCGGCAACCACGTCGTGATCGACCACGGCAACGGCGAATACAGCCTGTTCGCGCACCTCAGGCAAGGCAGCGTGCGCGTGAAGCCGGGCCAGCGCATCGCCGCCGGCGCGCAGCTCGGCGGGATGGGCATGTCGGGCGACGCCTTCCTCGTGCACCTGCATTACCAGCTGCAGTCGGGCCCCGGGTTCGAGGAAGGCTTGCCGGCGTACTTCGGCCAGTTGCGCGCGAAGACCGGCGCCGGCTGGAGCCCGGTGTTCACCGGGCCCGTGGACAGCGGCGACGTGGTCGAAGCGGTGGAGTGATCAGCGCGCGGAGTGCGCGTGCACTTCGTCGACCAGCGCGCCGACGTGTTCCGGATTCATGTCGGGCGACAGGCCGTGGCCGAGGTTGAACACGTGGCCCTCGCGCGAGCCGTTGTTGCCGGCAGCAAAGCTGTCGAGGGCCTCGCGCACGCGCATCCGCACGCTGTCCGGCGAGCCGTACAACATCGCCGGATCGAGGTTGCCCTGCAGCGCCACCTTGCCCTGCGTGCGGCTGGCGGCTTCCGACAACTCGATCAACCAGTCCACGCCGACGCCTTCCGCGCCGCTGGCCGCGAGCTCTTCGAGATACGGCGCATTGCCCTTGCCGAACAGGATCAGCGGCGCGTCGTCGCGCTTCAGCTCACGCGCGATGCGCGTGAGGTACGGCAGCGAGAACTCGCGGTACATCGACGGCGACAGCACGCCACCCCAGGTATCGAACACCTGCAGCGCCTGCGCGCCGGCTTCGTACTGCGCGCGCAGGTAGGCGATGACGGCGTCGGTGTTGATCGACAACAACTGGTGCATCGCCTTCGGATCGTCGAGCGCCAGGCGCTTCACCTTGGAGAAGTTGTCGCTGCCGCCGCCTTCCACCATGTAGCAGGCCAGCGTCCACGGGCTGCCGGAGAAACCGATCAGCGGCACGCGGCCATCGAGTTCGCGGCGGATCACCGACACCGCGTCCATCACGTAGCGCAGTTCGGTGCCCATGTCGGGCACGCCGAGCTTCGCGATGTCGGCGGCGGTGCGCACGGGACGCTCGAACTTCGGCCCTTCGCCTTCGACGAAATACAGGCCCAGGCCCATCGCATCGGGCACGGTGAGGATGTCGGAGAACAGGATCGCGGCGTCCAGGTCGAAGCGCGCCAGCGGCTGCAGCGTGACTTCGCAGGCGAGGTCGGGGTTCTTCGCCATCGCCAGGAAGCTGCCGGCCTTCGCGCGCGTGGCGCGGTATTCCGGCAGGTAGCGGCCGGCCTGGCGCATCAGCCAGACGGGGGTGCGGTCGACGGGTTCGCGGCGCAGCGCGCGGAGCAGGCGATCGTTCTTCAGGGTGGCGGGCACGGGGGGTCTCGGAAAAAAACGGGGGAATGCGTCAGGCGCGCGGGGCGTCGGCGCCCTGCACGAACATCAGCTGGAAGCCTTTCTTCAATTGCGCATCGCGGGCGTGTTCGAACGCGGCCTGCGCGCTGCCCTGGTCCAGGTACTGCTCGCGCTTGAGCGAACTGCGCCCGCCGATCTGGCCGGTCTCGCGCACGAGCGTCCAGCCACCGAGCAGGTCGGCCTCGAGTTGCAGCTGGACGAAGCGCGGGGCCTCGCGCCCGTTGGGGCGTTCTTGCAGGAGCATGCGCATGGGGGCGCGATTGTAACTGGCGCGCAGTCGCCGGGCGTTTACCCGAGGGCTGCCAACGCCTCGGCTTCGGCCACGTCCGGTACCACCTGCGCCGCGCCGGCGCCGGACCACAGCACGAACCGCAGCCGCCCGGCGATGGCTTTCTTGTCCAGCCGCATGTGGGCGACCAGGGCCGCGGGGTCGAGGCCGGCCGGCACGTCGACGGGCAGCCCGAGGCGGCGAAGCAGGGCGGCCAGCCGCTGCGTGTCGTCCGCCACCGCCATCCCCAGGCGCGCCGACAACCGCGCCGCGCAGACCATGCCGACCGCGACCGCTTCGCCATGGTTGAGGCCGCCGTAGCCCTGTTCGGTCTCGATGGCGTGCGCGAAGGTGTGGCCGAAGTTGAGCAGCGCGCGCTCGCCGCGTTCGAACGGATCGCGTTCGACGATCGCGGCCTTGTGCGCGCAACTGCGGGCGATGGCCTCGGCGAGCGTGTCGGCATCGCGGGCGAGCAGGGCGTCCGCGTGCGTTTCGATCCAGTCGAGGAAGGCGGCATCGCGGATCGCGCCGTACTTCACCACTTCCGCCAGGCCAGCGCGCAGTTCGCGATCGGGCAGCGTACGCAGCGTGGCGGTGTCGGCGAAGACGGCGCGCGGCAGATGGAACGCGCCGACGAGGTTCTTGCCTTGCGGCAGGTCGACGGCGGTCTTGCCGCCGACGGACGAATCGACCATGGCCAGCAACGTGGTGGGCAACTGCACGCAATCGATGCCGCGCATCCAGCACGCGGCGGCGAATCCCGCGAGGTCGCCGACCACGCCGCCGCCCAGCGCGAACACGCACGCATCGCGCGTGGCGCCGAAGTCGGCGAGTTCGCGCAGCAGTTCGGCGAAACGATCGAGCGACTTGGCCGATTCCCCGGCCGGGATGCAGGTGACCATGCAGCGCAGGCCGGGATTCGCAGCCTGCAACGCGTCGGCGACACCACGCGCATACAACGGCGTGACGTGCGCATCGCTGACGATCATCGCGTGGCGGCCGCGCACGTGCGATGCAAGTGCGGCGCCGTCGGACAGCAACCCGTCGCCGATGGCGATGCGATACGGCGCGTGGCCGCCGACGTCGACGATGCGCGTCATGCCGCCACCTCCGTGCGTTGCCAGCGATCGTGCAGGAAGCGGGCGAGGGCGACGGCGGCTTCGTCGGGCGTCATGCCATCGGTGGCGAACGTGCAGTCGGCGACGTCCGCGTACAGCGGTGCGCGTTCCTCCGCGAGGCGTTGCAGCACCGCGGCGCGGTCCGGCGTCTGCAGCAACGGCCGCGTGCGATCGCGCGCCAGGCGATGCAGCTGGGCGTCGGTGCCGACTTGCAGGTGCACGACGAACGCGCCGTCGCGCAGCAGCGCGCGGTTCTCCGCCGAGACCACCACGCCCCCGCCGGTGGCGAGCACGCCCGGCGGCCCGGCCAGCAATTCGGCCAGCAACGCGCGTTCGCGCACCCGGAAGCCCGCCTCGCCTTCCACGTCGAAGATCGCCGATACGGCGGCACCGGCGCGGGCTTCGATCGCGTGGTCGGCGTCCGTGAAGGGCAGCCCCAGCCGGTCGGCGAGGCGCCGGCCGATCGAGGTCTTGCCGGCGCCCATCGGGCCCACCAGGACGAGGTGCGATGCGGGATTCATGCCCGCGATCTTAATGCGCGAGAATGCCGGCCATGCACCCGACCCCGCACACGCCGCTGCCGCAGGCCGTCCTGGACGCGTTCGACGCCCTGTTCGACGAGGCGGCGGTCGCCGGCGAACCCGACCGCACGGCGATGACCGTCGCCACCGCCACGCCCGACGGCGCGCCCTCCGCGCGCACGGTCCTGTTGAAGGCGCACGACGCGCGCGGTTTCGTCTTCTACACGCACCTGGACGGCCGCAAGGGCCGCGACCTGCAGGCCAACCCGCGCGCGGCGCTGCTGTTCCACTGGCCGCGCGTGCGGCACGGGGTGCAGGTGCGCATCGAGGGCGACGTGGTGGTGGTCG
The DNA here is from genome assembly GCF_018406645.1 of Lysobacter helvus. Taxonomy (NCBI): domain Bacteria; kingdom Pseudomonadati; phylum Pseudomonadota; class Gammaproteobacteria; order Lysobacterales; family Lysobacteraceae; genus Lysobacter; species Lysobacter helvus. The sequence continues at coordinate 1,919,636 of NZ_AP024546.1, forward strand.
ACGATGCGGAAGCCGACGCGTACTTCGCGTCGCGTCCGCGCGGAAGCCAGATCGGCGCGTGGGCGTCGTTGCAATCGGAAACGCTGCACGCGCGCGCCACGTTCGAAGCGCGCCTCGACGAAGCCGAACATCGCTTCGCCGGACGGGACGTGCCGCGTCCGCCGCGCTGGACCGGGTTCCGCGTGGTGCCGCACGCGGTCGAGTTCTGGTACGGCGCCGAATTCCGGTTGCACGAGCGCCAGCTGTTCGAACGCGGCGCGGATGGGCAGTGGTCGCAGCGCATGTTGTATCCGTGATGGGTCCGACGCGAATCGTCTGCCTCACCGAGGAACCGACCGAAACGCTGTACGCGCTCGGCGAGCAGGACCGCATCGTCGGCATCAGCGGCTTCACCGTGCGCCCGTCGATCGCGCGACGCGAGAAGCCCAAGGTCAGCGCGTTCACGAGCGCGAAGATCGAGGCAATCCTCGCGCTGCAACCGGACTTCGCGATCGGCTTCTCCGACATCCAGGCCGACATCGCCGCCGAACTCGTGCGCCGCGGCGTGGAGGTGTGGATCTCCAACCATCGCAGCGTCGACGGGATCCTCGATTACATCCGCCGCCTCGGTGCACTGGTGGGCGCGGGCGATCGCGCGGCGCGCTACGCGGATGACTTGCAACGGGGCCTCGACGCGATCGCCGCGGACGCCGCGAAACTGCCGCAACGCCCGCGCGTGTATTTCGAAGAGTGGGACGACCCGCAGATCACCGGCATCCGCTGGGTGGCCGAACTCGTGCGCATCGCCGGCGGCGACGACGTGTTCCCCGAGCGCGCGATGGAATCGCTGGCGAAGCAGCGCATCCTGGAAGATCCCGACGAAGTGATCCGCCGCGCGCCCGACATCATCCTGGGCTCGTGGTGCGGCAAGCGCTTCCGCCCGGAACGCGTGGCGGCGCGCAGGGGCTGGGACGCGATCCCCGCGGTGCGCGACGGACAACTGCACGAGATCAAGTCGCCGATCATCCTGCAGCCGGGACCGGCGGCGCTGACCGATGGCGTGAGCGAAATCGCGCGGATCATCCGCGCGTGGGCGAACGGCCGCTGATCGCTACTTGGAGATCTCGCGCGTGAATTCCAGCGTCGCCGGCGCCGCACCCTGCGGCATCACGCGCACGCTGAACTGCAACGTGTCCGGCGGCGTGATCGCGAACGTGCCGACGTTGTCGACGTAATCCTCGGCCGTCGGAATTTCGCGCATCGGGATGTCGATGGTGCGGCCCTGCAGGTCGCGCGCCCGCGCTTCCACGGTCGCGGACACGGCCTTCTCCGCGCCTTCCGGGCCGCGACGCACCGTCACCAGCAGCAACCACGTCTGCTCGCCGCGCGCGATGCCGTAGCTTTTCGTCACGCTCGTCGGCAGCGAATTGGTTTCGACCGCGGTGGCGATGATGCGCAGGTCGCCGACGCGCAGTTCCGCCGGCGGTGGCGCGGCCTGCGCGGGTTGCGGCGCGCTGCCGCCGCCGCACGCAGCGAGCGCCAGGCACGCCGTGATCGCGAAGAGACGGAGGCCGTCAGTCGTTCGCATCGGACAGTTCCTTGCCGCGCACGGCGGCGGCATGCACGGCGCGCGCCACGAGGGCGCGGAAACCGCCGGCTTCGAAGGTTTCGATCGCGGCGTGCGTGGTGCCGTTCGGAGACGTGACGCGACGACGCAGTTCCGCGGCATCGACGTCGCTCTCGGTGAGCATGCGGCCCGCGCCGAGGATCGTCTGCAACGCGAGCGTGCGCGCGGCCTCGGGCGGCAGGCCTTCGGCTTCGCCCGCGGCCTGCAGGGCTTCGGCGAGCAGGAAGACATACGCGGGCCCGCTGCCGGAGACGGCGGTCACCGCATCCATTCGCGCTTCGTCGTCGAGCCACACCGTGGGACCGGCGGCCGACAACAACGTGGCGGTGCGCGTGCGGCCTTCCGCATCGACGCGTGCGTTCGCGAACAGGCCGGTCACGCCTGCACCCAGCAGCGCGGGCGTGTTCGGCATCGTGCGCACGACGGCCAGGTCGCCGCCGAGCCAGCGTGCGAGTTGCGCCGTGGTGATGCCCGCGGCGATCGACACGATCAACGGACGCGAAGACTGCGCCACCGGCGCCAGCGCTTCGCACACCGTGCGCATCACCTGCGGTTTCACCGCGAACACCCAGGTGCCCGCACCGGCGACGGCGTCCGCGTTGTCCGGGAACACGGCGACGCCGAAGTCGTTCGCGAGTCCCTCGCGCAAGGCGTCCACGGGTTCGGCGACGCGGATTGCCGACGCGGGCGTCCCGCGCGCGACGAGTCCGCCGATGAGGCTGCGCGCCATGTTGCCGCCGCCGATGAACGCCAAAGTGTCGTGCGTGTCGTGTGCCATGGCCGCGAGTCTATGCCTTCGGCGGTCGCGCGCCGAACAACGCCGTGCCCACGCGCACCAGCGTCGCGCCTTCGGCGATGGCGAGTTCGAAATCGTCGCTCATGCCCATCGACAGGGTGTCCACGCCCGGATGCCGCGCGGCGATCGCATCGAACAACGCGCGCATGCGGGCGAAGGCGGCACGGCGCGCGGCCGGATCTTCCGCCGGCGCCGGGATTGCCATCAGCCCGCGCAACGCGAGCCGCGGTTGCGCGGCCACCAGGTCGGCCAGGGCCGCCGCGTCCTCCGGGCGACAGCCGTGCTTGCTCGCTTCGTCGTCGATGTTGACCTGCACCAGCACGTTCAGCGGCGGCCGGTCGGCGGGGCGCGCGGCGGCGAGCAGGGGCACGAGTTTGGCCCGGTCGACGGTCTGCACCCAGTCGAACAACGTCGCGGCGAGCGCGGCCTTGTTGGATTGCAGGGCGCCGATGAGATGCCACGCCAGGCCCTGCGCGCGCGGGTCGCCCGAGAGGGCCACCTGCCGGGCCTGCGCTTCCTGGACATAGTTGTCGCCGAAGTCCCGCTGGCCGGCGGCGGCCAGTGCGGCGACCGCCTCCGCGGGCTGGCCCTTGCAGACCGCAAGCAGCACGGGCCGTGGCCGACCCGACTGCCGGGCCGCGTTATCAAGACGTTGAACGAGCACGTTCAGGGCAGAACCAAGCACTTCGTCTCAACCTCGTGGCCGCGCTGGGAATCGCGGTTGACACCGCGGGTGGGGCGGCGCCCATACTGCCCGCCGGGGGGTGCCCGGCACCAGTCGTACATCGTTTCAACTCGTGCGGGGGAGCACGTTCAATGGATATCGCCGAACTCCTGGCGTTCTCGGTCAAGAACAAAGCGTCCGACCTGCACCTGTCCGCAGGCCTGCCGCCGATGATCCGCGTGGACGGCGACGTCCGGCGCATCAACATCCCCGCGCTCGACCACAAGCAGGTCCACGCGCTCGTCTACGACATCATGTCGGACAAGCAGCGGCGCGATTACGAAGAATTCCTCGAGGTCGACTTCTCCTTCGAGATCCCGGGCCTGGCGCGCTTCCGCGTGAACGCGTTCAACCAGAACCGCGGCGCCGGTGCGGTGTTCCGCACGGTGCCCTCGGAGGTGCTGACGCTCGAAGACCTCGGCTGCCCGCGCATCTTCAAGGAACTCATCGACCAGCCGCAGGGCCTGATCCTGGTGACCGGCCCCACTGGCTCGGGCAAGTCCACCACGCTGGCGGCGATGCTCGACCACGTCAACAAGAGCGAGTACGCGCACATCCTCTCGGTGGAAGACCCGATCGAGTTCGTGCACACCTCGCAGAAGTGCCTGATCAACCAGCGCGAAGTGCACCGCGACACGCACGGCTTCAACGAAGCCCTGCGTTCGGCACTGCGCGAAGACCCCGACTACATCCTGGTCGGCGAAATGCGCGACATCGAAACCATCCGCCTGGCGCTCACCGCCGCGGAAACCGGCCACCTCGTGTTCGCGACGCTGCACACCTCGTCGGCCGCCAAGACCATCGACCGCATCATCGACGTGTTCCCCGCCGGCGAGAAGCCGATGGTGCGCTCGATGCTGTCGGAGTCGCTGCGCGCGGTGATCTCGCAGGCGCTGCTGAAGAAAGTGGGCGGCGGTCGTACCGCGGCGTGGGAAATCATGGTCGGCATCCCGGCCATCCGTAACCTGATCCGCGAGGACAAGGTCGCGCAGATGTATTCGGCGATCCAGACCGGCGGCGCGCACGGGATGATGACCCTCGACCAGCACCTGCAGGACCTCGTGAAGCGCAGCATGGTCACGCGCCAGCACGCCAAGGAATACGCGAAGGACAAGCGGCTGTTCGAGTGACAGCCTGGAGCACACCATGAGCAGCATCGATTTCACCTCGTTCCTCAAGCTGATGGCGCACCAGAAGGCGTCGGACTTGTTCATCACGGCCGGCATGCCGCCGTCGATGAAGGTCCACGGCAAGATCTCGCCCATCACCCAGAACCCGCTCACGCCGCAGCAGAGCCGCGACCTGGTGCTGAACGTGATGAACCCGCAGCAGCGGGAAGAGTTCGAAAAGACGCACGAGTGCAACTTCGCCATCGGCGTGGCCGGCGTCGGCCGCTTCCGCGTGTCGTGCTTCTACCAGCGCAACCAGGTCGGCATGGTGCTGCGCCGGATCGAGACCAAGATCCCCAGCGTCGAAGAGCTCAATTTGCCGCCGGTGATCAAGACGCTGGCGATGACCAAGCGCGGCATCATCATCTTCGTCGGCGCCACGGGTACCGGTAAGTCCACGTCGCTGGCCGCGATGATCGGCTACCGCAACCAGAATTCCACCGGCCACATCATCACCATCGAAGACCCGATCGAATTCGTGCACAAGCACGAGGGCTGCATCATCACGCAGCGCGAAGTGGGCATCGACACCGACAGCTGGGACGCCGCGCTGAAGAACACGCTGCGCCAGGCGCCGGACGTGATCATGATCGGCGAGGTGCGCACGCGCGAAGGCATGGACCACGCCATCGCCTTCGCCGAAACGGGCCACCTGGTGTTGTGCACGCTGCACGCCAACAACGCCAACCAGGCGATGGACCGCATCATCAACTTCTTCCCGGAAGACCGTCGCAACCAGTTGCTGATGGACCTCTCGCTCAACCTCAAGGGCGTGGTCGCGCAGCAGCTCATCCCCACGCCCGACGGCAAGTCGCGCCGCGTGGCGATGGAAATCATGCTGGGCACGCCGCTGGTGCAGGACTACATCCGCGACGGCGAGATCCACAAGCTGAAGGAAGTGATGAAGGAATCCACCAACCTCGGCATGAAGACCTTCGACCAGAGCCTGTTCGAGCTGTACCAGGCCGGCGAGATCTCCTACGAGGACGCCCTGCGCTACGCCGACTCGGCGAACGAAGTACGCCTGCGCATCAAGCTCGCCCAGGGCGGCGATGCGCGCACCTTGTCGCAGGGGCTGGATGGCGTCGAGGTCGCCGAAGCCCGCTGAGGCCACCGCCGCTGCAGGGTCCAACGGAAGGCGCGGGCAACCGCGCCTTTCGCGTGCTTGGATCACCGCGGGCGTGTCGGGCTAGAATCGCCCCCATGCAGGCCACCCCCACGCCGCTCGCCAACCGCTTGCTCATCGCGCTGCCGGCGCTCGCCGACCCGCAGTTCGCACGCAGCGTCACCCTCGTCTGCCAGCACGACGAAGAAGGGGCGATGGGCGTGGTGGTCAACAAGCCCTCCGAATACACGCTGGGCGACGTCTTCCAGCAGATGGGCATCGAAGCCGAGGATCCGGCGCTGCTCGGGCAGGTCGTGCTGTCCGGCGGCCCCGTGCATCCCGAACGCGGCTTCGTGCTGCACGATGGTGGCGACGGATTCGATTCCACGCTCGCGGTCAGCGACAAGCTGTACCTGACGACCTCGCGCGACATCCTCGAGGCGATGGCCGGCGGCAAGGGCCCGAAGCACGCCGTCGTGGCGCTCGGCTGCGCCGGGTGGGGCGCGGGACAGCTCGAACACGAACTCACCGAAGACAGCTGGCTGATGGTGCCCGTGGCGCCCGGCCTGCTGTTCGACACGCCCATCGACGCGCGCTGGCAGGCCGCCGCCGGCAGCATCGGCGTCGACCTGGCCCAGGTCGCCGATTACAGCGGGCACGCGTGACCCCATGAAACTCGACGGCACCGTGCTCGGCTTCGACGTCGGCGCGCGCCGCATCGGCGTGGCGGTTGGCAGTGCGTACGGCAGCGGGGCGCGCGCGCTCGCGGTGATCGACGTGCACGCGCATGGTCCCGACTGGTCCGCGATCGACCGCATCCGCGCCGAATGGCGGCCCGATGGCCTCGTCGTCGGCGATCCGATGACGCTCGACGGCGGCGACCAACCCATCCGACAGCGTGCGCAAGCGTTCGCGCGCGCGTTGTCCGGGCGCTATCGCCTGCCGGTGGTGATGGTGGACGAGCGCATGAGTTCGATCGAAGCCGCGCAACGCTTCGCCGCCGACCGCGCCGAAGGCCGCAAGAAACGCCGCGACGCCGCGGCGCTGGACGCCGTCGCCGCCGCCGTCATCGTCGAACGCTGGCTCGCCGCGCCCAACGACGCCATCACCGTCGACCCCGACGCCCCCTTGCAACCCGGAGCCGCAGAGTGACCGTCGCCCAGGTGGACGCGCAGGGACGCCTGCGCCATTTCCTCACGCTCGAAGGCTTCCCGCGCACGGTGCTCGTGCGCCTGCTTGACCTGGCGCAACACTTCGACGAACGCCGCGGCGATCCCGCGTTGCGCCACACGCTCGCCGGCCGCACGGTGTGCACGCTGTTCTTCGAACCGTCCACGCGCACGCGCTCCAGCTTCCAGATCGCCGCGCAGTCGCTCGGTGCGGACGTGCTGAACTTCGATGCGTCCACGTCGTCGACCAGCAAGGGCGAGACCGCGCGCGACACGCTCAAGACGCTCGAAGCGATGGGCGTGCACGGCTTCATCGTGCGCCACAAGGACGATGGCGCCGTCGCCGCGCTCGCGGCCGAAGCGCGTCCCGGCACCGCACTGATCAACGCTGGCGACGGACGCATCGCGCATCCCACGCAAGGCGTGCTCGACATGCTCACGCTGCGCCAGGCCAAGGGCGCGGACTTCTCGCGGCTCAAGGTTGCGATCGTGGGCGACGTGAAGCATTCGCGCGTGGCGCGCACCGACCTGCATGCGCTGCGCACGCTGGGCGCGGGCGAGATCCGCGTGTGCGGGCCGGCGTCCTTGCTGCCCACCGATGCCACGCTGGAAGGTTGCACGGTCACGGACGATTTCGATGCGGCGCTGGAAGGCGTCGACGCCGTGATGATGCTGCGCCTGCAACGCGAGCGGATGGAGGAAGGCCTGGTGGGTTCGCTGGCCGACTACCACCGCGATTACGGCTTGAGCGCAGCGCGCCTGAAGCGCGCCGCGCCCGGGGCCGTGGTGCTGCATCCGGGGCCGATGAACCGCGGGGTCGAGATCGACGACGACGTGGCCGATGGTCCCCAGTCGCTGATCCTGCGCCAGGTCGCCAATGGTGTCGCCGCGCGCATGGCGGTGCTCGAGGTGCTGCTCGGGGCGTGATGCATCCGCTTTGGGGGTGTGCGGTCGCGCGGCCGCAGTCCATAATCCGCGCCATGAACGCCTGACCCCTGTCGCGCACCTGCCGTCGCGACGCGCCATTGGAACTCCCGCATGGCCGAAGCGATCCGCCACGAGAAAACCGCGCGCCAGCTGCGTCTGTTGTCGGACGCGCTCGACAGCGGCCGCCTCGGTCCCGTGCGGCGTCTCGTCAACACGCTCTCGCCGGCGGAAATCGGCAACCTGCTGGAATCCCTCCCGCCCGCCAAGCGCACCATCGTGTGGGGCCTGGTCGATGCCGAGGACGACGGTGAAGTGCTGGTGCATGTCGGCGACGACGTGCGCGAAAGCCTGCTGGCGGAAATGGACCCGGACGAAATCGTCGCGGCGGTCGAAGACCTCGACATCGACGATCTCGCGGACCTCGTCGAAGACCTGCCGGACACCGTCATCGACGAAGTCCTCAAGTCGATGGACCGCGAGAACCGCGAGCGCCTGGAACAGGTGCTGTCCTACGACGAGGACACCGCCGGCCGCCTGATGAACCCCGACGTGGTGACGGTGCGCACCGACACCACGGTGGATGTCGTCCTGCGTTACCTGCGCCTGCGCGGCGAACTGCCGGACCACACCGATCATCTCTATGTCGTCAGCCGCCGGCACCAGTACCTCGGGCGCATCGCGTTGCAGTCGCTGCTCACGCACGAGGCCAACACGCCGATCAACCAGCTGATCGACGACGAGCAACCGGCGATCGGCGTGGACGAATCCGCGGACGAAGTCGCGCGCCAGTTCTCCGACCATGACTGGATCAGCGCCCCGGTCGTGGACGACAACAACATCCTGCTCGGCCGCATCACCATCGATGACGTGGTCGACATCATCCGCGAGCAGGCCGAACACCAGGTGCTCGGCGCGGCGGGCCTGGACGAAGACGAAGACCTGTTCTCGCCGGTGCCGCGCGCGTGGCGCCGCCGCATCGTGTGGCTGGGCGTCAACCTCGGCACCGCGTTCCTTGCGTCGAGCGTCGTCGGCCAGTTCCAGGGCACGATCGACCACATCGTCGCGCTGGCCGTGCTGATGCCGATCGTCGCGGGCATGGGCGGCAACGCCGGCACGCAGGTGCTCGCGCTGATGGTGCGCGGTTTGGCGCTCGGCCAGGTGGGCGCGTCGAACGTGCAGGTGCTGCTGTGGAAGGAACTGCGCGTGGCCGCCATGAACGGCGTGATGCTGGGCGGCATCGTCGCGCTCGCGACATGGGCGTGGTTCGGCAACGGGATGCTCGCGCTGGTGATCGGCGCGGCGATGACATTGAACCTGTTGTTCGCCGCCAGCGCCGGCGTGCTGGTGCCGCTGACGCTCAAGCGCATGAACCTGGATCCCGCGCTCGCGGGCGGCGTGATCCTGACGACGGTGACCGACGTGATGGGCTTCCTCGCGTTCCTCGGCCTGGCGACGTTGATCCTGCTGCGATGAGCTGCCTCGGGCGTCTCCTGCTGGCCATCGCGCTCGTGCCCGGCATGGCCTGTGCACAGAAGGAAGTACTCGTCACGCCGGGCCGCACGAGCATCTACAAGGCCGGCATCGGCGCGCAGTACCGCCCGGATTTCAACACGGCGATGCGCGCGCTGCAGGATGACCACGACGCCGCGAAGGCGTTGGCCTTGCTCGCGCCGATCGGCGAATTCTGCGAAGCGTTGCAGCGCCCCGGCATGCGATCGATCGCGGTCGCGGAAGAAGCGGAATACGACCGCTACCTCGCCGAGCATCCGGGCACGCCGGTCGACCTGGTGGACATGACGTGTCCGATGGCCTTCCACGCGCAGGCCTTTGCGCTCATCGAGCTCAAGCGCGAATCCGCCGAGGTCCTGCGCGCGCTCGACCGCGCCATCGCGATCGCGCCGTACTGGGCCGAACCGCACAACGAACGCGGCTTCCTGCTGGCGCAGGCCGGGCGTCGCGACGAAGCGCTGGCGTCCTATCGCCAGGCGATCGCGCTCGCGGAAGCGAGCCGCAGCAAGGAAGGCGCCGCCGTCGCGTATCGCGGCCTGGGGTACACGCTGGTCGAAATGCAGCAGTGGCAGGCAGCGCGCGAGGCGTACGACAAGTCGCTGGCCATCGAGCCGGGGAACCGGATCGCGTTGGACGAGCTGGCGTTCATCGAGAAGAACGCGCCCCAAGCGAAGCCTTCGACCGAAAAGACGCAGCCCGGGGACGCGCGATGAAATCGGCCCTGCGCGTGATTGCACTTACCGGGTTGCTCGCCGCCTGCACGCAGCCTGCAGAAACGCAAGCCACATCGGCGACGGCCGCGCCCAAGGGCTTCGACGCCACCTCGCCGTACAGCAACTACGAGCTCACGATGGAGCGCATCGACGCGATGCTCGTCGCGCAGTCGTACCTCGCCGCGGCGGTGAAGGATGATCCGACGCTCGAAGTCGCGATGAAAGCGGCCTCCGGCGAAGACGGCGTGCGTTACGCCGCGCGCCTGGAAGCCACGCCCGCGTTGCGCGATGCCATCGCGAAGTCGGGCCTGTCGACGCGCGACTACGCGCTGACGAGCGAAGCGTTGATGACCGCGCTGATGACGCAGGAAGCGCTCACGGCCGGCCGGCTGAAGGCCATCCCGCACGGCGTGAACCGGCAGAACGTGTACTTCGTGCGCGAGCACAAGGATGCGTTGGCGGCGCGCTTCGCCGGCTACCAGCAACGCTGACGCTGTCCGTCAGGTCGCGCCCACCGACCGCAACCAGCCTTCGATGGCGTTCCGGTCGCGCGCACGCACCAGCGCGGGCGCCTTCGCGCGCAGCGCGGCGAGGTCGAACCCGCGGATTGCGCGGCGCAATTCCAGCAGCGTATTGGGATGCAGGCTGAATTCGCTCAGCCCCAGCGCGAGCAGCATCGGTGCGAACGTGGAATCGCCCGCCATTTCGCCGCACACCGCGATCGGCTTGTTGCGCTTGTGCGCGATGCGGATCACGCCGTGCAGCAGGCGGATGAGCGCCGGGTGCAGCGGCGTGTACACGTCGCCGAGGGCTTCGTTGTTGCGGTCGGCGGCGAGCAGGTACTGGATGAGGTCGTTGGTGCCCACCGACAGGAAATCCACCGCGCCCACGAACGTCGGCAGGGCGATCGCCGCGGCCGGCACTTCGATCATCGCGCCGAGCGGCAAGGTCTCCGCGACTTCCTGGCCTTCCTTGCGGACTTCGGCCAGTACCTCGCGCAGCATCGTGCGCACCGCGATGATCTCCTCGCGGCAGCTGATCATCGGCACGAGCACGCGCACGGGGCCATAGCCGGAGGCGCGCACGATCGCGCGCAACTGCGTGCGGAACAACGCGTCGCGCGCGAGCGACAGGCGCACGCCGCGCAGGCCGAGCGCGGGGTTGGGTTCGTCGTCGAGCACCAGGCCGCTGCGGTCGGCCTTGTCGGCGCCGAGGTCGAGCGTGCGGATGGTGACGGTGCGGCCGGTCATGCCGAGCACGACGTCGCGGTAGGCGCGGAACTGTTCTTCTTCGTCCGGCAGTTCGTTGCGCTGCAGGAACAGGAATTCGGTGCGGTACAGGCCCACGCCCGCCGCGCCCAGCGCATGCGCTTCGGCGACGTCGGCGCGCGATTCGGCGTTGGCCCACAGCTTGATGTCCACGCCGTCGAGCGTGCGCGTGGGTTCGCGGCGCAGGCGGTTGAGCTGCCGGCGTTCGCGCACCTGGTCGCGCATGCGCGCGCGGTGGCCGCGCAGGTCTTCGGCGTTGGGTTCGACGACGACGAGGCCGCTGGTGCCATCGACCGCGAGTACGTCGCCGTCGTTGACCTTCATCAGCGCCTGCACCGCACCCACCACGAGCGGCACGTGCAGGCTGCGCGCGAGGATCGCGGTGTGCGACAGCGCGCTGCCGCCGGCGGTGACCACGGCCATCACGCCCTGCGCCTGCAACTGCGCGAGTTCCGCGGGCGCGACGTTGTCGGTGACGAGGATGTCGCCGGCGAGGCCGCGCACTTCGGTGGCGCGGCGATGCAACGCGGCGTGGATGCGGCCGATGACCTGGTCGATGTCCTCGATGCGGCTGCGCATGTACGCATCGTCCATGCCCTTGAACACGCCGGCGATGCGGTCGCGTTGCAGGCGCAGGGCGTAGTCGGCGGTGTAGCGGCCGGTGCGGATCAGGTCGTCGAGGCCGTGCAGCAGTTCGGGATCGTCGAGCAGCAAGGCGTGCAGGTCGAGGAACTCGCCGACTTCCTGCGCGAGCGCGCCGTGCAGGCGCTGGCGCAGCACGCGCATCTCGTCGCGCACGACGTCGATCGCGGCATGCAGGCGTTGCAGTTCGTCTTCGACGGCATCGGCGGGGATGCGTTCTTCGGCGACATCCAGCACGTGCGGCAAGCGGACCCGGGCACGGCCGAGCGCGCTGCCGCGCGAGGCGCCGTGTCCGGGCAGGAGTTGCCGCATCAGCTGCCCTCGTCGAAGAGGCGCTGGAACAGGTCGGCCACCGCGGCGGCGGCTTCGGCTTCGTCTTCGCCATCCACGCGCAGCGTGACCGGCGTGCCCTGGCCCGCGGCGAGCAGCATCACGCCCATGATGCTCTTGGCATTCACTTCGCGACCCTTCGCGCTGAGCGTGGCGCCGCTGCGGAAGCCCGACAGCAGTTGCACGAGCTTCGCCGTGGCGCGCGCGTGCAGGCCGAGCTTGTTGGCGACGAGGAGTTCGCGTTCGATCACGTGCAGTCCCTGGCGTTGTCAGGCGTCGTCATGGATCACCCCGTTGCGGGCGCCGGCGGCGGCGACGTTCGGGAGTTCGTCGAGGTCCATCTCGGCGTAGTTCATCACGCGCAGCAGCATGGGCAGGCTCAGCGCGGACACGCGGCGCACGGGCGTGCCGATGCGCGACAGGCGCGCGGCGAGGTTGCTGGGCGAGGCGCCGTACAGGTCCACCAACACCAGCACGCCCTGGCCGCCATCCACGCGCCGCAGCGCGGCGCTGGCCTGCGGCAGCAATGCGTCGGGGTCGGCGTCGAACGGGACTTCGAAGGCTTCGGTCTTCAGCGGCAACTGGCGCAGCAAACGCGTGGCCACGGCGAGCAGCGCCGAGCCGATGCCTTCATGCGTGATCAGGAGGATGCCGACGGACATGGCTGCAACTTAGCAGAGGGACGCGACGGGCCGGAAGCGACGGACCACACGAATGCCGTCAGTCGAGCTCCCGATGGTGCACTGCAACCTCGGCCCATCCCTTTTCGCGGCAATGGCGCGCGAGCCGCTCGGCCAGGTACACCGAACGGTGCCGGCCCCCGGTGCACCCGAAGGCCACGGTGACGTAGCTGCGCGTGTCCGACTGCAGGCGGGGCAGCCAGGTGTCGAGGAAGCCTTCGATCTCCCCGGCGTACTGCACGACGTCCGGCTGGGCTTCGAGGTATTCGCACACGTCCTGGTCGCGCCCGGACAGCGGACGCAGGCGCGCATCCCAGTGCGGGTTTGGCAGGCAGCGCGCGTCGAACACGAAGTCCGCGTCCGGCGGCACGCCGCGGCGGTAGGCGAAGGATTCGAACAGCAGCGACAGGCTGCTCGCGTCGCTCAGGCCGAATTCGGTGATCACCACGCGGCGCAGCTTGTGCACGTTGAGGTGGCTGGTATCGAGCACGACGTCCGCGATCTGCCGCAGCGGCTTAAGCGCCTGGCGTTCCAGCCCGATCGCATCGGCGAGCGCGAGGCCGAGGTGGCTCAGCGGATGGCGGCGGCGCGTGTCGGCGTAACGGCGCAGCAGCACGTCGTCGGCGGCATCGAAGAACAGGAGTTTCGGATCCAGGCCCAGGCCGCCGACTTCCGACAGCACGTCCGGGATCACGCCCAGGTCGCCGCCGCTGCGCACGTCCAGGCCGACCGCGAGTTTTTCCGGGCGATCCTCGCCGCGCATCACGCGCTTGACGAATTCGGGCAGCAAATCGGCGGGCAGGTTGTCGACGCAGTAGAAGCCGAGGTCTTCCAGCGTGTTGAGCGCGACGGACTTGCCCGAACCGGACATGCCGCTGACGATCATCAGGCTCGGCGCCGGGTGGGCGGGCGGGGCGGGCGGAACGTTGCTCACGAGGTCAGCTCGAGCGTTCGAGGAAATGGGAATGGCGCGCCATGAAGGCGGCCGCGGGATCCACGCCTTTCGCGCGCAGGATGTGCGCGCGGGCGGCGGCTTCGGTCAGCACGGCCAGGTTGCGGCCGGGCATGACGGGCAGGGTGATCTGCGGCACGTCCAGGTCCAGCACGCGGCGCACGCTGAGGTCGCCGAGGATGCGTTCCATGCCGCTGGGCTGCGGTTCGAGGTGCGGCTTGGTCAGGTGCACGATCAGGCGCAGGTACTTGTTCTTCTTCACCGCGGTGTCGCCGAACATCTGGCGCACGTTGAGCACGCCCAGGCCGCGTACTTCCAGCAGATCCTGCAGCAGGTCGGGGCACGTGCCGTCGAGCACGTCCGGTGCGATCTGGGTGAATTCCGGTGCGTCGTCGGCGACGAGGCGATGGCCGCGCGTGACCAGTTCCAGCGCGAGCTCGCTCTTGCCCGATCCGGATTCGCCGGTGATCAGCACGCCGATGGAATAGATCTCCATGAAGACGCCATGCAGCGTGACGCGCGGCGCGAGCGTGCGCGCGAGCTGGTACTGCATGTGGTTGAGCAGTTCGTGCCCGCGGCGCGGCGACACCCACAACGGCGTTTCGGTTTCCTCGGCCGCGGTGCGCAGGTCTTCGGGGACGCGCTGTTCCTTGCTGATCGCGATCGCGAGCGGACGCGCATCGATGATCTTCTCGATCACTTCCCAGCGCGCGCGCGAATCCAGGCCGTCGAGCCACGCGAGCTCTTCGCTGCCGAGGATCTGCACCTTGTTGGGATAGATGATGTTGAGGTAACCCGCGAGCGACGGGCGCCGCGCGACGGTATCCACCGCCTCGAGCACGCGCGAGGCGCCCGCTTGCCCGGCCACCCAGCGCAACGCCAGGTGCCCGACGTGGCGATCGAACAATTCCTGCGCGGTGATTCGCTGCGGCATCAGGCCCCGCCGATGGCGACGGCGGCGCGCGCCGGGGCGAACAGCACGGCCCGCAGCGCCTCGATGTCCGGGGCGTTGCGCAAGGCGGCGCGGAACCCCGGATCGGCGAAGCGTTCGGCCAGTTCCGACAGCAATTCGAGGTGCTGTTGCGTGAAATGCTCCGGCACCGCCATCGCATACACGAGATCGACCGGTTCGCCGTCGGCCGCGCCGAAGTCCACCGGGTGCGCGAGGCGCAGGAACGCCCCGCGCGCGGTTTCGAAGGCGTTGGTGCGGCCGTGCGGGATCGCGATGCCGCAGCCGATGCCGGTGCTGCCGAGGCGTTCGCGCGCGCGCAGGCTGGTGCCGATGGCCTGGGTGATCACGGGCGAGCCATCGGCGAGCAGGCGCGCGGCAGCGTCGAGCACGCTGTCGCGGTCGACCGGTTCGACCAGCAGGACGATGCGGTCGGCGGCGAGCAGCGCGTGGAGCGGCATGCGGAGGGCGTCAGCCGAGGTCGCCGCGGACGGTCTCGCCGCGGTGGTGGTCGACGAGCTTTTCCTTGTGCTTCATCAGCAGGCGATCGAGCTTGTCGGCGAGCAGGTCGATCGCGGCGTACATGTTTTCGGCGGAGGCATCGGCGTGCAGCGTCTTGCCGGAGATGTTCACGTTGGCTTCGGCGCAGTGCTGCTGCTTTTCACAACTGAGTTGGGTGCGGACATCGAAGGGCTGGTCGAAGTGGCGCGCCAGCCGTTGCAGCTTGGACTCGACGTAGTCGCGCAACGCCGGGGTGACTTCGAGCTGCTGGCCATAGGTATCGATGCGCATCGCGGGCCTCCTTCACTCACGTTCGGAGGGACAGGATACGCCGCGGCGGCGTGAGGGGAAGGGCCACGGCCGGGCAATCTCAGCCGATGCGCAGGCGGTCCTGCGAGGACGGGATGCTCATGGCCTCGCGGTACTTGGCCACGGTGCGGCGGGCCACCGGGACGCCCGAGGCCTTGAGGTTCTCGGCCAGGCGCGCGTCGGAGAGCGGCTTGCGCGGGTCTTCGCCTTCGATCAGGCGCCGGATCATCGCCTGGATGGCGGTGCTGGAGGCTTCGCCGCCGCCGCCGGTGTCGATGCCGGACGCGAAGAACGCGCGCAACGGCATCGTGCCGCGCGGTGTACGGACGTACTTGCGTGCGATGGCGCGGGAAATGGTGGATTCGTGCAGGCCCACTTCGCCGGCGACTTCGCGCAGGGTGAGCGGGCGCAAGGCCTGGTCGCCGAATTCCAGGAACGCCGATTGCTGGCGCAACAGGCAACGCATCACCTTGAGCAGCGTGTCGCCGCGCGCTTCCAGGCTCTTGAGCAGCCAGCGCGCTTCCTGCAGGCGGCCGCGCAGGTAGAGCGCGTCGTTTTCGTTCGCCGAGCGGATCATGCGTTCGTAGCCGCGATGGATCGAGATGCGCGGACGGCCGCCGGCGGCGAGCGCGACGCGCCACTGGCCCTGCTGGCGCCACACGACGCAGTCGGGCGTGACGTAGGTATCCGCGGACAACCCGCCCAGCTGCGCGCCGGGGCGCGGTTCGAGCGAACGCAGCAGGTGCACGGCGCATTCGATGTCTTCGGTGGGGCGCTGCAGTTCGTGCGCCAGGCCGGCGACGCCGATCTTCGGCAGGCGTTCGAGCGGACCGTCGGCCATGCGCCGCGCGAGTTCGCGTCCGGGCGTGTCGGCGTCCAGCAGGTCGAGTTGCAGTTGCAGGCATTCGTTGAGCGAACGCGCGCCCACGCCGGGCGGATCGAAACGCTGTACCTGGTGCAGCACGGTCAGCACTTCGTCCAGGCTCGGGTTCATGCCGGGCCGCAGGCCTTCGGCGATGGCTTCGATCGTTTCGCGCAGGTAACCGTCGTCGTCGATCGACTCGATGATCGACACGCCGATCGTGCGGTCGCGCTGCGAGAGGTGGCTGAGGTGCAGCTGCCACAGCAGGTGGTCCTGCAGCGTCTCGCCTTCGGCGACCTGTTCGGCGAGGGGTTCGTCGTCGCTGTCGGCCGGGCCGATGCGTTCGTACCAGGTTTCGTTTTCGTCGCCGTCCCACGCGGAGGCTTCCGGCGGCGGGCGGTCGTCGTCGTGGCTGCTGCGTTCGTCGCCGGTGCCGTCGTCGCGGACGCGGGCGTCGCCGTTGCCGTCGTGGGTTTCCAGCGGCGGGGATTCCTCCCAGTCCAGCAACGGGTTGCTCTCGACCGCGCTGGCGATCTCGACTTCGAGCTCCGCGGTCGACAGCTGCAACAGGCGGATGGCCTGCCGCAACTGCGGGGTCATCACCAGGTGCTGTCCCAGCGATGTCTGGAGGCGGGGCTTCATGGCGATATCAACGTGGCCGGATGGTTTCGACGGCCGGGACGCGCACCTACAGGCGGAATGCTTCACCCAGGTACACGCGGCGGACGTCGGGGTTCGCCAGCAGCGCGTCCGGAGCCCCCTGCGCGAGCACGCTGCCTTCGTTGAGGATATACGCACGGTCGCAGATGCCCAAGGTCTCGCGGACGTTGTGGTCCGTGATGAGCACCCCGATGCCCCGCGCCTTGAGGTGGCGGACGATCCGCTGGATTTCGCCGACCGAGATGGGATCCACGCCCGCGAAGGGTTCGTCGAGCAGCATCAGGCGCGGCTTGGCCGCCAGCGCGCGGGCGATTTCCACCCGGCGACGCTCGCCGCCGGAGAGGCTGGCGCCGAGCTGGCCGGCGACGTGCGAGATCTGCAGTTCGTCGAGCAGGCTTTCGAGTTCACGCTCGCGTGCGTCTTCCGACAGGTCGGGGCGCAGTTCGAGCACCAGCCGCAGGTTGTCGGCGACGGTGAGCTTGCGGAACACCGACGGTTCCTGCGGCAGGTAGCCGACGCCCAGGCGCGCGCGGGTGTACATCGGCTCGCCGGTGATGTCGCGGCCGTCGAGCACGATCTTGCCGGCGTCGGCGGGCACCAGGCCCACGATCATGTAGAAGCACGTGGTCTTGCCGGCGCCGTTGGGGCCGAGCAGGCCGACCACTTCGCCGGCATCGAGCGTGAGGCCAAAATCGCGGACGACCGCGCGATTCCGATACGACTTGCGCAGCCCTTCGGCCACCAGCATCAGCGCGTGCCCTGCTGGGTCTTGGGCGGGAACTTCACGTGCACGCGGCCGGGGCCTTCGCCGCCACTGCCCTGCACCTGGCCGGATTTCATGTTGTACGAGATGCGACCGGCGGTGATGTTGCCGCCGCCGCGCTGGTCGATCACCGCATTGCCGGTGAACACGACGGTGTCGGTGCTCATGTCGTAGTCGACGTTGGACGCGCGCCCGGTGACGGTGGAGCCGTCGTCGAGCTCCTGGCTCATCTGCGCGGGCGCACCCGTCAGGATGACGCGGCGGATGTCGCCGTTGGAGCGGTGTACGACGGCCTTGGCGGCCTGCACGAGCAGCGTGCCCTGGGTGAGGTGGACGTTGCCGGTGAACGAGCACGGGCCGTCGCCGGCCACCGTGCAATCGGTGCTGGTGGCTTCCACGTCGAGCGGCTGGTTGCGATCCGACGTGCGCGCAACGGCACCGGCGCACGCCAGCGCCGTGGACAGGCCGAGGGCGAGCAGGGCGGCGGGACGCAGGGATTCAGCGGGCTTGCGGCGCATAGTGGACCTTGACGTTCGACGTGAGCCGGACGCGCTTGCTGTCAAGCAACGCCTCCATGCCTTGGCCGCGCAGTATAGAACCCGGCTGCGTGACCGTGACCGTGGTGGGCGAGGTGGCGCGGTTGGCGTGCGGGAACACGTTCAGTTGCTCGGTCGCCATCTCGATGGGTTGCGCGCGCGTGCCGGCGGTCTTCGCCAGCACCGTGCCCGCCAGGCGCAGTTCGTCGCCGGCGGCGCTGACCCAGCCGGTTTGCGAGGTGACGATCCAGCCCGCTTCGCGCGTGGGCACCGCGCCCGCGGTGGCCGCGGCCGGGATGAGGAAGGTGGGCGTGGCCAGCGTCATCGTGCGGTCGCCGGGGCTGCGCGCCAGGCGCGGGGCTTGCAGCGTGAAGGACTCATGCCCGAGGTTGTCGAGCACGACCACTTCGAAATCCTGCAGCACGTAATCCGAACGCGAATCCACCGCGACCAGCGCGCTCTTCGGCGGGCGGTGCTGCCAGATCGACCAGCCGCTGATCGCGGCCGCCGCGGCCAGGCCCAGCGTCAGCCATCCGCGCGTGCTCACGCCTGTGTCTCGACGCGCACGCCGGTGACGTGGGCGATGTCGGACACCAGGTGTTCGGCGTGGCCCTGCGCGGCGAGGATGAGGTCGCACAGTTCGCGCGCCGCGCCTTCGCCGCCGCGCGACACGGTGCGCCAGTGCGCGCGTTCGCTCGTCCAGCGATGCGCCTGCGCCGGGGCGACCGACAGGCCCACCTGCTGCATCACGCGCAGGTCCGGCAGGTCATCCCCCATGAAGGCGATTTCGTCCATGCCGATGCCCATGCGTCCGGCGATCTTTTCCACGCAGTCGAGCTTGTCGTGCACGCCGGTGTAGGACTCGACGCCCAGTTCGTGCGCGCGGCGTTCGGCCGACGGGCTGAGGCGCGCGGTGACGAACGCGACCGCGATGCCGTGCCGCATCAGCAGCTTCATGCCCAGGCCGTCGAAGACGTGGAAGGTTTTCGATTCGCGGCCGTCGGCGTCGATGAGCAGGCGGCCGTCGGTGAGCGTGCCGTCCACGTCGAAGCACACCAGCTTGATGCGCGCGGCGCGTTCGCGGATATCGCCGGGGAAATCGTTGAGGTGGGAATACATGTCGGTTGCGTCCCTCACACCACGCGCGCGCGCAGCAGGTCGTGGATGTTGAGTGCGCCGACGACGCGGCGGTCCTGGTCGATGACGAGCAGGGCGTTGATCTTGTGCGCTTCCATCAGCTGCGCGGCTTCCACCGCGAGCGCATCGGCGTCGATGACCTTCGGGTTGCGCGTCATCACCTTCGCAATGGGCGTGGCGCGCACGTCGATGCTGGCGTCGTCGAGCGTGCGGCGCAGGTCGCCGTCGGTGTAGAGGCCGAGCAGCTTGTTGTCCGCGTCCACGATGGCGCTCATGCCCAGGCGCTTGCGGCTCATCTCGACCAGCGTCTCGCTGAGCGAGGCGCCTTCGCGCACGCGCGGGACTTCGTCGCCGGAATGCATGACGTCGCGGATGTGCAGCAGCAGGCGGCGGCCGAGCGCGCCGGCCGGGTGCGAACGCGCGAAGTCTTCCGCGGTGAAGCCGCGCGCTTCGAGCAGCGCGACGGCGAGCGCATCGCCGAGCGCGAGCGCGGCGGTGGTGCTGGACGTCGGCGCGAGCGCGAGCGGGCAGGCTTCGGCCGGCACGCTGGCATCCAGGTGGACTTCGGCTTCGCGCGCCAGCGACGAACCGGGGCGGCCCGTCATCGCGATCAGCGCATTGCCCTGGCGCTTGAGCACCGGCAGCAGCATCAGCAACTCATCGCTTTCGCCGGAATACGACAGGGCCAGCACGATGTCGGCGTCGGTGATCATCCCGAGGTCGCCGTGGCCGGCTTCGCCCGGATGCACGTAGAACGCGGGGGTGCCGGTGGACGCGAGGGTGGCGGCGATCTTGCGCGCCACGTGGCCCGACTTGCCCATGCCCGTGCACACCACGCGGCCGCGGCAGGCGAGCATCAACTGGCAGGCGGCGGTGAACGCCCCGTCCAGCCGCGCGGCGACCGCTTCCAGGCCCTGGGTTTCGATGGCGATGACGCGCCGCCCGCTGGCGGCGAAATCGAAGGCCGCCGAGGCGCTGGGTGGGAGGTGTTCCGGGTGCAGGGCCATGGGGACTGGCGCGGCCTTCCGCTAGACTGAGGGGCGCAGTTTACAGGACCACCCCGAATGAACGCCGACACCATCCGCCACTTGATCGAACAGGGCCTGCCGGGTGCGCAGGCGAGCGTGCAGGGCGAGGATGGGGTCCACTTCGAAGCCACCGTCGTGAGCGCTGCGTTTGCCGGCAAGTTGCCGCTCGCGCGCCATCGCATGGTGTACGCCACGCTGGGCGATCGCATGGGCGGCGAAATCCATGCGCTCGCCCTCAAGACGCTCACGCCGGACGAGGCGAACGCCTGACATGCAGAAGATCCTGATCGAGGGCGGCACGCCGCTCAATGGCGACGTGCAGATCTCCGGCGCGAAGAACGCCGTGCTGCCGATCCTGTGCGCGACGCTGCTCGCCGACGAACCCGTGCAGATCAGCAACGTGCCGCACCTGCACGACGTGGTCACCACCGCCAAGCTGCTCGCGGGCCTGGGCGCGGAGATCACGGTGGACCAGGGCACGATCGGCAAGGGCAGCGAAAGCGGGATGGTCGTGGATCCGCGCAGCGTCAATTCGCACATCGCGCCGTACGAACTGGTCAAGACGATGCGCGCGTCGGTGCTGGTGCTCGGCCCGTTGCTCGCCAAGTACGGCGCGGCGGAAGTGTCGTTGCCCGGCGGCTGCGCGATCGGTTCGCGCCCCGTCGATTTGCACATCAAGGGCCTGCAGGCGCTGGGCGCCGAGATCAGCGTCGACCACGGTTTCATCAAGGCGAAGGCCGGTCGCTTGAAGGGCGGCCGCGTCGTGTTCGACCTGGTGAGCGTGGGCGCCACCGAGAACGTGCTGATGGCGGCCTGCCTCGCGCAGGGCACCAGCGTGCTCGAGAACGCGGCGATGGAACCGGAGATCGTCGACCTCGCCGACTGCCTCAACGCGATGGGCGCGCGGATCGAAGGCGCGGGCAGCAACAAGATCACCGTGCACGGCGTGGAGCGCCTGCATGGCGCGAAGCACGCGGTGGTGGCCGATCGCATCGAGACCGGCACGTTCCTCGTCGCCGCCGCGATGACCGGCGGCCGCGTCACGGCGCGCCGCACGCGTCCGGAAACGCTGGATGCGGTGCTCGAGAAACTGCGCGAAGCCGGCGCCGAGATCGAAATCGAAGACGACCGCATCACCCTCGACATGCACGGCCGCCGCCCGCGCGCGGTGAACTTCAACACCGCGCCGCACCCGGCGTTCCCGACGGACATGCAGGCGCAATTCATGGCGCTCAACTGCATCGCCGACGGCGTGGGCGTGATCAACGAGACGATCTTCGAGAACCGCTTCATGCACGTGCAGGAACTGCTGCGCCTGGGCGCCGACATCCGCGTCGAAGGCCACACGGCGATCGTGCGCGGCGTGGCGCAGCTGAGCGGCGCACCGGTGATGGCGACGGACCTGCGCGCATCGGCGTCGCTGATCCTCGCGGGCCTGGTGGCGGACGGCGAGACGACCATCGACCGCATCTACCACCTGGATCGCGGCTACGAGAACATCGAAGAAAAACTGTCGGGGCTCGGCGCGCGGATCCGGCGCGTCGGCTGACGCGGGACCAGGGACCGGGGACCCGGGACCCGGGACCCGGGACCAGTAAAGAAAAAGCCGCGAATCGCTCGCGGCTTTTTTGCTTTTGGTCCCCGGTCCCGGGTCCCCGCTTAGTGCATCGCCTGCAACTTCAGGTCCATCTCGTCCTGCCCATCCTTGCGCTGCAGGATGCGCGCCGGCGCCGGCAGGCCATCGACCACCCACAGCACCGTCTGCTTGTTGCCGTCCGTGCGCGAGACCTTGGTGGCCTGGTGCGCCTTGCCGGCGAAGGTGATCTGTTCCTTGCCCGAGACCGTATACACGAGGTCCTTGGCGCGGCCTTCGTCGACCATGCGGTACTTCAGCGGCTTGCCTGCGGCGACGTCGCGCGCGATCGCCAGGTTGACCAGCATCGCGTCGAGGTCGCCGGCCTGCAGCTTCACCGGGCCGGCGCGATCGGGCTTCACGTCGCCGGTCCACGTCGCCACGCCGTGCGCCCAGTCGTACGTGGCCTGCTTGTTGACCTTCTTGATGATCACCGAGGCGTTGTCGGTGCCCGACAGCGGGCGCCACTGGCCGCCCTGTTCGTCGAAGGTGGTCGACTGGCTGAGCGAGGCCAGGCTGCTCTTGATGCTGAGCGTGTACTTCCACTGCGCGCCGGCCTGCGCGAGCGACATGCGCGCCGAGGCTTCCATGCCCATGTAGTTGGCCACGTAGTCGGCGTTGAACGGCTTGAGCGTGGCGTCGGCGGCCATGGCGGGCGCGAGCGTCGCGGAGGCGGCGAGCACGACCACGGCGAGCGGGCGCAGGGCACGGGAGAGGATCGAATGCATCAGGATTCCTTGTAGTCGACCAGGCGCAGGTCGATCGCGCCGTCGTCGTCTTGTTGCAGGATGCGGATCGGCGAAGGCACGCCTTCGACGACCCACAGCGTGGTGGCTTCGCCGCCGGCGCGCACGCGATCCACGCGCATGGCGTTGTACGACAACTCGTCGACGGCCTGCGATTCGCGTTGCGCCGCGACCACGTACTGCTGGTCGCGCGCGCGGCCTTCGTCGACGAAACGGTAATGCAGCGTGGTGCCGGGGACGGCATCGCGCAGCACGGCCAGGTTGATCAGCAGGCCGCTCATGTCGCCCGGTTGCAGGGCCACCGCGGTGCGGCGCGTCTTCTTGAGGTCGCCGGTCCAATGCGCGGCCTGCGCGGACCAGTCGTAGACGCCCGTGATCACCTTCTTGCTGAAGACCACCTTGCGCACGGAGCTCTGCGTGAGCGGCCGGTATTGCGTGCCGGCGACGTCGAACAGCGTGCTCTGCTGCAGGTTCACGCCGGCGATGCCGATCAGGCCATGCGTGGCGTCGATGCGCAGGTCGACGCGCCAGCGCGCGTTGTCCAGCGCGACGAGTTGCAGCGTGGCGTCGCCCAGCGGCTTGCCGTCGCGGAAGACCGCGTACGTGGCGAGGAAGGGGACCAACGCATGGCTTTCGACGACCGGCGCCGGTGCGGTCGTCGCCGGAGTCGCCGTCGTTGCCGGCGCCGCCACCTGGGCCACTGCGGGCGCAAGCGCGCACACGCCCGCCAGCAAGGCGGAGAGGACGAGGGGCAGGGGGCGGAAGCGGCGCTTCACGGGGGCGTCGGGCCAGGCGGGGCGGGGAATGCGGCGGACTCTACGCGGAGCGGACGCAACATGGGATGACCATCCATGAGGACCGTGCCATCGCATTCAGCGATGCGCCCGGCCACCGCGAGCGCGACCACGGCGAGCAGCAGCGGGTGTTCGACCGCGAGCACCCGCGCGGCGAGGGCGTCGGGGGTGTCGCCCGGCA
The DNA here is from genome assembly GCF_018406645.1 of Lysobacter helvus. Classification (NCBI taxonomy): domain Bacteria; kingdom Pseudomonadati; phylum Pseudomonadota; class Gammaproteobacteria; order Lysobacterales; family Lysobacteraceae; genus Lysobacter; species Lysobacter helvus. Next base: position 1,943,325 of record NZ_AP024546.1, read on the forward strand.
ACACCGGAACGGTCGCTTGCGCGATCACCGCGCCGGCATCCAGTTCCGGGCTCACGAAATGCACGCTCGCGCCGTGTTCGGCCACGCCGTCGGCGATCGCGCGCGCATGCGTCTTCAGGCCGCGATAGGCCGGCAGCAACGAAGGGTGGATGTTGAGCAGGCGGCCGCGGAACCGCGCGACGAAACCGGCATCGAGCAACCGCAGGTATCCCGCGCACACGACCCAATCGGGCGACGTGGCGGCGATGGCCTCGGCGAGTTCATCGTCGAAGTCGCTGCGGTGCGCATAGGCCTTCGCATCGCGGCTCCAGCGCTTGGATGCCTCGACGCGTTGCAATGCGGGTGCTTCGAGCTTGTCGGAAAACACGCCGACGATCTCCGCGTCGAGCATGCCCGCCGCGATCGCATCCAGCAGCGCCTGCAGGTTGCTGCCGCGCCCGGAGGCGAGGATCGCGAGGCGACGCATGGCCAACGCGATCAGCCGATGCGGACGCGTTCGCCGCCGCCCGACGCCACCACCGCGCCGATCGGGCGATGCGCGAGGCCGAGGCGATCCAGGTCCGCCGACACGGCGGCGACATCGTTCGGCGCGAGGACGAGCACGAAGCCCACGCCGCAATTGAACGTGCGCCACATCTCGTCGCTCGGCACCGCGCCTTCGCGCTGCAGCCAGTCGAACACCGGCGGCAACACGATCGTCGACGCATCGATGTCGAGGCCGAGGCCGTCGGGGATCACGCGGATGATGTTCTCGGTGAGGCCGCCGCCGGTGATGTGCGCCATGGCGTGCAGGTCGTGCTTGCCGAGCAGTTCGAGGATCGGCTTGACGTACAGCTGCGTCGGCGCCATGAGCGCATCGACGAGCTTCACGCCGCCGAGGTCGAGATCGGCCGGACGGCCCGCGCGATCGTAGATGCGACGCACGAGCGAATAGCCATTGGAATGCGGGCCCGACGACGCGATGCCCAGCAGCACGTCGCCCGCGCGCACTTTCGCGCCGTCGACGATCTGCGACTTCTCCACCGCCGCGACGCAGAACCCGGCAAGGTCGTATTCGCCCGGCGGGTACATGTCGGGCATCTCGGCGGTCTCGCCGCCGATCAGCGCGCAGCCGGAGAGTTCGCAACCGCGCGCGATGCCGCCGACGACGGCGACGGTGGTGTCGACATCGAGCTTGCCGGTGGCGAAGTAGTCGAGGAAGAACAGCGGTTCGGCGCCCTGCACCAGCACGTCGTTCACGCACATGGCGACGAGGTCGATGCCGATCGTGTCGTGGCGGTTGAGCTGCTGCGCCAGCTTGAGCTTGGTGCCCACGCCGTCGGTGCCGGAGACCAGCACCGGTTCGCGGTACTTGCCCGACAGGTCGAACAGCGCGCCGAACCCGCCCAGGCCGCCCATCACCTCGGGCCGGAAACTGCGCTTGACCAGCGGCTTGATGCGTTCGACGACGGCGTTGCCCGCGTCGATGTCGACGCCGGCGTCCCGGTAGGTGAGCGGAGTGGGGGTGGTCACGTCGGTCCGGGAGGGCGCTGCGGGGCCGAGATTTTAACAGTGCGGGCTCGGCGCGCGCCCCCCGATTGGACGCGCGAGGCGCCGCTGCGGCACCATGCCCCCGGTTTCGCAGCAGGGATGAACGATGCGTCTGGCAATCCGGATCGCGGGCGTGGTGGCACTTTGGCTGGCGTTCGGCGCCGCGTTCGCGCAGCGCGTGGAAGGCGACCGTGCCGGCGCGCATGGCATGTACGAGGCCGAGGTCAACGTCAACGGCCAGGGCGAAACCGAGCGCAATACCGCCTTCGCCCGCGCGATGTCGCAGGTGCTGGGCAAGCTGTCGGGCAACCGCAGCGCCGCTTCGATGCCGGGCGTGGGGCAGGAACTGCGCCGCGCCCGCGACTACGTGAAGAGCTACGACTACCGCCAGGACGAAGGCCGCTCGGCCACCGGCGCCCCCACCTACACGACCACGCTGATCGTGCGGTTCGACCAGGAGCAGGTGGACGGCATCGCCGCCACGCTGGGCCTGCCGATCTGGGCCGAACCGCGGCCCAAGCCCGTGCTGTGGCTGGCGATCAACGACGGCCGCGGCCCGCGCCTGGTCGCGCTGGCGCAGACCGGCGCCGCGCGCGCCGTGCTCGACCGCGCGCAGGAACGCGGCTATCGCCTCGGCCTGCCGTCCGGCAGCGCCGCCGAACAAGCGGCCGTCGGCGCCATCTGGCGCGGCGACACCGCGGCCATCGCCCGCCTGTCCTCGCGCTACAGCCCGCCGATGCAGCTGATCGGCAAGCTCTACCGCGCCGAAGGCGGGGGCTGGACCGCCGACTGGACGTTCGTCGACAGCGGCAAGGTGCTGTCCACCTGGACGTCCACGCAGCCCGACGCGCGCCGCGCGATGGCCTCCGGCGCCGACGGCGCGGCCGACGCGCTGTCGAAGAAATACGCCAAGCGCAGCAGCGCGGCCGGCACCGCGGGGCGCTACACCGTGCAGATCGACGGCGTGCGCGACAGCGAGGACTACCTGCGCCTGATGTCCTACCTGCAGTCGCTGGCCGTCGTGCGCGGCATGGCGCCGGTGCGCGCGAACGCCGAAGGCCTGACGTTGGAGCTCGACCTGATCACCGGCCTGCCGGGCCTGAAGCGCGCGCTGGGCAACGGCGAAGTGCTCACGGCCGACGAAGGCGACGCCCCGGTCCTGCACCTGCGCTGACATGGACCTGCACGCGGCCACCCTCGCGCGCCGCTGGCAGTGGGCGCTGATCGCCGCGATCGCGGGCGTGCTGGTCTTCCTGCTCGCCCCGATCCTCACGCCGTTCGTGATCGCCGCGATGCTCGGCTGGCTGGGCGATCCCACGGTGGATCGCCTCGAACGCCGCGGCTGGTCGCGCACCACCGCGGTCGTGATCGTGTTCTGCCTGATGACGATGCTGCTGCTCATCGCGCTGGTGTTGCTGGTGCCGATGATCGAACGCCAGCTCGTCACGCTGATGGAATCGCTGCCGACCTACCGCGACTGGTTCATCGGCACCGCGTTGCCGTGGGTCGAGCGCCGCACGGGGCTGGAACTCGCCTCGTGGCTGGATCCGGATCGCATCGTGCAACTGATCCGCGAACACTGGGAGCGCGCGGGCGGCATCGCCACGACGATGCTCGGGTACCTGTCGGCGTCCGGGTTCGCGCTGATCGCGTGGGTGGCGAACATCGTGCTGATCCCGGTGCTCACGTTCTACTTCCTGCGCGACTGGGATTTGCTGGTCGAACGCTTCGCCGCGCTCGTGCCGCGGGACCACATCGCCACGGTGACGCGCCTGGCGAAGGAATCGGACGTCGTGCTCGGTGCATTCCTGCGCGGGCAGTTCAGCGTGATGCTCGCGCTGGGCGTGCTGTATGCGCTGGGGTTGTGGGCCGTGGGCCTCAACGTCGGCCTGCTGATCGGCTTCATCGCGGGCATCGTGAGTTTCGTGCCGTACCTCGGGCCCGCCACCGGCGTGGTGATGGGCGTGATCGCCGCGATGGTGCAGTTCGGCGACTGGAAGCACGTGGCGCTGGTGCTCGGCGTGTTCGGCGTCGGCCAGGTCATCGAGAGCTACGTGCTCACGCCGCGCCTCGTCGGCAATCGCATCGGCCTGCATCCGGTCGCGGTGATCTTCGCGATCATGGCGGGCGGACAGTTGTTCGGTTTCCTGGGCGTGCTGCTCGCGCTGCCCGTCGCCGCGGTGGTCAACGTGCTGTTGCGCTACGCGCACGAGCGTTACACGCGCAGTCGCCTCTACGCCGGCGAAGCGCCGCCCGGCATCGAACTGGATGCGTACGTCGACGCGGGCATCGAACGCCCGACGCCGGACGACGACCACGCCTGACGCAGATGTCGCCCGCCCCGCAGTTGCCGCTGGCGTTGCGCTATCCGCCGGACCAGCGGCTGGAAGCGTTCGTTGCCGCGCCCGACGGCGCGTTGGCGCAGGTGCGTGCGCTCGCGGAAGTCGCGCAGTCGGATTGGTTGTACCTCGCCGGGCCTGCTGGGGTCGGCAAAACGCATCTTGCGTTGGCGGCGTGCGCGGCGGCGGAAGCCGTGGGGCGCAGCGCCGCGTACGTGCCGGTGCGGGCCGCGGCGGGGCGGATGCGGGATGCGCTGGAAGCGTTCGATACGCATGCGCTGGTGGCGCTGGACGGCCTGGATGCGATCGCCGGCGAGCGCGAAGACGAAGTGGCGTTGTTCGACTTCCACAATCGCGCGCGCAGTGCGGGCATCGCCGTGCTCTACACCGCGACGGTGTCGCCGGATGCGTTGACGCTGGCGTTGCCGGATCTGCGTTCGCGCCTGCAGCAATGCACGCGGATCGTGCTGGCGCCGCTGGATGACGCGGGGCGGCGCGATGTGTTGCGCGACCGTGCGCAGCGCCGCGGCTTGATGCTGGATGACGCGGCGATCGATTGGCTGTTGCGGCGGCAGGGGCGCGATCTTGCGACGCTGACCGGGTTGCTGGATGTGCTCGACCGCGCGTCGCTGGCGGCGCAGCGGCGGATTACGGTGCCGTTCTTGAAGGAGACGTTGGGCGCGCGTTGAGCGACGCATCGAGTTCGGCCAGCCGCTGCGGCGTCCCGACATCCGTCCACGCGCCGCGGTGATGCGTACCGTCGATGGCGTTGCGGCCCATCGCGTGACGTAACAGCGGCGCAAGCTTGAACCGCGGCGGTGTCTCATCGACACCCGGCACGTTGCCGACGATCCCGCGCCAGCCATCGAACAACGACGGCCGATAAACGCCGATCCCCGCGAAGGTCAGGCGCGCTTCGCCGTCCGACGCCACCGTGCCGTCGGCGCGCAACGCGAAATCGCCGTTCGGATGCTGCGGCGGATTGTCGACGAGCACGAGATGCGCTTCGCCACGCGGCTCGCTCGGCAACCGCGCGAAATCGAAATCCGTCCACACGTCGCCATTCACGGCAAGGAACGGCGCATCGCCCAGCAACGTCAACGCATTGAAGAGGCCGCCGCCCGTTTCCAGCGGCGTCGCGCCTTCGTACGAGTAATGCAGCCGCACTCCCCATCGCGATCCATCGCCCAGCACATCCGGGAACCGCGCCGCCAACCAGCTCGTGTTGACGACGACATCGACGATGCCCATCGCCGCCAGTTTCTCCAGGTGCCACGCGATCAACGGCTTCCCGCCCGCTTCCAGCAGCGGCTTCGGCGTCGTGTTCGTCAGCGGCCGCATGCGTTCGCCGAGGCCGGCGGCGAGGACCAGTGCCTTCATCGCGTGGCGTCTTCCGCGGTGCCTTCGGTCCAGTGGCCGTATTCCTTGATCGCGGGCTTCACGCGCGTGGCGATCAGTTCGGCGAGCGGGGCGAGTTCCGGGTACTTCGGCAACACGTCGTCCAGGTAGGCGAAGAAGCGCGGCACGTCCTGCAAATACTTCGGCTTCGCATCGCGATGGTGCAGGCGCGCGAAGATGCCGATGACTTTCAGATGGCGATGCACGCCGATCAGGTCGGCGTCGCGGCGGAAGCGTTCCAGCGACGGCACCGGCAATCCGGCCTCCGCCGCACGTGCGTGGTAACGATCCAGCCAGCCGTGGATGCGCTCGACCGGCCAGCTCAGGAACGCATCCTTGAACAGGCACGTCGGGTCGTACGCGATCGGGCCCCGCACCGCGTCCTGGAAATCCAGCACGGCCGGCCCATCGGACGCGGGCATCAAATTGCGGGGCATGAAGTCGCGATGCACCAGCACCTGCGGTTGCGCGAGCGCGGCGTCGATCAGCACGCGATGCACGCGCTCGAGGCGTTGCAGGTCGCTGTCGTCGAGCACGAGCGCGAGATGTCGCCCGAGGTACCACTCGTCGAACAGGCGCAGTTCGCGCAGCAGCAGGGGCTCGTCGTACGCCGGGAAGTCGTCCGGCACCGGCGCGGCCTGCAGGCGCAGCAGCTGCGTGATCGCATCGTCGAACAACGCGTCGGCGTTGTCGGCGTGGATGACATGCAGGTAGGTGTCGGCGCCGAGGTCTTCGAGCAGCAGGAAGCCCGTCGCCGCGTCTTCGGCCAGCACCTGCGGCACGCGCACGCCGGCCGCTTCGAGCATCGCGCGGATGCGCAGCCACGGGCGCACGTCTTCCTTGTCGGGCGGCGAGTCCATCACGATGCGGCTCGGCTCGGGGCCCAGCGTGCGCCAGTAGCTGCGGAAGCCTGCATCCATGGAGGCGCGCGCCAGGCCCAGGTCGGCGTGGCCGGTGGCGGTGCGGGCCCAGGCGAGGCGCTGGTCGTCGCGCGAAGGCGCGGAAGCGGGGTCGGCGGTCATGCGCGAAGGGTAAACCGGCGGGCCTTCACGGCGCGAGAAGCCTGCGTGCCGGTACGGTCCGGAACTCTTGCGTACATTCCCCTTGTCGCCCGCATCGGTCCCCCCGCCGTGAATGAAATGCTGTCCTACGACTTCATCGTCTACGTGGTGATCGGCTTCGCCGCGCAGCTGGTGGATGGCGCGCTCGGCATGGCCTACGGCGTGACGGCCTCCAGCCTGCTGCTGGGCGTGGGCGTGCCGCCGGCGCTGAGCAGCGCCACGGTGCACGCGGCCGAATGCTTCACCACCGGCACCTCCGCGATCTCGCACCACGCCTTCGGCAACATCGACAAGCACCTGTTCCGCCGCCTGCTGCTACCCGGCATGCTGGGTGCGGCCGTGGGCGCATATGTCCTGGTGCACCTGCCGGGCGATGCGATCAAGCCCTGGATCGCGGGATACCTGCTGGTGATGGGCCTGGTGATCATCGCGAAGGGCTTCCGCGAACTCACGTCCAAGCGCGTCACCTCGCACCTGATTCCATTGGGATTCTTCGGCGCGCTGGTCGATGCGATCGGCGGCGGCGGATGGGGGCCGGTGGTCACGTCCAACCTGCTCGCGCGCGGCAACGAGGCCCGTTTCACCATCGGTACCGTCAATGCGGTGGAGTTCTTCGTCACCGTGACGGCGTCGCTGGTGTTCCTGATGACGCTGGGCATCTCGCACTGGCAGATCGTGGTGGGCCTGGCCCTGGGCGGCGTGGCGGCGGCCCCGATCGGCGGGTGGCTGGTCAAGCGCCTGCATGCGCGCTGGCTGCTGGTGGTGGTGGGCCTGCTGGTCGTCGGCCTGAGCACGCGGACGCTCTACCTGCATTTCGCCGCGTGAGCGTCGCACCTTCGGCCGGGGCTCCGTAAGATCGCGGTTCCACGCATGGCGCAGAACCGCATGACCCCGAGCCACCTCGACCGCCTCGAATCCGAGAGCCTGCACATCCTGCGCGAGGTGGCGGCGAGCTTCCGCAATCCGGTCCTGCTGTATTCGATCGGCAAGGACAGCTCGGTGTTGCTGCACTTGCTGATGAAGGCGTTCGCGCCGGGGCGGCCGCCCATTCCGCTGCTACACGTGGATACCGGCTGGAAATTCCGCGAGATGATCGAGTTCCGCGATCGTCGCGCGGCCGAGACGGGCGTGGACCTGCGCGTGCACACCAATCCCGACGGCGTCGCGCGCGGGATCGGGCCGATCACGCACGGCGCCACCGTGCACACCGACGTGATGAAGACGCAGGCACTGAAGCAGGCGCTCGATCAGTACGGGTTCGATGCGGCCATCGGCGGCGCGCGCCGCGACGAGGAGAAGTCGCGCGCGAAGGAACGCGTGTTCTCCTTCCGCAACGCGCAGCACCGCTGGGACCCGAAGCATCAGCGCCCCGAACTGTGGGACCTCTACAACACGCGCATCGCCGCGGGCGAGAGCGTGCGCGTGTTTCCGCTGTCGAACTGGACCGAGCTCGACGTGTGGCTCTACATCTATCGGGAAAACATCCCGGTGCCCTCGCTGTACTTCGCGAAGGAGCGCCCGGTGGTGGAACGAGACGGCGCGTTGCTGATGGTCGACGACGAACGACTGCCGCTGCGTGCAGGCGAGGTGCCGGCGATGCGCCGCGTGCGCTTCCGCACGCTGGGCTGTTATCCGCTCACCGGCGCGATCGAATCCGACGCCGACACGCTCGACAAGATCATCGCGGAGATGCTGGTGGCGACCACGTCGGAGCGGCAGGGCCGCGTGATCGACCACGACCCCAGTGCGTCGATGGAGAAGAAGAAGCAGGAGGGGTACTTCTGATGACGCGCGTCTACGACGATACCGACATCGCCGCGGCGCTGCGCCGCCACGAGCACAAGGACCTGCTGCGCTTCATCACCTGCGGCAGCGTGGACGACGGCAAGAGCACGCTGATCGGGCGGCTGCTGCACGACAGCAAGCGCCTGTTCGAAGACCAGCTGGCCGCGCTCGCCGCCGACAGCCGCCGCCACGGCACGCAGGGCGAGAACATCGATTACGCGTTGCTGCTCGACGGCCTGGCCGCGGAGCGGGAGCAGGGCATCACCATCGACGTGGCGTATCGCTTCTTCGATACGGAACGGCGCAAGTTCATCGTCGCCGATTGCCCGGGGCACGAGCAGTACACGCGCAACATGGCCACCGGTGCGTCGACGGCGGACCTCGCCGTGGTGCTGGTCGATGCGCGCAAGGGCTTGTTGCCGCAGACGCGTCGGCACACGTACATCGCCTCGCTGCTCGGGCTGCGGCACGTGGTGCTGGCGGTGAACAAGATGGATCTCGTCGGCTACGACTTCGCGGTGTTCGAAACGATCGCGAACGAGTACGCAGCGCTGGCATCGTCGCTCGGGATCCCGCACGTGCAGTGCATTCCGTTGTCGGCGCTGCAGGGCGACAACCTCATCGAACGCTCGCAGGCGATGCCGTGGTACGACGGCCCGGCGTTGCTGGAATACCTCGACACGGTGCAGGTCGACCGCGTCGAAGCCGAAGGCGGCTTCCGCCTGCCGGTGCAGTGGGTGCAGCGGCCGGATCGTCGCGACGCGGATCGTGATTTCCGGGGTTACGCCGGCACCCTGGTCGCTGGGCGCGTCGCGCCGGGCGGTGCGGTGGTGGTGTTGCCGGCGGGGCGGCGATCGCGCGTGGCGCGCGTGCTCGGGCCGGAAGGCGCGCGCGAATCGGCCGTCGCGGGGCAGGCAATCATGCTGGTGCTCGAGGACGAGATCGACGTGAGCCGCGGCGATGTGATCGCGGCCGGCGACGATGCACCCGAGGTGTCGGACCAGTTCGCCGCGCACGTGCTGTGGATGGGCGAAGGACAATTGCTGCCGGGGCGTCCGTACTGGCTGAAGCTGGGCACGCGCACCGTGGGCGCGACGGTGAGTGCGCTCAAGCACAAGGTCGACGTCGATACGCAGGCCTCGCTCGCGGCGACGCACCTGGACCTCAACGAAGTCGGTTACGTGAACCTCTCGCTCGACCAGGCGATCGCGTTCGAACCGTATGCGAAGAACCGTGCGCTCGGCGGCTTCATCCTCATCGATCGCATCGATAACACGACGGTCGCGGCCGGCACGCTCGACTTCGCGCTGCGCCGCGCAGGCAACCTGCACTGGCAGCACATCGACGTGGATCGCGCGACGCGCGCGCGCAGCCTCGGGCAGGCGCCGCGGTGCGTGTGGTTCACGGGCTTGTCGGGGTCCGGCAAGTCGACGATCGCCAACCTCGTCGATCGCCGGTTGCAGGCGATGGGGCTGCACGCGTTCGTCCTCGACGGCGACAACGTGCGCCACGGCCTCAACCGCGACCTGGGCTTCACCGACGAAGACCGCGTCGAAAACCTGCGCCGCGTGGGCGAGGTGGCCAGGCTGATGACGGACGCGGGGCTGATCGTGCTCGTCAGTTTCATCTCGCCGTTCCGCGCGGAGCGGCGCACGGCGCGTGCGTTGTTCGGCGAAGGCGAGTTCCTCGAAGTGTTCGTGGACACGCCGATGGCCGTGGCCGAAGCGCGCGACGTGAAAGGCCTCTACGCGAAGGCGCGGCGCGGCGACCTGCCGAACTTCACCGGCATCGATTCGCCCTACGAAGCGCCGGAGGCGGCGGAGCTGGTGCTGGATACGACCAGTGCGCCGGCCGAGGAACTGGCCGAACGCGTCGTTGCGATGCTGCTCGGTCGCGGATAAAAAAACGCCCCGCGATGCGGGGCGTTTCGTTGCAGGCTGCGTTGGATCAGGCCGCGCGCGGACGCTTGCCGCGGATGGCTTCCCACAGAAACAGCAGCACGATGGCCGCGACGATCGCGATCACCCAGACCAGGATGCGATTGCCGACGCCGAGCATCCCTGCGATGTAACCACCGGCCAGCGCACCCAGCGCGCCCAGCACGATCGTCATGATCCAGCCCACCGGGTCCGCGCCCGGCTTGAAGAAACGCGCAAGGATGCCGATCACCGCACCGCCGACCAGGTACATCAGGAGTCCGTCGAACATGGTGTGCCCCTCCAGCCGCGCCGGGATGGCGCCGGGGGGATGCTAGCGTGGTGTGCGCCGCAGCATTCTGCCCATTGCGCCGCCCAGCATCGCCAGGACCAGGCTGCCCCCGAGGGCAACGACGAAGCGCATGCCGGGGCCGGCGGGCGTGTAACCGGCCCAGCGCGTGGCGAACCACGCCAGCGCCGCACCCGCGATGCCCAGCGCAAACGACGACAGCAGGCCGATGCGTTTCTGCGAGGAGGTCATCCAGCGGGCGACCAGGCCCGCCAGGCAGCCGATGACGATCAGCGCGGGCCAGCCATGGCCGATGTCGCCGAAGGCGCGCGCGGCCAGGACGAACTCGATCGGTCCCTGGGTCATCGCGCGCGCTCCCCTGGTTCGCGGACGTTGGATCGCCTAGTTGCGGTGGATCAGCAGCAGCCGTGGTCCCCGTGGTCGCTGCCACCGGCCACGTGCGCGCTGCGGCGGGTCTCGCCGCGCGTGCCCGCTTCGTGGTGGCGCGCGATCACCCGTGCGACGCACGCGGTGACGCGCTTGCCCATCGGGATGTGCAGGAATTCGTTCGGGCCATGCGCGTTGGAATGCGGGCCCAGCACGCCGGTGATCATGAACTGCGCGTCCGGGTACTTCTCGCCGAGCATGCCCATGAAGGGGATCGTGCCGCCTTCGCCCATGTACATCGCGGGCTGGCCGAAGAACTCGCGGCTCGCATCGTCGATGGCCTGGTTGAGCCACGGCGACATCGCGGGCGCATTCCAGCCGGTGGAAGCCTTCTCGAGGTCCAGCGTGACCTGCGCGCCGTAGGGCGGATCGCGTTCGAGCGTCTGCTTGAGCAGTTCGCCGGCGCGCTTGCCGTCCAGCGTGGGCGGCAGGCGCAGCGACAGCTTCACCGCGGTGAAGGGACGCAGCACGTTGCCTGCCGACGAGAGGGCCGGCATGCCGTCGACGCCCGTCACCGACAGCGCGGGGCGCCAGGTGCGGTTGAGCACGAGTTCGGTGAGGTCGTCGGCCATCGGCACCATGCCGGGCAGGAACGGGAACTTGTCGTAGACCGCGGTGCCGACGACCTTCGCCGCTTCCTTCGCCTGCACGAGGCGCTCGGCGGGCACTTCGCTGTGCAAGCCGTCGAGCAGGATGCGGCCGGTCTTCTCGTCTTCGATGCGCGAGAGCAACTGGCGCAGGATGCGGAAGCTCGAAGCCACGATGCCCGACGCGTCGCCGGAATGGACGCCTTCGGACAACACCTTCACCGTGAGGTTGCCGCCGGCCAGGCCGCGCAGCGAGGTGGTGCACCACAGCTGGTCGTAGTTGGCGCAACCCGAATCGAGGCACACGACGAGCGAGGGCATGCCGATGCGTGCGGCCAGGTGGTCGACGTAGGCGGGCAGGTCGTAGCTGCCGGATTCTTCGCAGGCTTCGATCAGGATCACGCAGCGCGCGTGCGGGATCTTCTGCGCCTGTAGCGCGAGGATCGCGGCGAGCGAACCGAACAATGCGTAGCCGTCGTCGGCGCCGCCGCGGCCGTACAGGCGATCGCCCTTGATCACGGGCGTCCACGGGCCGAGGTCGTCGTCCCAGCCCGTCATCTCGGGCTGCTTGTCGAGGTGGCCGTAGAGCAGCACGCAGTCGTCGTCGCTGCCGCCGTTGGCGGCGGGGATCTCGAGGAAGATCAGCGGCGTGCGGCCTTCCAGGCGCACCACGTCCACGACCATGCCGGGAATGGACTGCGCCTTCGCCCAGTCTTCCATCAGCTTGACGGCGGCATCCATGTAGCCGTGCGCCACCCAGTCGGTGTCGAACATCGGCGACTTGTTGGGGATGCGGATGTAATCGACGAGGCGGGGGACGATGTCGTCGTCCCACTTCTCGCTGACATGGCGCTCGATGGCGGGGGCGTCGAAGTTGGAATCCATGTTGCGCGCAATCCTGGGGGAGGCGAGCCGCGCATTCTACCGGGTGGCCCGCGAAGCCGGTTCAGACATCCCTGACATGCGGTCGCGCCGATGCCGGACACGCGGGCGGGGGCATTCCGGATGGGGCGGGGCGGGGCAGGACGGGAGACTGTGCCTCCCGCAGCCGCTGGGCTGCAGGACACCCAGGCATCCGCATCCCGCGGGTGCCCTCGTCAAGGAGAGACCCCGATGGCCCCCATCCTTCCATCCCCGCGCAAGTTGTTCGCCTCGCTCGCGGTGGCGCTGCTGTGCGCCGGCGCGGCCTTAGCCGCAGACAAGGTCGACGTCAACACGGCCGACGCGGCCACCATCGACAAAGTGCTGGTCAACATCGGTCCGGCCAAGGCCGAGGCCATCGTGGCCCATCGCGCGGAACACGGGCCCTTCAAAAGCCTGGAACAGCTGGCCAGCGTCAAGGGCATCGGCCTGAAGACGGTGGAGAAGAACCGCGAGCGCATCGAGATCGGCGGCGGCGCGGCGCCGGCGCGCAAACCGGCCGCGGCGGCGGCCTCGGCGCCCTGAGGCGCGGTTCCTTCGGAGCAGGTGGTGTTCCGGCGGCGCACGCGCGTCGTTGGGCGGAACGCCGTGCGGGGGCGGGCGCAACGGACTGCGCCCGGCCCCCGCCCTTTTCGACGTAGTCTTCGCGCATGGAAGTCCGCACCCACCCTGCGCGCTCCCGGGTCATCCCGGCCAACGAATACCGGCGCGAACGCTGGCGCAACGGCGCGGGCTGGACGCGCGAGATCATCGCGGTGCCGGCCGAGGGCGCCTGGCAATGGCGGTTGTCGATCGCGGAGATCGAACAGGACGCGCCGTTCTCGCGCTTCGAAGGGATCGAACGCGAGATCGTGTTGATCAGCGGCAACGGCGTGCGCCTGCGCTTCGACGATGGCGACGTGCATGCGCTCGAACCACCGCACGGGCGTTTGCGATTCTCCGGCGAACGCGCCGTGCACGGCGAACTGATCGACGGCGCAACGCAGGACTTCAACCTGATGTGGCGTCGCGACGCGATCGATGCGCAGCTGTGGCATCGCCCGCTCGTGGGCCCGATGGTGATCTTCGCCGATCCGCACACGACGTGGGCCGTGCACCTGCTCGCGGGGCAGGCGCGCTTCGCGGACGACTCCGGGTTGCCGTCGATGCATGCCGGCGACACCGCACTCCTGCAGGCGGGCGAGGCGCGCCTGCGGCATGTGCTGGAAGGTGGCGGCGAGGTGTTGCTCGCGCGGTTGCAGCCGCGCTGAGCGAATTCAGAGCAACGCGGGCACCAGCACCAGCGCAAGCGCTGCGACCGACACGCCGAGCACGCTCACGGCCATCTCGCGCAACGAACGTCCACGCGCCCACATGTACAGGCCCGACAGGCCCAGCAGCATCATGCAGAGCGCGAAGCTGTCGGCGAGCAGGCGCCACCCCAGGCCGCCTCCCACGCCCTTGTGCAGGCGATTGAACGCGGCCAGCAGCGTGTGTTGCGTGTGCTTGACCTCGGTGGTCGCATCGCCCGGCACGTAGTCCACCGACCACGCATCGCTTGCCGTGCCGCCGCTGAGTGACCACTTCTGCGGCCCTTCGCGTCGCCGCCCGGAGGCGGCGACTTGCGGATTACCTGGGCATCCAGGCCTTGAGCCTGCTTGAGCCACAGCGAGAGTTGTTCCGGTGTGGCGCGCGCTTCCACCGGCACGGCGAGCGTCGCGCGGCCGGCTTCGTTGCTGTCGCCCTGCGGCCAGGCGCTGTCGCCGAAGCGATGGTTCATCACCAGGCCCGTGCACCCGTAGACGATCGCCGCCAGCGCGCCCCAGGCGCCGATCCACAGGTGCAACTGGCGGATCCAGCGGTGCCTGGTGGCAGAACGTCGGGCGGGCGTGGCGGTGGTCGCGTGCATGGAGCGAGGCTCGGGTTCGGGATCAGAAGTTATAACGCAGGCTCACGGTCGCGGCACGCGGGGAGCCGGGCGTGATGTTGTTGTCGCTGTTGGCGCTGACGGCGTATTCCTTGTCGAACAGGTTCTCGACGTTGAGCTGCAGCGACAGGTGATCGTTCGCGTCGAAGAACACCGCCGCGTCGTAGCGCGTGTAACTCCGCAGCGTCACCAGGTTGGTGACCTGCGCGAAGATCTCGTCGCGGTACTGCGCGCCGAAGCCCAGGCCCCAACGCTCGGTCAGGTCGAAGCGGTTCCACAGCGAGAACGTGTTTTCCGGCAACTGCGCCAGGCGCTTGCCGCGGTCCGCGCCGGCGAGGATTTCGCCGTCCTGCCAGGCATACGCGCCCATGACGTGCCAGCGATCCGTCAACGATCCCGCCAGGCCCACTTCCACGCCCTTCGCGCGCTGGCCGTCCACCAGCGTCGAGGTGGTGGCGTCTAGCGGCACGATGACGTTCGTGCGATCCAGCTGGTAGATCGCGGCGGTCACCGCGAGGCGATCCATGACATCCCACTTCGCGCCGAGCTCGTAGTTGATGAACTTTTCCGGATCGAAGGCCTGGTTGGTCGGCGACAGCGATGCGAGCTGGTCGCCCGAGCGCGGCTGGTAGGCGACGCTGTAGCTGGCGTAGATCGAGACCGGTTCCATCGGCTTGTACACGAGGCCCGCGCGCGGCGACCACAGGTTGTCGGTGGCGGAAATGTTGCGCGCGGGATTGCCCGGCGCGAGGCGCTTGTTGGTGAAGTCGACATCGAAGCGGTCGAAACGCAGGCCCACGATCGCCTGCCAGTGTTCGCCCAGTTCGAGCTGGTCCTGCATGTAGACGGCCGCGGTCTTCGCGACGCTGTTGTTCTCCGCGTCGGTGGCGGAAGGACGGAACGTGATCGGGCCGTAGTAGCGCGGATTGGACAGCGGGACGTTCGCCGACGTTGCCGTCGAACCCGGCGCGCCGAAGAAGCCGGTGGTGCGCAGGTTGTCGGTGTCCTGGTGGCCGAACTCGGCGCCGGCGAGCAACGTGTGGTGCACGTTGCCGGTGTCCGCGCTCCACACCAGGTCGGTCTGGTTGAACAGGTTCCTTCGGTGGGTGCCGTTGTTGTACGCGTTGATGGCAACCTGCGTGCGCGTGGCGTCGACCGCGCCGGAGAAGATGTTCTGGTAGAACTTGTCGTAGTCGGCCAGGCGCGTGCGGTTGCGCAGGGTCGCGCCGCCGGCGAATTCGTGTTCGACCAGCGCGCCGAAGGCATCGACGTCCGCGCTCACCGGGCTGCGGAAGGGGTCGCCGAAGAACGTGGAGGGATCCACGTCGAGCGGCGTGCGGCGGCCGTTGTACGCATTGGGTTCCGATGGCACGCCGCGATCGGCGACGCGTTCGTCCTCGAAGTGTTCGTACCCCAGCGTGACGCGCGTGGACTCGCCGACGTCGAAGCCCACGGTCGGGTTGATGCCCCAGCGACGGATGTCGAAGTCGTCGCGGTAGCTGTCGGAATCCTCGAACATCGCATTGACGCGGAAGTCGACGTGTTCGTTGATCGCCTGGCCCACGTCGGCGGCGACGCGGCGCTTGTTCCAGCTGCCGAATTGCGCGCTGACCTCGCGCACGGTCTTGCCATCGGGTTGCTTGGTGGCGCGGTTGACGATGCCGCCGGAACCACCGCGGCCGAAGATCATCGCGTTCGGCCCCTTGAGTACTTCGACGCGATCGATGTTGTACAGGTCGCGGATGTACTGCACGTCGTCGCGCATGCCGTCGACGAACAGGTCGCCGGTGGTGCTGCTGCCGCGCAACACGAGGGTGTCGCGGTTGCCTTCGCCCTGGGCGACGCCCACGCCGGGCACGTAACGGAACACGTCGACCAGGCCCGACATCGCCTGGTCGCGGATCAGCTGCTGCGGGATGACGGTGATGGACTGCGGCGTGTCGCGGAGCGGGGTGGGGGTCTTCGTGGCCGTCGAGGATTCGGGGACCACGTAGGCGTCCTGCTTGCCAACGACCTCGACGTGGTCCAGCTCGCGCGGCTTGCGCGGTGCGGACTCATCGGCGGCGTGGGCGGGGGCGGCGACGGCCAGGGCGAGCGCGACCGCCAGGGGCGTGGCGCGCAGGGCGGGGTGGGGCATGACGTCCTCTGTATGCAAGGGGGTTGCGGCATCCGCCGCGGCCCGGGCATGTTAATGAGAACGATTCGCAAACGCAATGGAAGCGATCGGCGCGGCCGATCAGCGGTCGTCCCGCGTCCAGACCGCGTTGTCTTCGACCTTCGTCGGGAACTTGGGCACCGGCGCATAGGCGGGCGCGTTGAGCGCACGGCCGTCGCGCACGTCGAACTTCGAGCCGTGCAGGACGCACTCGATCGTCGCTTCTTCCGCGTCGAACGGGCCCGACGACAGATCGAAGTCCTCGTGCGAGCACCGGTCTTCGAGTGCGTAGAAATCGCCGTCGTAGTTGAAGACCACGATCGCGGTGTCGCCGTCCCACGCGACCTTCGACTCGCCCGGGAGCAATTCCGACGTCGCGCAGACGCGCACCCAGGCTTCGCTCACAACGCTTTCTCCATGACTTCGAAGCGCAGGTCATCGCGCGTCGGGATGCCGAAGCGTTCGTCGCCGTAGGGGAAGGGCTTCTTGATGCCGGTCAATGCGTAACCGCGGCGCTCGTAGAACTTGATGAGTTCGTCGCGGATGTCGATGACGGTCATGCGCATCGTCGGCAGGCCCCAGTCGTCGCGCGCGATGCGTTCGCCTTCCGCGAGCACGGCCTTGCCGATGCCCGCGCCCTGCAGCGACGGCACCACCGAGAACATGCCGAAATACCCGGCGCCGTCTTCATCGGCGACGTGCGCGCAGGCGAGCAGTTGCCCGTCGCGTTCGGCCAGCAGCACGCGGCTGCGCGGACGTTCGATGTCGCGTTGCAGGACTTCGCGGTCGATGCGGTTGCCATCGAGGAAATCCGCTTCGGTGGTCCAGCCCTTGCGGCTGACATCGCCACGGTAGGCGGAGGTGACGAGCGCGACGAGCGCGTCGAGGTCATCGACGGTCGCTGCGCGGAAATGCAGTTCGCTCATGGATCGGATCGCGTCGGGGGAAGGGCGGGGAAGTCTAGCCGAGCAGGCGCCGCACCTTGCGCAGCGCGGCGATGAACGCCTCGATCTCGGCATGCGTGTTGTAGAAGGCCAGCGACGCGCGGCACGTGGCCGGCACGCCGAGGAAGGCCATCAGCGGATGCGCGCAATGGTGGCCCGAGCGCACGGCGACGCCTTCCAGGTCGAGCAGCGTGGCGAGGTCGTGCGCATGCGCGCCTTCGACCAGGAACGACACCACCGCGGCCTTGCGCGGCGCGCGCCCCAGGATGCGCAGGCCTTCGACGCGATCCATTTCTTCGGTGAGGTGCGCGAGCAAATCGCCTTCGCGCGCGGCGATCGCGTCCATGCCGATGCCGTCGAGATAGCCGACTGCCGTGCCCAGCCCCACGTGCCCCGCGATGTTCGGCGTGCCCGCTTCGAAGCGATGCGGCGGCTCGGCGAACACCGTGCCTTCGTAACGCACTTCCTTGATCATCTCGCCGCCGCCGAGGAAGGGCGGCATCGCCAGCAGGTGTTCGCGACGCGCCCACAGCGCGCCCGTGCCCGTGGGCCCGCACATCTTGTGGCCGGTGAAGGCGTAGAAGTCGCAGCCGATCGACGCGATGTCCACCGCCATGTGCGGCAGCGCCTGCGACCCATCGACGACGGTGACGATGCCGCGTTTGCGTGCTTCTCGGCAGATCTCGGCGACCGGATTCACCGTGCCCAGCACGTTCGACACGTGCGCGATGCCGAGCAGCTTCACGTCCGGCGCCATCAACGCGTACAGCGCGTCGAGGTCGAGCGAGCCGTCGGGCGCGAGGTCGGCGACGCGGATCGTCGCACCGGTGCGCTCGCAGATGAGCTGCCACGGCACGATGTTCGCGTGGTGCTCCATCCGCGTCAGCAGCACGACATCCCCGGGCTGCAACCGCGGCAGTGCCCACGAATACGCGACCAGGTTGAGCGCGAACGTCGTGCCGCTGGTGAGCACGAGATCCTCGCGCGCCACGTTGAGGTGCTGCGCCAGGCGCGCGCGCGTGCCTTCGTACGCTTCCGTGGCTTCGGCACCCAACGCATGCACCGCGCGGCTCACGTTTGCGTTGTGGCGGCGGTAGAACGCATCCACCGCCTCGATCACGACGGCCGGCTTCTGCCCCGTGTTCGCCGAATCGAAATACACCAGCGGCTTGCCGTGCACTTCCCGCGCGAGCAGCGGGAAGTCGGCGCGGATGCGGTCCCAGTCGGGCGCGAGCGTCGGTGTTTCCGTTTTCATCAGGCGTCCCCGAGGGTCCTGGCGAGGGCGCGATCGAGCGCCGCTTCCGCGATCGGGCGCAACGTCGCGTCCGCGCGCGGCAACACGGCGCGGCAGAACGCGGTGGTCAGCAGGCGGCGTGCGTCTTCTTCGGGCAGGCCGCGCGAGCGCAGGTAGAACAGCGCCGTCGGATCCAGGCCGCCCACCGTCGCGCCATGCGCGGCCTGCACCTCATCGGCGTGGATTTCCAGCACCGGTTGCGCATCAATTTCCGCCTGCGCGCTGAGCAGCAGGTTCTTCGTCGACAACGCCGCGTTGCTGCCATCGGCGCCGGCGCGGATCAGGATGCCGCCGTGCAGCACCGCGCGGCTGCGATCCGCCGCGAGGCCGCGCCACGTGAGGTCGCAGCGCGTGTCGCCGACCGCGTGGTCGATGTTCAGGCGCGTGTCGAGATGCCGGCGGCCTGCGCCGAGCAGCACGCCATCGCCCTGCACCGACGCACCCGCGCCCAGCAACGCACAGCCGAATTCGTGGCG